>CAZOMF010000024.1:0-17740 GCA_964580635.1 uncultured Dehalococcoidaceae bacterium
GTACCGGGGAATTATGAAGACCGGCATCCATACCTCGTTCCGGGCGTGGCTCTACCGCGTCGCCACCAACGTCGCCTGGGGGCACTTCCGGCGGCAGCATATCTTGACCTTCGTGCCGTTCCTAGACAAGCACGAGCGCGCCAGCGACGACCCGGCCTCCGTCCTCGACGAGCGGACTATGGTGCAGCAAACGCTCGTCAGGATACCGCCGAAACAGCGGGCGTGCCTCGTTCTGCACCACGTGGAGGGTTTCACCTACCGGGAGATAGCCGAGACACTTGGCACGACCGAGGAAGCCGTCCGCAAGCACGTGGCGCGGGGAAGCCGTGAGTTCCGGCGGCTCTACGCTGCGGGAGAAACGGATTGAGATGAATGACCACCTGAACGACGAATTCCTCTCCGCGCTGGCTGATGACGAGCTCTCGCAGGCGGAGCGGGAGCGGGCTGAAGTCCACCTGGCCGGCTGTGAACAATGTCGGACCCGACTGGAAGGCTTCCGCGCGATCCGGCGGCGGATGGCCGGTATGGACACCGTTCCGGACGGACCGGACATCCGCCACGCCGTGCTGGAACGGCTGCGGCGAGACAGCGGCGGGAAGCGCCGGTTCGGGTCGTGGAAGGCCCGGCTGCTGGTCACGACGCCGGTGCTCGCCGTCATCATCGTCCTGTCGGTGCTCCAGCCGTGGAGCGGTCCGCTGTCACCGGCGAGCGTCCTGGCAAAGGCATACGCCGCCATCGAGAACATCAAGTCCTACCGGTTCTCCATGACCATGAGCGATCCGGTGAACGGGGTGATGGGCAGGTATGACGTCGAGTACCAGGCGCCGGACCGCTATCACGTGGTATCGTCGCTGGATGGGACGGACCGGGACTACATCATCATCGGCACGGACCTGTACTATAAGGGCGAGTATGACCGCTACTATACCGCACAGGGCGCCGCCGGCTTTACCTCGCTGGTGAGCCGGCAGGCTACCACGCAATGGCTCGACCTGCTCAAGGACGTTCAGGACCTCGGCGAGGAGACCATCGGCGGCGTTGTCTGCCGGCACTATCAGGGTACCTATGACTACGAAAAAGTCATCCGGACGTCGCAGCCGGAAGGATTTCCTCCCTTGAGCGAGCAGGAGGTCCAGGAGCGGCTCGCCGACTACCAGGCTAAGATAGGGGTCCGGTTCATCGACCTCTGGATAGGCAAGGACGATTACCTCATGAGGAAAGCCGTGCTCGTCATCCAGCCGGGGCCCGAGGCGCAGGACCGGACGGCCCACACCGTTATCTATACTTTCTCTGATTTCAATGGTTCGATTACCGTGGCGGCGCCGGTGGACGCCGCCGGGAATCTGCTGCCGGACTGGCACACGACGGTCCCGGACGAGCCGGCCTTCGGGCAGACGGTCACCGTGGACGTCAACAACCACGACCCGTCCAACCGCGTCGTGACTTACCACGTTACGCTGGAGAATATCAGCGGCGAAACGATCCGCGGGATATCCATGACCGTGCTGCCCATACGGATGCCCAATCCGGGTATCTGGACCAGCCACAAGCTGACCGCCCCGGGTATTTACACGTCCGGGGGATGGGAACGGCAGCCCGGCCAAACCCTGGACTTCGACATCCTCTTCGGGTATGACGCCACTTCCGAAGACCCGGCCGCCGTTGCGGCTGCCCTGGAGAGCTCGGGACTCCAGATTTCCTATGTGACCCCGGACAATGAGCAAAAAACGATGACCGTCCGCTTCCAGGCCCCGCCCGAGCTGTTCACGCTGCCGACGATGACGCTGCCCGTGCATGAGCTTCAGCCGGCGGGTGAGTACCGTATCAACGAGTACGGCGCTTCCTCCGCGGGCCGGGGCTTGCCCGCGACTATCGGCGGACGGAACTACCTGTTCCTGGAGGTGCAGACCCAGAACAGCGAGGTGCCGGCCACGCCGGGCATCCTCGTGTTGGATATTACCGACCCGGCCTCGCCGCAACGGGTCTCCTGGCTGGCTGCCCGCGAAGGCACCGCGTACCTGTCCACCGATTATCTTGACGGTACGGTGCTTTATGTCCCGGCGGACGGCGCGCTCTGGACCATCGATGTCTCTAGCCCCGCTGCCCCGCGCACCCTCGGCTGGTACGAGGGCATCTCGGTCCGGGAGATGGTCGTGAACGGGGACTATGCCTACGTGGACGTCGGCGATGTCCGCATAGCGGTGCTGGACGTCTCGGACCCGGCTGCTCCCGTGCAGACGGGTTCCGTGGCGGTGAAACGGCCCTCCTTCTACGGACTGGGGATGGCACACGGCTACCTCCTGGCCTGGTCCGAGGATGCCATTGAGGTCATCGACGTGTCGGACCCAACTTCTCCGGCCATCGTCGCCGAGCACCGTTACAACGCCTTTCCGGACGGGTGGATCGCCCACGAGGCGGGCCGGACCCTCGACGGCGACCTGCTGTATATCACCCTGCGTGGGGACGATGAGAACGGCGTCCTCATCGTGGATTACTCCAATCCCCTCGAGCCCGTCACCGCCGGCTACTTCCCCCTCGTCAACCGGGAGCCGCGGTTCGGCGGACTCTACGTCCACGAGGGCAGGCTCTACCTGCCCGCGCAGTCCACCGTGGGGATATCGAGCCTCAGCAACGTTCCCTACCTCATCCTAGACGTCTCGGACCCGGCGGACGTCAAAGAGCTCGGGCTTATGCGACTCCCGGACCCGTGGGACTTCTTCGACCAGTGGGAGGGCGGCTCGTCGTCCTCCATGGCATGGCTGGGCAATTACCTCTGCTGGTTCATCGGGAACAGCCCCAACCAGCCGGTGCTGGAGGTTTTCGATATTTCCGGGCTCCCTTGAACTGCCGCAGCGGGTCGCGAACGAACTACCAGCAGTACCGCTCCCGCCTTCCATCCGGGTCAATGGACGCTGATGGTACAGGGAACTTCGCCGTATGGCGTATCGCCGATGTGTAGTTTGAGCTGGAACGGGTACTCGCCGGGCGTGGCCGTTGCCGCGATATGGACCTCCACGATGCCGGTCACGCGGGTGACCGGGTCCCCGGGATACGATTGTTTGTCGGTATCCTGGCTGACGGCTATCCCCTCCGGGACGTCGATCCCTTCCACGATGAGGCGCACATCCGGCCCGAACGGCACCGGCTCCGGCAGTTTGATGGTGACGAGGCTGTTCCGTGTCTGCCCGGCCGGTGATTCGATGAAGGCCCGGTAGGTGACCTGCGCGGGACCGCCGGGGCCGCTGACCTCGACCGTGGCCGTCTCGATGGGCGGCCACGGGTTGGCGGCACCCGGTTGCTGCAGGACCGCCCGGTAGTTCAAGCCGGTGGGTCCGTTGATGATATCGTCGCCGGCGGCCCGGTAGGGCGTCGGGTCCGGGGCCAGGAACAGCAGGTCACGTATCTGCACCAGCATCTCCAGCGACGGGACCCTGACGTTCGCGTCCGGCAGGTAGCGGTTGGCAACGATCAGGGTGGCGCCGCCGCCGTAGTCCTTCACGACCGGCTGGCCGACCTGCCACTGTGCCGTGAAGGGGACGTTATCCGCGTTATTGATCTGAGTATTGAGATCATAGCTCCACAAACGTGACACGAGCTCCGGTCCGTCCGCGGCGGCGTCCGCGTTGTTTGCGTAGTAGAGGACGATATCCAGGTAACGATCCGTGCCATCGTCACGGTAGCCAAGGCCAACGAGAGCGTAGTCATGCAGACGGCCCCAGGAGGTGGCCGCCGGGAGGTCGAACGGCGGAGCGTCCTGCCCCGGGGCGACCTCGAGCAGCCGTCCCGGCGTGATGAGAACGGCCCCGAGGGCGTCGCCGAGGCTGTCGGCGATGGCGGCCGCCGGCGGGTCGTCCATGACGGAGGTGACGTTGCCGTTCATCGTATCCAGCATGCCGGTCATGATGCCGGTGGCCGGGGCGAACACGAGCGTGTCGTCCGGCATCGCGACGCGGTTGAGCTGGGCCAGGGCCATGCGGCCTAAGTCGCTCGTGAGGTTGATCGCCATGTCGTCGTTTAACCGGTAGTACGTTTCGTTTCCGTAGGCCGCCTGCGTGTACCCCTGCTCCAGGAGTTTCTGGCCGATAGCGGCTCTATCGAATTTACTCTCTATGATGTTGAACCCCCAGGGCGGCGTATCGCCGAAAACGTCCCGGTCCATGCCGGTCCAGTCCCAGCCGATCAGGTCCCCCGCGCGGTAGGGCGTGGAGTACGAGGCGCCTATCGGCAGCGCGCCGAGCGCGTTCATGAAAGCCGGCCCCTGCTCGTCCGGCAGGGCGCGGATGTCGTCGGCGGTGTAGGTCTCGAGCAGCCCGAAACGCTGTTTGATCGTCCCGGGGTCGGTGTACCAGATATCGTGTTCGTCCAGGAATGAAAGCGGTACGTACCCCAGCATCCGCCCGAGGCCGGAGGCGGTGCCGGTTTGATCGCCGGTCCCATCACCCGTACCGCATCCCGCCAGGCTCGATCCAAGGATCAGCGCCAGTAACGTGAGTATCGCTAACTTTCTCATCATCAATCCCCCTCGGGACCTGTCGCCCATCTTTTCAGCTCTGTCGTCTTTGTCTTTTCTTTGAGCCAGACCTTCATTTCACTCCGTTCCGCTTACCACGCTCCCGATGAGCCAGAAGTCCCACGCGGGACCGGGCAGCGACATCCCGGTCTTCTCCTCGGCGTAGTCGTGGCCGACGATACCGCCACCGAGCACGATGGAGTTCCCCAACTGGGCTATCTTCCGGCCGGAGGCATCCAGGACGCGGAGCTGGCCGCCGGTCGTATCCAGCGTTGAGCCGAACCGCCACAGGATGATCACGTCATTCACGGCGAGGCATCCATTGTACAGCGTCAGCTCGCCTTCCATGCGCGCCGTCAAGACCATCGCCGCCGGTTCGGCCTGTACCGGGAAGAAAGTTACCGGATTGAAGGCGGGCCGGTAGTCCTCCAGGAGCGGGACGGCGAGGTCCCGAGACACGGGGCCGACGATATAGCCGTTCTTGTTGCCCACGGCGACTGTTAGAGCCAGTGTTTCCGGGGTGGCCGCTCCATCGAGGACGAAACCGGCGTCGATGATGAGCCTCGCTTGCTGTACCCCGGTTGCCGGGCCCGCGTTCGCGTCCCGCTGCCCGATGGCCACCCACGATGAGCCGCCCTGCGCCGGCTCGCCCTTCGTCCAGACGGTGGCCAGGTCGTTCTGGAAGCCGTCGATCCCCGGGTCGTTGCTGGTGATGCCGGTGACCTCCCAGCCCTCCGGGAAGTAGAGGTTCACGCCGCCCCAGTCTTCCGGGTCGATACTCACCGTCATAACGATGCGCACCGTGATGTCATCCGGCTTTTTCAGGTCCCCCCGTACGAAAACGGTGCCCTCGGCGGCGGTGGAAAGACCTACGGAGGTCGCGTTCACAGTGAAGTCCCGATAGTTGATGACGTCCAGGTTGGTAACCGGTCCCGGCACCGGAGGGTCGCCGGAGCAACCGACCGTCAGCACCATGATCATAAGCAGTACCACGGCGAGAATACTTCTCAGCGTCTTCACTGTCCAGTTCCGTACTATGTCACTAACCTACAGCTGGCTATTTGAGCTGGAATACGTCCAGGTAATTCAAGCCCGCCAGGTAGATATGGTCGCCGGCGACGAGCGGACGCGTCCAGCAGTAACCGAACGTCACGCCCCCGATGACGAAGTCGGCGTCCATCGTCTTCGTGCCCACCAGTTGCGGGTTCGCCGCGTCACCGACATCGACCACGGATAGCCCCATCTTGCCGGTCCCGTTATCGACCATCGTCATGTAGAGCCGGTCGTCGACGAGGGTCAGGGCGCTGGCGAAGCCCCCGACGTCGGCCTCGACGACTTCCCGTGGTGAGGACGGTTCCGAGACGTCGATGATGCGGACGCCTCCCGCCCCGGCGGCAACGTAGGCGTACGTGCCTGCCGCCTGGATGTCGAGGACATGCTGCCACGGCTGCCACTTGGACATCCCCATCGGGACTCCCTCCAGTTCCGTTGTCAGGTCGGGGGGAACGTCCAGCTCAAGCGAGGCCGTGGTCACCGGGGCGGTCGGGTTGGAGACGTCGTAGACGGTCACTGTGTCGTTATAGCCGGAGAAAAGCAGCCCGCCGCTGAGGGCCAGGCGGACATCCCGCGTGGGCAGCGGGATACGGGAAAGCTCCTCGATTTCACCGCTGCCGGCTATCCGGCAGATAATGATGCCGTTGTACATCTGCCCCGAGGAGAAGATGAGGTCGCCGGACACGATCATGTTATTGTGGGTCGCCACGTCCGCGATGCCCAGGTCGCGCGGCGCGGCCGGGTTCGAGACGTCCACGCGCCAGCAGCCCTTGTCAGCGAAGAGACCGGCGTAGAGAATGCCGTTTTCAACGGTGATGCTCCTCGCCAGGAAGCTGAGGCGGTCGGCGTCCGGGTGGGCGACGCTCGTCACCAGCTGCGGCGAGAGGGGATCGGTGGTGTCGAAGATGAAGATGCGGCTGTTCTTGCCCGGGCCCATGTTGGGGTCGAAGCTCAGCAACAGGTAGTTCTTGCCGCCGGTGCTCAGCGTGGCCGTGGCGATGCTGTCGATGAGGCCGGCATCCTGGTCATACGCGAAGCCGGTTTCCGCCAGCCCCGGTGGGAAACGGTACGACCACTGTCCCAGGTACTGTAGACTCGGCGCCCGGGACTGGTGCGTGCAGGACGTGATCATGCCGGTAACCGCCAGCAGGACCGCCAGCAACAGCACGGAGCCTCTTCGTACATACATCCCGCTACTCCTTTCCCATATCGATGACGTAGGCTTTATAGATGCCGCCGCCCGCCGCAAACACGACGTACCGTCCTTCCGTGATGGCGCCTTGTGCCACCCAGCCGGGGGCTGTCGCCAGGAGCTGTCGCTCGTTTCCGGTCGTCGGTTCATAACCGTAGAGGTCGGCCTGGCCCTGGACGCCGTTCCTGATGACATCCCCGGACGTATTGCCGAGGCTGGCCCGCGCGTCCGACCAGACGATGAAACCGTCGGCAGCAGACGGCTGGAACTCCGCGTAACCGCTGTGCGAGACCTGCGTTGTCTTACCGGTGTTCAGGTCGTAGGCGAAGATGTCCCCGCCCTGGAGCGTACCCTGCCGCAGCCAGGCGATGGTGTGGCCGCTGATGGCTGGTGCCTGGTCGTTGGCGGGGTTGTCGGTGATACGCGTCTCCGTGCCGGTGGCCAGGTCGTACGCGTATATCTCGTTGTTGAAGTCCGGGGCGTTGCTCGGGTAGCTGGTTACATTCCGGTCGGCGTGGCGGCTGTCCGTCCAGACGACGGTCGTGCCGCTCAGTGAGAAGGTGTTGTAGCCTTCCGAGGTCGGGCCGGTGATCCGCTGTTCCTGCCGCGTGTTCAGGTTCATGGCATAGATGTCCCAGCGGGGCGGGTACGGTTCGTCCGCCTGGTGCCGGGCGTCCTGCCAGACGACCCAGTCCCCGGAGATCATGGCGCTCCGCTGGGCGTGCTCTTCAGTGGTGAACTGCTCGACCTGCCCGGTGGTCATATCGAGGAGAAAGATATCGAAGTTGGACGGCGGGCGGATGGCCGATGAGACCATCTGCTTGAAGTACTCCTCGCGGTCGACGGACTCCCAGACGAGGTGGTTGCCGCTGATGGTCGGCGTCTCGCAGAACCGATCGTACGGCAGTTCCAGGATGACCGTCCGTTCTAGGGTGGCCAGGTCCACCGCCACGAACCGCTGCACCAGCCCGCCTTCTTCCCGGGGAGTTTGCTCCAACGCGTAGAGCGTGCCGTCCTGGAGGGACCCCGGACCGTAGTAGAGGTTCTCTCCAAGCTCCCGGGGCGTGAAGTCCTCGGGGATGTCCAGGTAGAAGGGAAAATCGAAGTTGAGATGGACGCCGGCTTCTATCTTCAGGGTGCGGGGCAGTTCGGCGCTGGTGTCGTTCTGGAAATGGTTGATATCCACCGTGTATCTGCCGGGCGGCAACTCGACACGGTAGTACCCGTTCTCGTCGATATCCACCTGCGTAACGAGATTGCTGGTTTTTGCATCATAGACCATGACCTTCCGCGTCTGGTAGACGCCCGGCGGGTAGGGCAGATGGTACGCTTGGGGTCGGTCCGGGAAGAACGGCGCGATCCACGTCTTGCCTTCCAGCACGCCGAAGGTCGGCAGGGGTGTTTCACTGGCGGTGGGTGAACGCGCCGTACCGTCCTGCCCGGTAATGATGTCACAACCCGTTATGGTAGCAAGTGGTATGGCCACCAGCAGGGCTGCGAATACGGCAAGCCTTTTCACTTTCACGACGCTCCTCCACACTATGGCGGGGTCTGTTCATAGGCACGGACATAGAGACGGAGGAATCTCAGGCCCTCGGCAGCAGCCAGGTGCATGGTGAAGCTCCGCGTCTCGTCGGTCTCGACGTGGAGTCCGATGTGCCCCATGATATGGGCGGTGTCCACGGTCCGTGTCACGATGGAGCCGTCCGTATCGTAGCCTTCCGCCCAGAGGTCCAGTTCCGGGCGGGCCGCGTCCGCATTAGCCAGCGTACCGTTGAGGATAAGGAGAGGTTCACCGGCTTCCACCTTGATCGTTGATGTCCCCCACGCATTAGAGTACGATTTTTCTGCTACGCCGTCGGTCAGGTCCAGGTCTTTCACAGAGAGTCCGGGGGACAGCCAGATCTCTATCGGGATATCACCGGCAACGGCGAACGACCGCGAAAGACCGCTGACGTCCGAAGCCGGGGCCGGCCAGCCGCCGGCGGTCGGCGGCGCGGTGAGGCCGTTGGCCCGCTCGAAGACGAGGGTCAGGTTCCCGCTGAGGCCGTCGTAGAGGCCGAGGGTATCGTCCTCTATCTGGTAGCAGAGAGTAGTACCGAGGCGTGCAAGATAAACCTGCGATTGCCAGTCGGACGCTTCGCCGCAGGAAAGTTGTGTCGTGAACAGGGAGTAGAAGCTGAGAATGCCGGGTTCCGCAGCGGCATACGACCCGTCGTAGGAGTTGCAGTCTGTTTTGCCGTAAGCCTGCCCTCTGTCGAAGCGGAGCGTGATGCTGGTACCCGGGAGCGGTGTTTCACCGCCCATGGAGACAAGCTGCCACCCCGTGCCGTCCAGGTCCGGTGGACCGTCCCAGGTCAGCCCGGAGAGCGGGGTTGGTGCGAGTGGCGGCTCGCCGAGGTTGAGCCCGGCGGTGATGGCCGGATTGCCGGCGACCGTCAGCCAAAGCGAGTACCCCGCCGTGAGGTCCGGGAAGGGTTCGAGGACACCGTTCCCGCCGGCTCTGACACGTACCTCCCAATGGCCGTCGTTGCCGACGTGGGTCCGGACGGTGTGCCACCAGGGAATGGTGACCCCGTTCCGGTAGAGCGTTGCTTCGATGTCGGTCCCGGGTGCCCGGTCCGCCGCGCCGATGATATCGATGGAAAGCGGTCCCCAGAGAACGCGCTCCAATCGGAAAACACCGGGATTAGCGTCTCCCTGCGGCGCATAGGCCATGTCGGAATAGCCCGCCGGAGTGAGTGAGGGCGGCAGCGGTCGGGAAGCGCTCGGTGCGCCGTTGATCGCCGTTTCGTTCGCCGGCATGACGGCTACGGCATAATCCCCGCCCGCCGCCATGACGCGGTTGCCGGCCATGTTGCCGACGGTGACCGGGGTCGTGTGACAGGGATTGTGCTGCGGCTGGTCGGTGTCCCCGTACGCTCCCCAGGTCAGGAGCGTGCCGTCGCTCTCCAGGGCCAGGCAGTACCCGGCGCGGTACTTGACCGTGCCGCCGTTGACGTCCGGTCCGCCGCCGGACAGGCCGCCGTCGGCGATGGCGACGACGTTCTTGAGGTCGTTCACCTTCACCGGAGTCGCGATGCCGGGATGGTCCGGGCCGTTCTGCGTCCCGTTGCCCGCCTGCCCGTTCTCGTTGTTGCCCCAGGCCCGGACGGTGCCATCCTTTGTAAGTGCCAGGCTGTGGGCCTCACCGGCGGCGATGGCCGTCACCTCGCTCAGTCCACTGACCCGGATCGGGGTATAGCTGTTCGTGGTAGTGCCGTCGCCGAGCTCGCCGCTCTCGTTGTCACCCCAGGCCCAGACGGAACCGTCCGCTTTCAGCGCCAGGCTGTGGTAGTCCCCGGCGGCTATCGCGACGACGTTGCTCAGGTCTTGCACCCGGACCGGCGCGTCCCGGTTAGTTGTCGTGCCGTCGCCGAGCTGGCCCCACTCGTTCTCACCCCAGGCCATGACGGTCCCGTCATCGAGCAGCGCCAGCGAGAACCTCATGCCGGCCGCCACGGCGGTGACGTGGTCGAGCCCGGCCACCATGAACGGCGTAGGGTCCCGGCTCGGCGGCGTCGTCGGCGTAATGACCGACGTGGTCGGGCTAGTGACGGTCGCTGAAGGAATGCCGGACGGCAGGTCGCCGTAGGCGTACCAGTACCACACGTGGCCGCCGCTGTCCAGGGCCAGCGAGTTACCGGTGCCGGTGGCGATGGCCGTAATGTGGCTGAGGCCGGCTAACTGCGTGGGTTCGGCACCGCTCACAGGATAACCGCTGGCGACCCAGCTCCAGACGTCCCCGTCCGATTCCAGCGCCAGACAATAGTCCAGACCGAACATGATATCCTGGCGCGTCCCCGAGGCGACGGCGGTGACATCATTCAGTTCCTGCGCCTGCGACACGGCGATGTTGGGATGGAGTACATCCCAGTAAGCGACTTGGGCCGGTTGCGCCGGCGTGGGGCTCGTTGGTCCCGTTGATGATGTAGTCGAAGGACCGGTGCAGGCGGAAAGCGCCGCCAGCAAACCGGATAGTACCAGAACCAGAAAAACTACCGCCTTTTTCATGCAAACGACTCCGCCGGGCATCCTTGCACAATATAACGCTTTTCTTGATAAAAAGATACGGGATTTATATAAAATCGCGGAATTTTTGGTTTTTTCGGATGATGTCGGGATAATTCTCACGGTGTTCCATCGTGCCGGCGTACGCGTTGAGCGACGGTGCCGAATTAAAACCAGTTGTTGCCGTCTCCCGGCATCGGCCGGCTGGACGCTATGGGCGATACGCTGTTTCGTTGCCTGCGTCAGCTCTCAGCGCCGATGGACGCCTTCCACCGCGTTTCCAGGGTGCTGATGCTCAGGCCGTAGACCGTGCTTAACGCGAGCTCGTTGGTCGTGCCTTCGCGGTACATGGTCAGCAGCTCGCTCATCTTGTTCCAGCCGTACTCCCCGATGAGATAGGCCACCACGCTCCGGCTCTCTGCATAGGCGAGCACGGCCTGCGTCGGGTCGGTCGGGAAGCTCCCGCCCAGGCTCTGCAGCGATATCAGCGTTCCCTGGGAGACGGCGTTCTGAACGTAGATGTCCCGGTCGTACTCGGCGTCCGGAACGCTGTACTCGGCCAGCCCTTCGTTCAGCCAGGTGGGGAGATTGTCGTACGGGCCAAAGACCATCTCACCTACCAGCAGGTGGGTCAGTTCGTGGGGCAGCGCGTCCTTGGCCCAGTCGAGCACGTCCCGGTTGACCGCCGTGAGGATGATGTTGAACCGCGGAAACGCCAGCGCCCCGGTCCAGTCCTGCTGGAAGAGGACGGCCTCGCGTATCTCGACGGAGTTCAGGTAGATGAAGACCTGCGGCTTCCGCTCCGCCGGGATGGCGACATCGAGCTGGATACGTGCCAGCCGGGCGTCCAGCACGTCGAGCAGCTGCTGAATGAGATCCTCCGGCTGGTCGTGCCAGTAGACGGTGAGATTCGGGTAGTCTTGATGCTGCCACACGAACCGCGGGTCGAGGTACGTCATCGTCCGGCGGTCCGTGGTCAGCGTCGTGCCGTCCGCGTCGGTGACGGTCCACTGCCACCAGACGTTCGCCCCGGGCGGCAGCGAGCCGGTCTTCTTCATCTCCCATTTCCAGGACGCGTTCACGGACGTGCCGGGCGCGATGTCCGGTTTGGCTTTCTGCATCTCGGGCACCAGCGAGTGCTCGTCGGAGCCGTAACGTATTTCCGCCGATTCGATAGTGGCGTTACCGGTCGCTGTCATGGAAAAGGTGATGTAGTCCGGGAAGGTGATCTCCGTACCCTGGAACGTCACCCGTAGGCCTTCCGGCGCGGCGGGTGTAGTGGCGGTCGCCGGGGGTGGCGGTGTAGTTGCCGTCGCTGTCGTCACCGGCGCGGTCGTCGATGGCGGTGGGGCTACCGCCGTTGTGGTCGTGGTTGAAGTGAGTGACGTTGCGGCCGGCGGAGGCGGAGGTGGCGGGGGCGGCGCGGCACTGTTCGTCACCGCTGCCCCGGCGCACCCGGCCAGCATGAACGCAGCCGCGAGCGCCAGCAGCGCGACGGCGGGGGTCCGTGCCAACCGGGACCTCCTCATGGCGTCACGGATACGTCCCGCCACTCGTTAATGCCGAGCGACGTGAGGATAAGTCCCTGTACCCGCGGCTTGATGAGGTAGTACTGGGTATCGTTCCGCCAGAGCGGCGCCGCCGGCAGGTCCGCCAGGATCTGCTGCTCGATGTCCCGGTACATCTGGATACGGGTCGCCTGGTCCGGCTCGGCGGCCGCCGCGTCCAGGGCGGCGTCCACGGCCGGGTTGCTGTAGCCGAAGTGGTTGTCCGTACTGCCCGTCCGGAACAGCACGTCCAGGAAGTTCTGGGGGTCGGGATAGTCCGCCGCCCAGCCACCCAGGGCTACCTGGTAATCGCCGTTGCGGATGGCCGCCAAGTAGGATTCGATGTCCGTCAGGGTCTCGACGGTGACGCTGATCCCGAGGTTCTGCTGCCACATGTCGATGACCGCATTCTGGGCAGGGGTGAGTCCATAGATGGTGGTAAACGTGATCGGCGGCAGGTTACTCACCGAACCGTACGAGGACTCGCCGATGAGCTGGAGCGCCTGGCTGACATCGTACGGCAGCGGCTGCAGTGACGGGTCGAACCCGGGAATGCCGTCCGGCAGGTAGCCGGCCGCACGGACGGTCTGTCCTTGCTCGGAGACGGTGATCAGCTTATTCACGTCGAGCGCCAGCGCGAAGGCCTCCCGTATCTTGGGGTCGTCGAACGGCGGGGCGTTCACGTTGTAGCTGATGTAGGAGACACTCGCCGTCGTGCCGGTCACCAGCTCGGCGTTGAGCGGATTGGTCGTATCGAGCACGGTCTGCTGGTCGTACAGCGGCACCGGCGCGATATCGACAGAGTCGCTCTCGTACAGCTGGAGCGGGTCGCCGGCGAACAGCTTGAAGACAACGTTCTTGAGCGGCACCGGCCCCTCGTAGAAGCCGTCGTACCGCTCCACGACGATAACGCTGTCCTTGACCCATTCCTTGAGCTTGAACGGGCCCGTCCCGTTGGGGTGCTCGTCCCAGTTAGCGCCCGTTGCTACGGTCGCTTCGTCCACGATGTACGCCACCGGCTCAGCCAGCTTGAACAGGAAGTACGTTTTCGGGGCGTCGATGGTGACCTTCAACGTGTAATCGTCCACGATAGTCAGGCCGCTGATGGTGTCCGCCTGTCCGTCCAGCATGTCCCTGGCTCCGACGATGTCCGTGAGGAACAGGTCGGCCTTCTGTGAACCGGTGGCCGGGTCGCAGGCGCGCTCCCAGGAGTAGACGACGTCCGCTGCCGTGAACGGCTTGCCGTCGTGGAAGGTGACGTCGTGGCGGAGGTGGAAGGTATAGGTGAGGCCGTCCTGGCTGAGCGTCCAGCTTTCGGCCAGGTCCGGCACCACGTCGAAGTTCGTATCGATACGTACCAGCCCGCTGTAGAGGGTGCCGATGACGGTGTCTGGGGCGCCTTCGTAGAGTGCCGGGTCGAGCGTCGGCTCGTCGCCGGCCATCTCGAACAGCGTCGTGCTGCGGTCCACGCCGGCGACGCCGGGGACCGAGATGCTCAGCGAGTGCATCATCTGGAGTACGCCGTCGCTGCGGGTCTGGAACTCAGCGGTATCGGCGGATATGACGATGCTGTAGGCCTTGCCGCTGGAAATGACATCGGCGACCCAGAAGCTGCCGGACTGGCCGCCGGCGGAGATGGAGGCGCGCAGCAGTTGCCCGGAGCTGCCGTCGTCGTACGCGAAGTCCTCCCGGCTGTCGATGTTCAAACCCGCCTGGCTGAATTGGGCCTCGACTTCATCGAGGTACGTGACGGCGGTCATATCCTGCGGTACGGCCTCCGTCACGATATAGCCGGCTACCAGTTTGGTATCCGTCAGGAGCAGGAAAGGTTGCGTACCGTCTCCCGTGGCCAGGGCCGTCCAGTTGTCCGGCAGAGTGACCGAGATGCCGGTTGCGGTATCGTTCAGGGTACCCGTGAAGAACTCCGGCAGCTGAAACGAGGCAAGACACAGCAGGCCGAGCCCGCGGTAGTCCTGCCAGCTGGCCGCCGGCGCGGTGAAGACGACGTAGAACCCCAGGTTGCCGGCCTTGTAGACCCGGCCCACCCCCTGCCACAGAGTACCGCTGACCGTATTGGCGTAGTCGTACGAGTAGCCGATCACGGCGCCGCCCTGTTTGATCTCAGTGAGGGAGGAATAGGTATAGTCGTCGAACTGGTCCTGTTTGTCGGATACGATGCCGTCGAAATAATCTTTCGGACTCAGGCTCGATGATAGGTGGTCCGTCAGCACGTACAAGCCGGTATTCTGGGACTTTACGAATGAGATGGTGCCGGGGTCGGTCACGCTGGAGGAGTAGCCCGACGGGTAGTCGACGGAATAGTAATAGGTACTGTTAGTGTAGGTCTCCAGGGTGCTGACGGTGAGGGTGGTGCTGGCGTCCATGATGCCCAGCCGGACGGCCCCGGTGCTCTCCGGGGTCACCGTGAACCGGACGGCCTGGCTTTCGCCAGGGTCGAGCGTCACCTCCTGCGATTCCCCACCTACGCCGTTGCTCTTGAGAACGACGCTCACCGTCCCGCTTACGTCTCCCTCGTTGATGATGGTGGCTTCCGCCGTCGCTTCCTCACCGACGTATATCGAGACCGGGTCGACGGTCATGCCGCTGACCTTGAACGTCGCCGGGCGCAGTCCCTTGACGCTGCCGGTCTGGCCGCAAAACTCGATGATGTGGGAACCGTTCAGGTCCAGGGACGTATCGGCGGAGACGGTCAGTGTCTCCCCGGGACCGACGGAGTAGTCCTTGGAGGAGATCTGGTCGCCGTCCAGCTTGAAGACCGCCGTGTAGGTCCCGGCGATATCGCCGTCGTTTGTCAGATCGGCGGTGACGTTGAATTCCCCGCCGACCACCACGCTTTTCGGTTGTATGGTGAGCGGTCCGGCGGTGATGCTGGCCGGGCGGAGGACGGTAAACTCGCCCGTCTGACCGTTGATATTGGCCGTATGCGCGCCGGCCTCGGCCGCGATGTATCCGAAGGTCACCGTGACCGTTTCGCCGGCGGGCAGCTTCACATGTTGGGTCCCCGCCACGGTGCTATTGACGGTCAGGTTCACAGTGTAGTCCGCGATGTCCTGGTCACCGGGGTTGCGGATGTTAATCGAGAGCGAAACGGCATCCCCGAGCGCGACAGAACCGGGCGATACCGTTATTGTGCTGGCAACCGGCGCCGGGGGAGGCGGGGCGCTGCTGCAGCCGGTCGCGGTGGCGGGCACGAGGGCGACCAGTACGAGGAGCATGGTAAGGACGCGGATGACGTTTCCTGGCTGACGGATACCACTGAAAATCTTCACAAGCCGATCCCTTTCACCGTAAACAACTTTACCGATAACAATGCTCAAATCACGAGGGCAACGCCGCGAACGATCATACTCGCTTTTCACTGGACTATAACTGTCCGATAAGTGAATGCCTCCTCAAGCTAACGTATTATACTGTGTCATCAGTGCGATGTAAATACGTAAAAACGCGGATATGGTAAAAAGATGCTGAAATTCCCGATTTGCAGCTGATTTGTGAAAAACGAGGTACTGTTATCGGGGGTTTGCTGCCAAGTACAATTCCGCCGAGCGTGCGTATGAGGCTCTGTATGGACAGAAAGTGGTGTCCGCCGAGTGATCACCCCCGTTTTCTGAGACAGTCGATGATCTGGATTAGTGGCAGGGGGTCAGTGTGACGGGTACCGGTGGTCGCCCTCCGCATCAGTGCGCCGCTTTAGTTCTTCCTCGGCGAGTTCAAGCGCTTCTTCGTCGTTTGTATCTTCGTCGGTGTCTGATAGTTCTGCATCACGGTTCGGCTCGCGAATATCGACGTAGAAGATACGGCCGCAGTCCCGGCAGCGTCGCTCGATGTAGCTCCTGCCGCGCCACGTTTTTACACTGACAGGGGTGTCTCCTCCGTCGTGAACGCTCGCGAACGTCGCGTTACTCCCGCAGTGAGGACAGGTAAGGTGCCGGGCCGGTGTTCCCTTGTCTTTTTTCCGCTTGAAAAGTTTCATGTAAAGCTCGTTCCGTCGAATATGCGTTTTTCCTTTTTACGCTAGGCCACGGTGAGAGAGATGTCAAGATGCATGCCGGGCCGAACGTCCCGCCGCTAAGACGACAATCGGGCTTGGTGGTGGTAGTATAAACAAATAAATACTGGTTGATGGGAGTTGCCGCCATGAAAGTGAACTACCAGGGGCGCGAAGTTGAAGGAACACCGGTCGATTTTATGTGTCGAAGAGAGGAATTCAACGAGTACCAGCTTACGGATGGAAAGGTCATCAAGATCAAGATGGTGGTGACTCGTATCGTTCGGCTTGATAGTGAAAAAACACCTGATGGCAAACCGGTCTACCTTATCCAGAGCCAGAACGTGGTAGCTCCCCTCGATTGATCGGGGCGGTTACCATCGGTAAGCCCATCCGGCGGCCTTGGGCCGGGCGAGCTCAGGGCCGGGTGCTGTCCGGTGCCGCAACCGCGCTTGAGTTGATATCGCCCCAATCCTACCCGTTCGAGTAGGTCATCAACTATTCCAGTTCGTGTTGTCCAAACAGAAACGGAACCGGCACAATAGTAATGTTTGAACTATGTTACGACGAACGTGCCCTCCGTGTTTGCCGCAATGCTGTTGATTTTGGTCGCCGCTCATCAGAGGCTGGTGACCGAGTCCGGTGCCGCATTCAGCGAGGGCCGTACCGATATCGACCCGACAGGAAGAACCAGGGATAGTTACGACGACCGTGACAACGGCGACCGGTATATGATGTTTTGCCCCCGGGCTCGCTCCATATGAACTTCGATATCGCAACCTGCCATGTAGTTTCAGCATCTCGCAGGGTATCAATGCCGAAATCGTTAAAGACGATGATCGGGCTCCGGTTTCAATCATATTCCTGCAACCCGGTATTCCGATGGGACGTGAGTGCGTTGTCCGATCCTTGGAGCTCGGCGCTCACAGCGCGAAAAACTTAAATTACGCGAGTCGATGACTGATTGAGTGGATGTGAGGTCAGGAGGAGACCAGGCGGACACCCAACCGGTCATCGGTGAAATACGAAGAAGGCCCTGACGTGTAGCTCGAACCCGCACGTCAGGGCAAGAAGAGAACACAAGAGGTGAATCTCATGCTTGTTTTTCAGGCTGAAAACGTTTTTAAGTGTTTGTCAAGACATGTCAGCCGGTATTTCCGGCACAAGGTTATCAGCGCCGGTCTTTCGCTGATCCTGACGGTTTCGTTGTTCGGACTGGTATTCACTGCGCCGGTGATGGCGGCCGGGAGCGGGACGACGACCGGCGAGCTGACGCTCACACCCACGATAGAAAACGTCGGGGTGATTGTACACTACAGCGGAGACGGCAACCAGAATGACAGTGTCGTGCTCCAGTACCGTGCCAGCGGTACGAGCGA
>CAZOMF010000025.1:0-7870 GCA_964580635.1 uncultured Dehalococcoidaceae bacterium
CGGCTTCCGGGGCGTTGCCGGAGGTCTCCATGCAGGTGGCAATACTGTCGTGACGGCAGAGCTTGAAAAGGTCAGCGACAAAAGCGGGTTTGAGGAGCGCCTCGCCGCCGGAAACGGTTACGCCGCCGCCGGAGGCGTCGTAGAACATCTTGTCGCGGCGGACGGCGTCGAACACCTCGGCCGGCTCCATGGGTTTGCCGTAGAGAACGAGGGCACCATAGGTACATGCATTGGCGCACACGCCGCAGCCGGTGCAGCGGACGCGGTCGATGACGGGCAGTTCGCCTTCCTGCCGTTGGAGCGCATCCTCCGGGCAGACGCCGGCGCAGGCGCCGCACTTCGTGCAGAGGTTTTTCACGAAGCCGAGCTCCGGCCTGGGAGAGATGCACTCCGGGTTGCTGCACCAGCGGCAGGCGAGCGAGCAGCCCTTAAAGAACACGACCGTCCGGATGCCGGCGCCGTCGTGGATGGAGTAGCCCTGGATATTGGTGACCAGCTCAGACATGACCTAGATTACGATCGCACGCATGCATCCGACCGGGCGTGGCGCAGTTGATTATGAACTCGTGCTACAAGACCATCGACCATCGGAGTTGTCATACGCATAAGAATAGGCGAATGGACCAATCGTGTCAAAGAAACCTGCCCTGTCCGTTCGCGCTTCCGTCTGGTACTATAGAAGCAACACCGGAAGCAAACGTCCCAGGAGGTGACCGAACGATGACGAGTCCCACACAGCAACCAGCGCAACGCATGGTGGTGGTCGGGGGCGGCGGCGCGGGGATGGCGGCGGCGGTGGCCGCGGCGGAGCTGGGGGTCGAACATGTCACGGTGATCGAGAAGCGGAGCGCCACCGGCGGGACATCCGCCATGGCGTCCGGTATTTTCGGGGCGGAAAGCCCTACCCAGAAGCGGCAGGCGATCAACGCGCCGAAGGATGAACTTTTCAAGCGGATGATGGCCTGGTCCCACCTCAAGGCAGACCCGAGGATCGTGAGGGCGTTCATCGACAAGTCCGGCGACACGGTCGCCTGGCTGGAGCGGTTAGGCGTCTATTTCTACTGCGTCCCGCACTCGCCGTGGGACAATCCGCGTACCTGGCACGTGCCGAAGGGTGACGGCGCCGAAATACTGAAGGCGCTGGCCGACAGGGCCGGGACGCTCGGCGTGGAGGTCATCACCAAAGCCACCGCCACGGCGCTTATCCGGAACCGCGTGGGCCGTATCACCCGGGTGAAGGTGACACGCGAAGACGGGGTCGGCGACGTGCCGGCCGACGCGGTGGTCATCGCCACCGGCGGGTTCGCCGGAGACAAGGAAATGATGAAGAAACTGTGCCCGAACTACCGCGATGAGCTGCGGCTGAGCGGCCTGCCGAACATGGGCGAAGGGCTCGCCATGGCGTTCGAGGCCGGGGCGGCACGCGATGGGCTGGGCTACCTGATGGCGGGCGGACCGATCGCCGGCGGGCTGGTGCTCCTCGGACCGGACAAGGTCAAGGTGCACCTGGGCTTCATTTCCGGCGAGCCGTTCTCATTATGGGTGAATCAGCGCGGGGAACGGTTCATCGACGAGACCGAGGCGTTCAATCACTACCGCTGCATCAACGCCCTGCTGCGCCAGCCGGGAACGCGCTGCTACGCGTTACTCGACGCGGCCATGATCGACGAAATCAACCGCACCGGGCTGACGAACCTCGCCGAGGGATACGGCTACGGCGCGACCCAGCGGAGCCCGTTGCCGCCCGGTCTCGCGGAGGCCATCCAGCGGGACGCCGAAAACGGGCGGAACAAGGTCGCCGGTGACTGGGACGAAATAGCGGCCTGGATAGGCGCGGACCCGGCGGTGCTGAAAGCGACCGTCGAAGAATACAACCGCAACTGCGACCGAGGCTACGACCCGGTCTTCGGCAAGGCGCACCGCTACCTGCGGCCGCTGCGGACGCCGCCCTACTACGCGTTCGCGGCTGGAGGGTCCATCCTGAACACGATGGGCGGCCTCAAGGTCAACGAGCGGATGGAGGTGCTCGACCGTGAGGGCGCGGCGATACCCGGACTCTACGCGGCGGGGGTCGATACGGGAGGCTGGACGGGAGACACGTACTGCGCCGATCTGCCGGGGACGGCCTTCGGCTACGCCATCAACTCCGGCCGCATCGCAGGGGAAAGCATTGCCCGGCTTTTTTCGGCCGCAGGCGACGGCGCGGCCCAGTAGCGTACGGGGCAGTACCGGTGATCTTTAACGCGGACATCTGCACCGGCTGCAACCACTGCGTGGAGGTCTGCCAGATAGACGTCTATATACCCAACGCGGAGAAGGGCAAGCCTCCGATGACCCTGCATCCCCAGGGGACGCCCACGATCCCAAGTCCGACTGCTTTTACTCTCTGTAAATGGCGTATCTTGTATACCCGTTTCTGTTGAGCTTGCCAGCCGACCTCAGGTATCATAGGAAAAGCACTGTCCGACCATCAGGATACACATCGATGGTGAACCGGAAGGAGCAAGACCTGTGAAAAAGGTATTCAAGCAAATCTGGGAGCTTGCCCTGCCCTTTCAGGACACGCGTGAGGACACCGGACACGCGGAAACGAGTTTAAAGTACGCCCGCCGGCTGCTGGCCCTCGAAAAGGGCAACGCGGACGTCATTATCCCTGCCATCATTTTACACGATATCGGGTACAGCCAGCTCCCTGAAGAACGCCGGATGCAGATATTCGATCGGGACGCCAGAGACGAGGACCGGCGGGGGGTGCAGTACGAGCACCAGGTGGAAAGCGTCAAACTGGCGATCAAGATCCTGCGGGAGGTGGATTACCCGGCGGACCTGACCGATGAAATCCTCGAAATTATATCCCAGCACGATACGAGAAAAGGATTCATCTCCACCAACGAGGGGATAGTGAGGGACGCTGACAAACTGTGGCGGACCTCGAAACAGGGATTTACCGTCGCCGAGGAGCGGGCCAAGAAACAGGCGGCACAGCGCTTCAAGCGAATCGAAGAGGGCCTGAACAAGGAAGACTATTTTGCCACCGAGACTGCCCGGCAAATGGCCCTGTCCGACCTGCGAGACCGGGAGCGAAAAACGATGAGAAAAAGGACCGCTCAAGGTTGAATAGGTCCCGCGGCGCTGGTCGGTATCGGGTCGCCGGAACAAGCTTGGCACTATTCGCCGATCAATAGCGTGCTATCGGCGGTTTGCTTTGCCGAGCTCGTTGATCTTCAGTATCATCTCATTCAATCGTCCGGCGCTTTTCTTGTTGTAGGCAAAGGTGATCCTCGGCTTGGACATCAGTTCCGGTTCGTCGGTCTCTTCAGGTAAAGGCCGGCTTTTCTTGAGCTTCCCATGGCTGATGAGGTCCGGGAACGCTCCATTCAGCTCTTCCAGCTGGTCGTCCCGCAGTTCCGTGTTCAGTCTCAGAACGGTTTCATTCCTGACGGTTCGCAGGGAATGAAAGGTCGAGTAATAGAACTCGAGGTAGTCGGCGGCCTCTTCCGGTGACCGCACTATCCGGTAAAACGACAGGTCTTCAGGGTTGATAAAACCCCTGGCGAGGAGTTGCTCACGGACAAACAGGTCCCATTTTTCCCAGTACCGTTCGCCCGGAAGGTCCATGAGCACCACGGGCATCGGCACGGCCTTACCCGTCTGCAACAGCGTCAGGACCTCAAAACCCTCGTCATGGGTACCGAACCCGCCGGGGAACAGGGCGATGGCATCCGCCTCCATGACGAAAAACACCTTGCGCGTGAAAAAGTACTTGAACGTCACGAGCTTCGGGTCGTCCTGTATCAGCTTCGCCGGGGCCTGTTCCCGGGGCAGCAGTATATTTACCCCGAAGCTGTTTTCCGGGCCGGCGCCCTCGATGCCGGCGCACATGATACCATCCGCCGCACCGGTGATCACCATAAAGTTCCTCTTCACTATCTCCCGGCCGAATTTTACCGCCAGATCATAATACGGGCTGTCCTGCTCCACCCTCGCCGAACCGAAAATGGATACCTTTCGGAGAGAGCGGTACGGCCGAAAGGTGCAGGCCGCGTGACGGAACTCGGCGACGGCCCGGTCGATCACCTTGAGATCGAGAATATCGAGCTCGCCATCGGTGCACTGCAACGCATTCGAGACGATGTTCTTGTAGAGGATGCTCCTGAGGTCCTTTCTCCCGGGCTTCAGGATCTCCTGTATCAACGCCAAGGTGTCATTTTCTTTTTCAGACTCTTCGTTCGTCATGATAGCTGCCCGGGGAGAAACTCCCCGTGTTCGCTGTTCTCTATTTTTCATCATAGTACCGCTTTCCGGGCACACCTACAATGCGACCTTTAGTATCGTTTGGGTACTGGAATGTCCATTCGATGGACAGATCATTGAATCAAGGAGAGGGAGAATGATCGGACCGACAGGTGCAAAGATCGTGGGTCAGGCGCTCGCCTCGTGAGGGCGCCTCCGGGCGTGTTTCACAGTCCGGTGTATTTCAAAAAGGTGGTCAGGGGCCTGAACACCATGCTCACCTACGTCGGAACGACGAAGGGAAGAGTATACAGCCGCCTCAATGAAAACGGCAAAGAGGAATGGCTCTACGAGAAAGAACACTCAAGACCCTGCGTAAAAGACCCCGAAAAAGAGTGCACCTTCTGCGGATTTTGCTTTACCAATCCGAAGCAGACGGACGAGGACGTCCGTAAGTATATGGAGCCTTTTTACAACAACGCTTCCACCGTTGGTAAGTATAAAGACTGCATCAAGGAACTGAGGAAAGACTACCACAAGCTCGGGGATGCGGTAATGAATCCCAGATGTGTTTTTAAAGGTAAAGAAGATATGCCCGATACGGGGCAGCAGTTCAGCTTTAACATCATTACAGCAACGTGCAAGCTTGGAGACGACGAACCGGTGAGCAACGGGCAGATAGCGGAATTCCTGTGGTTTTCCGGAACGGATGTCGTCGAACCGTGGGACAGCTTTGACGCGGAGATAGAAGTACTGCTCGGAGAAGACCCCGACCATATGGAAGCGGTGAGTTTCGACAAACCCGGGGTCATCGCTGTCCCCGCCGGGATGTGGCGCGGCGCGGTCACCGTTAAGAGACTAGGAAAACCAGTCTGCTTCATCCCATACTATATGCAGGATAAAAAGCGGTATAAGATCACGCGGAAGGTAGCAGACGGAGAATCTCTGCTTGTCTACGACGACGAGTCCACCATCAAGAACCCCACCCCCGGTGCCGAGCTGTACCTGCAAATCAAGCGGTAAGCCGCGTTTACGTAAAGCAAACCAAATAAGCCCGAAACCGTTTCAGTTGCGATTTTCGGGCTTTACTCTGACTGCGAACGTATCCTCTCGATGTCATCCTGCAAACGGGTCGGCCCGACCAGAGAGCGACTGTTAAAGACGCCCAATCGGGTTAGCTCTCAACAAGCAGGGCTTGTTCGGTCGTCAGGGCAGGCGTATAATCACTTTGGCTCAAATACCTTTGTCTCCAGAGTCGATCGTACGGCACGAAGCAGACAGGATGGGTGGGAGTCGTAATGCCAAAATTCTTAGGCGACCGGAAACAAAAGAAACTGTTTAAAGAATGGGTAGAGAACAGCGGACTGCCACCTGAAAATGTTCCCGGATTCGTCCCGGAGGACAACCAATCAAACGGGACCGATTCAGGAGAAAAATCAGATTTCTCCGGGCTACTGAACCAGCATGCCGTTTCTTTGCGTCTTACCTGGCGTCATGTTTTCTATCTTGCCTTAACTGCCGTCGGGTTGCTCGTCACCACGGTCACGCTCGCAACAGTGCTGATCATGCGTTCCTGTTGATCATTTTCTGCCATTTATGAGAGGCGACTTGTGGTATTAACCGACCGATTTGATCAGAAAGACACCAGTCACCTGATAAAAGACCGTCAGAAAACTGGAGATTTGCGTTGAAAATAATCGCAATCGGATTGGGACAATGCGGCGCCGGAGTAGCTGACGAATTCAGCCAGCTGAATCACCGCTCAAAAACAAAGGGAGGATTCGAGATCATACCGGGCGTCTTTGCCGTAAGTCCGTCAACCGCAGACCTCGTGAAACCTGTTGCCATTGAAACAGACTTTAAACACCGGATCCTCGTTGGTACCGAACGATTGAAGGGATCAGGGGTCGAGGGCGATAGCGAGTTAGGGGCCACTATCATGGAAGAACAGGCCGATCTCGTTATCGAAGCAGTTCGGACAAACCCGGATTTCTATCAGATCGATGCTATCCTTCTCATCGCCGGTACTGCCGGTGGCTTCGGGTCAGGCGCGTTGCCGGTATTAGCTCGACACCTGAAAAGCAGATTTCAAGGGAAAATAATATACGCGTTAGTCATTCTTCCCTTTGAACGCGAATCAAACGACGATAGCCGAGCGGCAGAAAATACTGCAAACTGCCTGAAATCGATAGAGCCTATCGCTGATGCCGTGTTTCTCGTAAACAACGAACTGTACCGATCGAAAAGCCTGGAAGATGACTATATGGAAATCAACCGGGAAATCGTTAAGCCATTCTATAACTTGCTCTGCGCAGGAGCTGAAAAGCGGAAAAAGCACATCGGCGCCAAGCTGCTCGATGCCGGGGACATCATCGAGACGCTCGGTGGCTGGACCGTGCTAGCGAGCAGTGAAGTTAAAATTCGCTCGAATTTGGGAGACAGAATATTTCACAAGGAATCAAAACAAATTGAAGGCGAAGCCGGGATTCGAGCTATGGATGAAGCGCTCGGAACCGCCATGAGTCTATGCAAACCCGAAGATGCCCTATCCGCTTTATATCTCATCGCGGCGCCGTCACAGGACATCAATGTGAGCGTTATCAAATCGCTGGGAACATACCTGAAACAATCGGCGCCGAATGCCATACTGCGCAGCGGGGACTACCCTATCGGAAACCAAACGATGGAGGTAACGATTATACTTTCAAATCTCCGGGATGCAGAGATAGTCCGTCGTTACCATACTCCAGCAAATTGATAAAAGGAGATCGGTAAATATTCGCTGAAACCGGCAGGCATGTTTCTTTGGTCCCCTGCGAGTCACACCTCGTTTCGCCCAGCCCGCGGGTGTAAAATACCCCTGCTTGGCCGCTTTCGAACACCGAGACACGCTCGGTGATTTTATAATGCACCCAGAGCGTGACGAAGACGACCGCGAAGAGAATGGTCGTCGGGATGATATTTGCCGGTGGCCATGACGATGGACGAGGCAATGAGTAGGAGCAGAAACCCGATCTCGGCGGGTCCTTGATGGGCGTGCGGAACCGGACGAAGGAAAGGGCGCCGAGCAGGCCAAGCCCGAGGGGAATGGACGTCTGGATGATGAGAAAGATCATGGTGATAGCCGGGCCGCCGATGAGAAAGGTCCGGTGCACGCCCGCCCCGAGGTGACGGGAACCGTAAAACATCTGATAAATGAGAGAGGCGATGGCCGAAGCCACCACCGATAGTCCGACGCGGACCACCGCTTCCCAAAGGCCGAGCGGCGAAGCCAGCAGGGTCATCAGTTCTTCCAGCATGGTATGCCTCCTGTCGTTACAGCGTACTGTCACAGATTCTTCCGGACGGAGAGAGGCGGCCAACCTGCGTCTCGCCCACTACGCTTCCACCTGGAAGAGCTGACGGTCAGCCGAGAAAGGAACCGTCTGGCCCGTGAATTGCATGATACCCTCGCCCATACCTTGAGCGGGCTGTCCGTATAGCTTGAAACCCTGAAAGCCTACTGGGACATCGACCAGATGGCGGCGCGCTCGCTCCTCGATACCTCTCTGGAAACCGCCCGTTCCGGACTGGAGGAAACGCGGAGGGCCCTCAGGGCGCTGCGGGCCAGCGTCCTCGAAGACCGCGGTCTGGCCGC
>CAZOMF010000025.1:7970-17564 GCA_964580635.1 uncultured Dehalococcoidaceae bacterium
TCCGGGGTACCGCCGAGGACCGTACCTATCTCGACCCGTCCGTTGCCGGGAAGGTGCTCCGACGGGCATCGAGCCCGCAGACCCACCCGACCTCGCTCATCGCGAGCAAACTGACGCCCCGGGAAAGCGAGATACTGCGCCTCGGCGCGCGGGGGCTGAACAACGGCGACATCGCGCGGGAACTCTTCCTGTCCGAAGGGACGGTGCGTAACCACGTGAGCATCATCATCTCCAAGTTAGGCGTTGCCGACCGGACCCAAGCTGCCGTCATCGCCATTCAACACGGTTTGAACTAACGGTCTAGTGAGCAGGGAGGAGCGAATTCTTCGTAACACGAAAGTATACTGAGCCCGGACAACTGAGCCGGACACACCGGTAATCTGTTTATTTTCGTCCGATGATAGTACCGTATCCAGGGAAAGGACTATACAAGGGGAGGGTCTATGGAAGAAAGGAACAAGCGCAAATCCAACCTGAACATCGATCTACGAAATTTCACCGATACCGACTACCGGGAGTTTACGGAAAACCTCGGTAAAATCGAGCTTAAATGCGTAGAGAAGGCCGGGCAGTGCTTCCACAATATCGGCGATACGTACGTCTATGCAATGCCCTACCAGGAGCCGCAAAATATCTGCTATGCCCTCAAACATGTCCTGGAGTTGTATAACTGGAGGGTTGCACTGGGCGTCCCTTCCTGGGATGCCGGCGACCGGGAGGTTTACCGAATCCATTGTCCGGATCGGACGGGAACCGTCTGGGAGATGAGAAGAATAGAATAGCCGCCGGGGTAATTCATGCCCAGCTTATTTGGGGCGGCAGGACCTCACCGTGCTCGAATTACCAACCCCGTCGCATCTTGTAGGGGACCGGCATAAGTACGGATTCGGTGGCGATCATGATACCACCCCTGATCTTATGGAGCTGCGCACGCATGATTGAATATGGGCCCGAACTGGCTAGATCCACTGTTCCGGTATTTGGATTGGCGATATCGGACAGGGTCATTTCCAGAAGCAGACCGTATTCCGCATCGGCAGCTAAAAAGTGCTGTTCACGGACCGTACCGCGTTTTTCTTGAACGATTGACTTCATAGCTTCGGGATCTCTCCGCTCTTCCGGCTTGAGAGCCTGTCCGAATATACCGGACCAGTCCGTATTGTCCGCAGGCTGGTACATCCCGTCCAGTTTCGGCCCGAAGAGCGTAAACGTCCCGAGTCTCTCGTTACTGTATTCATGCCGCATGACCAGAGCTTCTATCTCAGCAATTTCACCACTCCGGACTTTCAGTCTAGCCGTCAGCAAGGATTCGATATCATGTTCCCTGATACGTCCCCAAAATCCGACTGAACCGGTTTCCGGGTCCACTAACACTACCCTGTCTTCTCCGATCTGGGTGGCAGTTTTCCATAGACCGTCGCCGATATTCAACTGCTGTCCGTTCTCCGTATACCTCGCGGCCTTCGAAATCCCATCCGGGTTTGCCTCTTGGGATACCAGGGCCGCGAGGAACTGGTCGACGAATGTGGCCAATTGATGGCGGTCCATCGGGCTGACGTCTTCAGGGGAATTATCCTTGGTCGTCGAGGCGGGTTGCCGCAGCCACGGGTCTTTTTCGGTATCCCAGGCAGGCCGGGTACCGTAAGGAAATTCCGTCAGGGTGACTTCAATATATTGAATCTGGTCATTTTCCACTTTGAATGACTCGCAGACCTCGAGCGTTCGCGGTGTGGAGAAGTATGGGGGTATTGCAAACGTTTTGTTGCCCGGCATTCCCAGTTCCCGGACCGTTCCGTCGTGATCGTAAAACGCGAATGAAATGACTGACTGGCGTTCCTCGTCGACAACAAAAAATCGCCGGTCACGGATCCGGGTGACAAAACCCAGGAACCCCGTCTCGAACTGCTCCCGCGCCGTCATCGTCACAAATTCCCTATCGGTCGAATGCCCGTATTCTGTCGGTTCGGCGTTCGTGGTGACACGGCCGTTTTCCATCCTGTTGCAGCCGTCCGCGAAAAAAGAGTAATCCCCGTTCGGATCGTTGCGTACCATCCCGGTAAAATACTGGTTGGCGGTAGCGATCAGGCGTTCCCGCAGTTTCCGGTACGCTTCAGGCACGGTTGCGAGAAATACGGCCGGCGGCCGTCCTGCTGTTTCATAGGTTTCCGCGCCGCCGGGATCGCGAACCACCAAGCTCTCTATCTCAGAGATTTTACCGTCGGCTATCTTCAGCCGCAGATTAAGAATGCCCTTTTTCCCGTTTTCTTCGACCACGGCTATCACGGCGTACTGGCCCATTTGCGGATCGGCGAAATAGTGCCGATACTTTCCAAGACCGGTAACGGTACACCACGTTCCCTCACCGACCTTCAATTCCTGATTGTTCTCTACAAACTTGACATCGTTCGCCAGAGGCAAGCGGGAGGGGTCATTTTGCGCAAGTGCTGTGAGATACCGATCCAGGAAATCTTCCAGGACCGAGCGATCGAATTCACGCGTGTTCTTTGTGGTTGGCATGTCGGAACTCCCTTAGTTTCGTTGAAACGATTGTCGCTATTGGTTTAAAAACAGAATTGGACACAGAGAATGCCGTTTACCCAAGACAACTAGGATCACGGAACTCTTTACCCTCGCTCAAGCTGTTCAGCAGGTTTTAGCCCGGCAAGTATGTTACTGACCGGCCCCCAAGCAGGTTACCACCTGTAGAGTGAGAGTCGCTGGTATCCTGATCTCCGGTGCCGGATATAATTATACTCGTGCCGCCACCGTTCCACCAGTATCTTCACGTCCTGATACGTTTTGAAGATCTCCCGTTGCGGAGGCTCGTCCTGGAACTTGCTGTTGAATGATCCGTTACAGTCCTCCTCCCCGGATCTATGCAGAGCAAGCGTCCCCTATCTACTCGAGATACCCAATATCAAGGAAATAATGATGGAGTGGCCGGGAAGAGTCGCGTCTTTACCTGCTCGGAGATGTCTTAGTTTTGAACAACAGCTTTTCCGCTTCGATCACCAGAAAGCCCAACAACGATACCCCGATGAGCGGCAGCCACCAGTTTGCCGCGAAAGGATGCGTCTTGAACGGGCTCGGCCCGAACAGCGGTCCCGCGTGGACGATCAGCAACTGGAGACCGACCGTGATGCCCGCCCCGATGACGACCCACTTGTTGGAAAACGGACTGAACGTGAAGGCAGACCGGTTGGTGGAACGCGCCGTAAACAGGTACGTCACCTGGACGAATATCAGTGTAGTGAAGGCCAGTGTCTGGGCCTGTTCCAGGTAGTGATCGACATGGCTCATCGTTTCCGTGTAAGCCAAAAACATGCCGAACGTGGCGAGCGCGGAGACGACGGATACCAGTCCGGCTTTGCGCATGAACACGTTGTTGAACAGCTTCTCGTTCGGGTGCCGCGGCGGTTTTTCGAGTATCCCCTTTTCCTTACTCTCCCATATCAGGGGGATGGCGCAGGCGATGGCGATAATAAGGTTGACCCACAGGATCTGGACCGGCTCGATCGGCAGGCGCAGCGCGAACACGGGAACGAGCGGTGAGAGCAGTATCGCCCCACCGACGACAAGGCCCTGCCCGATGTTGGTGGGGAGCAGGTAGAGGATTACCTTCCAGATATTGGTGAAGACGTGCCGGCCTTCCTCCACGGCGGCCACGATGGAAGCGAAATTATCGTCCGTCAGCACCATGTCGGCGGCTTCCTTGCTTACCTCAGTACCCGTCTTGCCCATCGCGATGCCGATATCCGCCCGCTTTAGCGCCGGAGCGTCGTTGACGCCGTCCCCGGTTACCGCGACGATGTGGCCGTGCTGCTGGAGCTGGCTGACGATACGGAATTTGTGCTCCGGGCTGACCCGCGCGTAGACCGAGACCTCGTCGACCGCCGCAAACAGATCGTCTTCGGTCATAGCCTGGACCTGCTCCCCGGTCAGGGCTTTCGCACCCTCGCGGGCGATGCCGATCTTCTCACCGATGGCCTTGGCCGTTTCGACGTGGTCCCCGGTGATCATAACGACGCGGATGCCGGCGCGCTTACACTTCCGCACCGCGTCGATGACCTCCTCCCGCGGCGGGTCTATCATGCCCTGGAATCCCAGGAAGACCATGTCATCAAGGTCGTCGTGGTCGAGCGACGTGTGACCCGCCGGCACCTTTTTCCGAGCGATTGCGAGGACGCGGAGGGCTTCCCTCGCCATGGAGCCGGCCCGGGCGGCCACTTCTTCCCGTTGGAGCTCCCGCTCCGTTCCATTGACTTGCTGCCGGGAGCACATGGCAAGCACTCGTTCCGGGGAGCCCTTGAGGTAAATGATGTTGCCTTCATCGTACTCGTGGAGGGTGGCCATGTACTGCAGTTCAGCCTCGAATGGCAGCTCGTCGAGGCGGCGCCGCTTGTCCCGTATCCCGGCCTTGGCGGCGGACACCGTCAGGGCGCCCTCGGTCGGGTCACCCTTGATGCCGGCGCCTTCCGGGGAATCGAGCAGTTCACTGTTGTTGCAGAAAAAGCCGGCCGCCAGGGTATCGTAAAGGTCCGAGTCCCGCCCGGACAGGTCGACGGCCGAATCGTCTGGACGGCGGAAATCACCTTCACCTTCGTACCCGACCCCGCTGACGAAATAGTCCCGTCCGCCGGCGTAGATTTTCGTCACCGTCATCTCGTTCCGGGTCAGCGTTCCCGTCTTGTCCGAGGCGATGACGGTGGTGCTGCCGAGCGTTTCCGCCGCGGGCAGCCGCCTGATCAGGGCGTGCCGCCTCGCCATGGCGAGCGTACCGATGGCAAAGGCAGCGACGAGCGCGGCCGGCAGGCCCTCGGGGATCATAGCCACGATCATGCCGACGCTGGCCAGGAACATGTAGGAGACATCATAGCCGAGCGCCCAGCCGAGACCGAACGTCGCGGCGCCCAGACCGAGAATGACATAAATGACGACTCGGGTAAACGCCCCGATCTTCTTGAGGATCGGCGGCGTGACCCGCCCGGTGTCTTCCATCAGCCCGGCGATCTTGCCGAGCTCGGTCGCTACCCCGGTGGCCACGACGACGCCCTGACCGCGTCCCCGGGTGACGAAGGTGCCGTTGAAGCCCATGCACGTTTGCTGGCCGGGACTCAGATTGTCCCGGTCGAGGGCTTCGACGGACTTTTCGACCGGCACGGACTCGCCGGTGAGGGCGGCCTCGTCCACGTACAGGTTTTTTATCGCAAAGAAACGGACATCCGCGGGGATACGGTCGCCGCCCTCCAGGACAACGACATCCCCCGGTACGAGCTCTCGCGAGGGTATCCGGACCAGTGTCCCGTCCCTCCGGGCGGAACATTCCGCCACCAGCATGTTTTTCAAGGCCGCCAGGGATGACTCGGCCTTGCCCTCCTGGATAAAGCCGATGACAACGGTAGCCAGCACCACGCCAACGATGACCCACATGTCGATGAACTCAGCCAGCAGTCCGGCCACCAGGGCGGCGACGAGAAGGACGTAAAGCAGCGGATTATTGAACTGAAGGATAAACCGGCGCAGCGGTCCCCGGTGCTTGACCGTCAGCTCGTTGTAGCCGTGGGTGCGCAATCGTTCCGCCGCTTCGGCAGAAGTGAGGCCCGTTTCGCGAGAGTCCGCAGCCTCAAAGGTTTCCTGAACGGATGATTGGTACCAGCTTTTTATTTCCGGCAAATTTCTCTCCCTCGCGGGTGATATAGTCGGGAACGGCGGCTGGCGCTTTTACCCACCTTGGCGCTGAGAGGAGTGATGAAGGGTACGGTTTATTCGTTTGCCTATCAGGAACGATACTATTGATATTCGGACCGGCAGCGACAAGAGCGAGCTTCTTAGCCGCCTCTCCGAACGGTTATTCAGGCATATACACTACTGCATTACACGTATTATAATACGCGTAATTATCTTCGTCTATTATAGCCAGTTTACCGAGTATTGTCAATCAACCTTCCGGGACCCGCTTCTCAAAACGGCGTATCGTATCATCGACTAGGCGGCGGGGTCCATGACGCGGCCAAGGAAAAGAACAGCCCCGGTCGGGATATCTCGGATCAGGTAGATGAAGGGGTGGTCCATGGTGAACTCGACCGGCCCCTGCGGCATCGAGGTGGTGCCGACGATGACGGCACTGGCGGCGGCGGCCTCGGTACCCTTTTCATCCACTGAGATGAAGGCTTTGTGGACGACATCCTGGACATAGAGATCCCGGCGTCCATCCATGCCGGAGAAATCGGCCTCGTCCGGGTCGAAGGCATCGGTCATGCCAAGGTCTTTCAAGGTCTGAGCCAGGCCGAACTCTGAATCGTACTCGAACTTCGGCATCGAGAGGTTGACGTACCAGGTGCTCAGATCACCGAGAATGCCGTCGAGTGTGCCGGCGTCCAGCGAGGACTCGAAGCCCTGGAAGTTGCCCTCGTCGGGCAGCAGGACGACCATCGAGGTCTGTCCACCGTCGTAGGGCAGCTCCACGGCCCGGTAGCCATCCCCTTCCGTATAACGATACGTGCCGGACTGGTGCATCATGGGGACCGTGACAGTGCCGCCGTCCAGCAGGTTGAAGGCGCCATCGGCGGTGTTCTCTTCCTTGAAGGGCGACTGCCACGATGCGTTGAAGTAGATGGCGTTGGTCAGCACGAGGCGGGTGAGCTCGTCGATGGAGCCCTGGGGAATGAGGTCCATGATGCGGTCACGGGTCTGCTTGGCGACCCAATCATTGATGACGACGCGCGCTGCTTCGGGGTCGGCGGTAAAGTCCAGCGTGCGCAGCCCGGCGTCGTAGTTTTGGGCAAGCACGTCCAGGTAGGGATCCAGGAAAGGAAAGCCCTGCTGGCCCCAGAGAGCGTTGGTGATATCCAGTACGAACGGCCGCGGCGCGTTCTCATTCGATGCTTCTTCGGCCCGCTTGGCCAGATCCAAAGAGAGGGCGTTGAACGCGGGATGGAGATTTTCCTGAGAAAGAAGGAAACCAAGGGCGTCCGCCATCTGGGACTCGGTAGTGCCGCGGGCGCCGGCCCAGGTCATGGCGAGTGCCTGTGAAATGCTGTAGGGAGAATAAAAAAGGTTGCCGGTTTTTTCGCTGAGGAGCCGGTACAGGTCGAAGGCAAAGGCGGTGTTACCTTCACGCAGCGCGGCGGCGTCACCGGCGGTGACGGCCGGATCGGTAATACGGGGTTTGTCGGACCGGAGAACACCGGCAGCGGCTGGCTGGGCGCAGGCGGCTATCGGGAGGAGGAGGATACCGGCCAGAAGCAGGAGAACGATGCTTTTTACTTTCAACATGGTCTCACCTCGTCGTGCTGTCTATCAGTTTAAACGAATCCCGGGACAAAAAGTCAGGCCTGCCAACCGGTTTTTTCTGGCCGGATGACGTATCCCGGACATCGATGAGCCGTGGCTTTCTTGGACGTCCCTTTAAGGTCGACCAGGTTGAGATATAAGTCCTTGGTCTTTCACCGGCGTTGCCGCAACATGATGATATGGAAAATCGGGACAACAGACCGCCGAATCACCTGGCCGGGGAGAAAAGCCCGTACCTGCTCCAGCACCAGTTCAACCCGGTCGACTGGTATCCATGGGGAGACGAAGCTTTTCAGAAGGCCCGGATGGAGAACAAGCCCGTCTTTCTCTCGATAGGCTACGCCACCTGCCACTGGTGCCACGTCATGGCCCACGAGTCGTTCGAGGATGAAGATGTCGCCCGTTTTATGAACGAAACGTTCGTGTCGGTCAAGGTGGACCGGGAGGAGCGGCCGGACATCGATGCGTTCTACATGTCGGTCTGCCAGATGATGACCGGCGCCGGCGGCTGGCCATTGACCATCATCATGACGCCGGACCGGCAGCCGTTCTTCGCCGGGACCTATTTCCCGAAAGAAACACGCTACGGCCGCCCCGGCATGCTGGACCTCGTTGCCTATATCCGCCGGGCCTGGAACGACCGGCGCGACGAGCTGCTCGAATCCGCCGAAGGTATCGTCCAGGCGTTGCAGCGGGAAACCATACGTACCTCAAACAAGGTGCCCGGCGACGAGACACTGCACCTGGCCTTCCGGCAGCTTCAACAGAGGTTCGATAAGGAATGGGGCGGCTTCGGCGACGCGCCCAAGTTCCCGACGCCCCACAACCTGATGTTCCTGCTTCGCTATTGGGACAGGACGGGGAATGAAGACGCTTTGGCAATGGTCGAAACAACGCTTCAGACCATGCGCCGGGGCGGCGTATACGACCACGTCGGGTTCGGTTTCCACCGATACTCGACCGACCGGCAGTGGCTCGTGCCCCACTTCGAAAAAATGCTTTACGACCAGGCGCTGCTCGCCCTGGCTTACCTCGAGGCGTACCAGGTAACCCGGAATGAAGACTACGCCCGGACGGCCCGTGAAATCTTCACCTATGTCCTCCGTGATATGACAGATATGCAGGGAGGTTTCTACTCCGCCGAGGATGCCGACAGCGAAGGAGTGGAAGGCAAATTCTATCTATGGACCCGGGAAGAGGTGCAAGCCGTCCTTCCAGAAGAGGACTTTGAGATAGCCCGAGATATATTTCAGTTGAGGAAAGATGGCAATGTCCGGGAGGAGGCAGCCGGAAGGACGAGCAGGGAAAACATTCTTCATATGGCGAAGCCCTTATCGGAAACGGCCGCCGATTTGGGCATGACGGTCGAAGACCTGACCACCCGGCTCGATGCCATCCGCGCCAAACTGCTCGATGTCCGTTCGGGGCGGGTGCGGCCATTTCTCGATGACAAGATACTGACCGACTGGAACGGCCTGATGATCGCCGCACTGGCGTTCGGGGGCAGAGTGCTCGACGAACCCACGTACCTCGCGGTTGCCGGGCGGGCCGCGGACTTCATTCTCGAACGAATGACACGGCCAGACGGAATTTTGCTCCACCGGTTCCGGGACGGCCAGGCGGGGATAGACGGACAGCTCGATGATTACGCTTTCATAATCTACGGGCTGTTCGAGCTGTACGAAGCTACGTTTGAAGTGAAATGGCTCCGGCAGGCCATCGATCTGACGACAAAGATGCAAGAACTGTTTGGGGATGATGACCAGGGCGGCTTCTTCGGTACGTCCGTCGCGAACAAGGACCTGCCGGTCCGCCAGAAGCAGATCTATGACGGTGCGGCGCCCTCGGGGAATTCCGTGGCCGCGCTCGATCTCGTCCGCCTGGGCAGGCTCACCGGAGATACCCGGCTTGAAGGGATAGCAAGGAAAATAATTGAAGGCTTCAGCGTGCAGGTGAATGAAGCGCCGTCAGCATATACCTTCCTGATGCTGGGCGTGATGTTCATGACCGGGGTATCGAGGGAAGTCGTCGTTTGCGGTGTTCCAGAAAATGAAGATACCCGAAAGATGGTACGGGCACTCAACGGTCCGTTCTTTCCCAACCTGGTGGCTGTGTTTCTTCCTGCTAATCAATCCCGGACGGGAATTGATGAAATTATCGGTTACGTACAAGAGTACAGGCTGGTCAATCAATCCGCCACCGCCTACGTGTGCGTAAAACAGGCCTGCCAGCAGCCCACGATGGATATCGAAACGATGCTGAAAGAAATCCGCAGCGGGTGAGGTGACCGAGCATGTCGAG
>CAZOMF010000026.1:0-17306 GCA_964580635.1 uncultured Dehalococcoidaceae bacterium
TCCCCGGCTCTCTCATCGTCACGGTGGGCGCTAACCCCACCACTGGCTACTCGTGGACGGAGAACGCCACCATCCCGGCGCCCGTCGTCAACCAATCGTCTTACGCCTTCGTCGCGCCCACTTCTGACGTCAGCGGCGCGCCCGGCAAGTCAGTCTGGGTATTCGACTCCGAGCACACCGGCGAGGGCACTATCAGCCTGTCCTGCGCCCGCCCCTGGGAAAGCGCCGCGCCCATTTGGACCCTCACCATCAACGTGACCGTCAAATAGTAATAGTAACGAAGCAGCTAATACAGTCCGGGGGAGCCTCACGGCTCTCCCTTTTTTTAATCAGTACCGGTTTGGCCCGCCCGGGATGGATACGAAAGAAGTCGTTCTCCGTCGCTGAAGAGCTAAACTTTTTAACGAGTCAACTACCTGTCTCAAGGACAAATATGTCAGTTATAACAGCCAAGTCCGACTACGACCACCAGAAGAAGATGCTGGAGCTTGAACTCGAGTCCCTGGTCGTCCCCGAGGTCCAGGCCGCGGAAGAGGCCGGCAAGCTGCTCCAGGACTTCCCCCGGTTATGGTCCTTGGCTAACCTTGAAGAGCAGAGGAAGCTATTGGTCAGTATGCTGGACGCCGTCTATATCGACACCCGGCATAACCTGATTGTCGCCGTAAAGCCGAAGCCGCCCTTTATCCCGGTCTTCCGGGTGGCGGCTTCGAAGGATGGATCTGAGGTCCGTATCATCAATGAGCCTCTCAAAGACTCATCTTTGTTTCTGGTGGAGACGGGGGAGAGTTGAACTCCCCGTCCAGAAAAAGCTGTCCAGGATATACTACAGGTTTAGCCGGCTCTTTGGTCTTGCCCGCATCGCCTCAACCGGCCGAGTCGCTGCGGACCAGCCGATGTTTTCTTTCGCCCCTCCCATCGGCGTCAGAGAGACGGCACCCCGGCTGTTCGGCACCCAGGCCCTGACCCGTCGGGGTGGGGTCAGGCTGGATGGCAGCCTGTTTTAGGCTGCAACCATTTCTGGTTCGGCAGTTGTTTTTTGCCACCTGTTTAATGAGGGTGGTGACACCTCAGCCTGCAATCCTGTAACACACTTTCCCTGTCGAACCCGCGCGTCCCCACGTATCGCAAGGAAAGCTCTCGCTTGCCTCCTTCGCCTTAGCGGCTCTTTACGGCCCGGGCCATCTCGCGTTCCGTCTCGCGGCGCATGATGGTCTCCCGTTTGTCGTACTGTTTCTTGCCCCTGGCGAGGGCTACTTCCACCTTGGCCACGTGCCCCTTGATGTAGACCCTGGTCACAACCAAAGTTAAACCCTTCTCCGCCACCCGGCTCGCCAGCGCGTTTATCTCCTTCCGGTGGAGTAGCAGCTTCCGCGGCCGCAGCGGGTCGTGGTTGATGTAGCTGCCGGCCTCGTACCGGGCGATGTGTGCGTTGTAGAGCCAGAGCTCCCCGTTCTCCGGGCGCACGTAGGCATCGCCGAGGCTGATCCGCCCGTTACGGATGGACTTTATCTCGGACCCCTTGAGCGATATCCCGGCTTCCACCGGGTCGCTGATATGGTAGTTATGGTACGCCTTCCGGTTGGTGGCAACCGTCTTGATGCTCATATCTGACTTAATTTTACCACAGACACATGGGTGTCCCAAGCGATTTATGTCGCGAAAAATGGAAGGGGAAGACTACTCGACGGTCACCGTCTTGGCGAGATTGCGGGGAAAATCGATGGGACAGCCCCGCTCGCGGGCCGTATAGTACGCCAGAAGTTGAAGCACGACCGTATTCACCACCGGCGTGAAGACCGGGTCTACCGTCGGCACCGTGATGAGCAGGTCCGCCAGTCCGCCGACGTCATCGCCTTCGGGAGCCAGCGCCACCACCAGCGAATGCCGGGCCTTTATCTCTTTGAGGCTGGTTATCATCGGCTCGTAGGTGTTGTCCGGGGCCATGACCGCCACCACCGGCGTCCCCTCCCCCAGCAGTGCGAAGGGCCCATGCTTCAGCTCCCCGGCGGCGTAACCCTCCGCGTGGGCGTAGGAAATTTCCTTCATCTTGAGCGCCCCCTCCAGCGCCACCGGATGGTTGATGCCCTTGCCGATGAAGAAAAAACTTTCGTACCCCTTCAGTTTCTTCGCCACCGCCATCACCGTTTCCTGGTCATCGAGCACCTGCTGCACCTTGACCGGGAGCTTCCGCAAAGTGGCGTAGAGAGACTCGCACCGGGCGGCGTCGCCCTTGAGTCCCTCGATGGCCAGCCAGTAGAGGGCAATCGCCTGGGCGAGGTGTGTCTTGGTGGCGGCCACGCTCGTTTCCGGCCCGGCCCGCGTGTAGAGTATCCGGTCCGCCACGCGGCTCAGCGTACTCCCGACCACGTTGGTGAGACCGGTAACCCGGCAACCGGCGTCTTTCAACACCCGCACCGCTTTGAGCGCATCGAGCGTCTCTCCGCTCTGGGTAATGACGAGCGCCTGCTCCTGCGGCGAGATCTTCCCGCTGTAGACGAACTCGTCGGCGTGCTCCACGCGTACCGGTGCCCCCGTCAGCCGCTCGAAGATGTACTTCCCGATCAGCCCGGCGTGGTAAGAGGTCCCGCAGCCGAGTATGACGAGCCGCTCGCCTATCGGGCCGCCCGGGCCGGTCGCGGCCGGCGTTGCTTCATCCGCCGAGAAGTAACCGCTCAGCGTGTCCCGGATGACCTTGGGCTGCTCGTGGATCTCCTTGAGCATGAAGTGCTCGTAGCCGCCCTTCTGGGCGTCCTCCACGCTCCATTGCACCTTGTTCTCGGCACGCCGGATGGGCTGGCCATGCTGCCGGATGGTAACCGAGGACGGCGTCACGTGGGCGACATCGTCGTCCTCCAGGTAGATGACCCGTCCGGTGTAATCGAGAAGCGCCGGTACGTCGGAGGCGATGAAATTCTCCCGGTCGCCGATACCGATGATGAGCGGGCTGTCCTTGCGGGCCGCCACCAAAGTCTGCTCTCCCGCCATGGCCGCTATCATGGTATAGGCCCCGTGCACGTCCGCCAGGGCCCGCTCTACCGCCGCGACGAAGTCGCCCTCGTAATACTTCTCTATGAGGTGCGCCAGTATCTCCGTGTCCGTCTCGGAAGCGAGGGTGTGCCCTTCGGCGGTAAGCTGCTCGCGGAGCTCCCGGAAGTTGTTGATGGTCCCGTTGTGCACCACGGCGATACGTCCCTGGCAGTCCGCATGGGGGTGGGCATTCACCTGGTTCCGCTCGCCATGGGTGGCCCACCGCGTGTGCCCGATGCCGGTGGTCCCGGCGTGCTTCTGGAGCTTTTTGGCCAGCTGGTGCACCCGCACCGCGTCCTTGTACACCGCCAGCTCGTCATTGACGATGGCGATGCCGCAGGAGTCATACCCGCGGTATTCCAGCCTCGCCAGCCCATTGAGCAGAATGGGCTGGGCTGCCTGGGCGCCGCAGTAGCCGATGATTCCGCACATGTCTCTTAATACACCATGCTCTTGTCCGGCAGCCGGCCGTTCAGTGTCCTAGACATCCGCACCCGGCAGCCGTTGCCGACGACCGTACCCGCCTCGACGGCCACGTTGGCTTCGATATCACAATCCTCGCCCATGATCACGCCGACCTCACCGCGGGCCTCGGCCCCGCCGGCGAAGGCCGCCGCCAGTCCCGGCGAGCCGGTGGCGGTGAACCGCCCTCTGATGACGCAGCCCGAGCCGATGACGGAGTTGTACACCAGGCTGGACGGCCCGAGTGAGACGTCGTCGTCGAAAACGCTGTTCTCCACGTAGCTGAACGGTCCGATGACGATGTTATCCCCGAAGCTGGAACCGGGCTTGATGCAGGCGTTCGGCCCTATGTCGCACCCGGTGCCGATGACCACCGGCCCGTAGATCTGCGAACCGGACCGGACGACCGTCCCCGCCCCGATCACCACCGGACCGGAGATGACCGCGCCGTCCTCTATCGTCCCGCCGACGCTGTTCCGCACGTCCTGAAGGATGATGTTGTTGAGGGTGATGATGTCTTCCGGGTACACGATGTCCAGCCAGCGGCCTTCTGTCAGCGCCGCCTTGAAGGTGGTGCCTTCGGCTATCATGGCATTGACGGCGTCCGGAATATCCAGAGTGGTCTCCGCATACCGGAAAACGTCCCGGTCGAAGAGGTAGATGCCGGTGCTGGCGTAGTTCGTCTCCGCCACCGGCGGCTTCTCCTGGATGCCGGTAATGCCGCCGTCCTCCAGCGTAGCCACGCCGTAGCGGGACGGGTCGTCCACGCGCTTGACGAGCACCGCCGGATCCGTACCAGTGATAATGTCCTTGAGCGTGGCGGCATCGATGAGATTGTCCCCGGGCAGCACGATGAACGTATCGTCCGCCAGCTCCTTCGCCTGCTTCAGGGCGTGGGCCGTCCCCAGCGGATGGTCCTGGACGACGTACCGGATCTCGACGCCGAAATCCTCGCCGGCCCCGAAGTAACTATATACCTGCTCCTTCCGGTAGCCGGCCACGATGATGATATCGCGGATACCATTGCCGGCCAGCGCTTCGATGACATAGTGCAGCACCGGCTTGTCCGCCACGGTCAACATCGCCTTGGGACGTGAAACGGTGAATGGTCTGAGCCGCTGGCCCTCTCCCGCCGCCAGTACGATTGCCTGTTTCATGGCCCCTCCCTCAACAGTACCTCGTATTGGACTGGATATCGCCGCTCACCGCGCGGCCGGGACCGATGAAGACGTTGTTCCCGATCATGCAGCCGACGTTGATGGACACATTGATGCCTGTCTGCACCCCATCGCCGATGATGGCGCCCAGCTTGCGCCGGCCCGTGTCCAGCCCCCGTATGCGGACGTTCCGCTTGTCGAGCCGCAGGTTGGCGATCTTGGTGCCCGCGCCGAGATTGCAGTTCTCCCCAATGACGGTGTCCCCCACGTAGTTGAAGTGCGGAACCTTGGAGCCGTTCATGATGACCGAGTTCTTCACCTCCACCGCGGCGCCGATGTGGCAGCCGTCGCCGATAGCGGTGGACGGCCGGATGAAGCAGTTGGGACCGATATCGCAATTGTCGCCGATGACGACCGGTCCCTCGATGTAGGCGCCGGACCTGACCCGCGTGCCCTCCCCGATAGCGACCGGCCCGTTGAGCGTCACCCGCTCCTCAACCTCGCCTTTTATCTCCGGATCGAGATTTTCGAGGATGGCGCGGTTGGCTTCGAGCAGGTCCCACGGGTAGCTGACGTCCGTCCAGGCGCCGAGCTTCAAGGCGTGCAAGCCCTCGGGTCCGCCGCCCAGGATTTTCAACGAGGTCGGCAGCTCATACTCGCCGCGGACAGACTTCTCCGTCTGATCGATGGCTTCGAATATTCCGGGCGTGAGGTAGTAGAGCGCCGCGTTAGCCAGGTGGCTCGGTGGCTTCTCCGGTTTCTCGTGGATGCCGATGACGCGGTCGCCGTCGAGCTCGACGATGCCGAGCCCTTCCGTCTTGGCCACCTCGATGACCGAGAGCGTCGGTCGCCCGGAGGCGGCCAGGCGTTCGATGTCCCGCCGCCCTACGATGATGTCCCCGTTCCCGACGAGGAACGGACCGGTTATCATGCGTTTTAAATTGCGCAGGGCGTCCGCCGTGCCGAGCTGGCGCCGTTGCTCGGCGTAGTCGATGGCCACGCCCCACTTCCTGCCGTTGCCGAAGTAGGCACGCACGTGGTCACCGCCGTAACCGACCACGAAAATGAACTCCCTGACGCCGGCTTCCCGCGCTTCCAGCAGCAGGTGCTCCGCGAGGGGCCGGTTGGCGATGGGCACCATGACCTTGGGCTTGTTGGCGGTCAGCGGGCGCATCCGCCTGCCTTCCCCGGCGGCCAGGATGACCATCTTCATGAGCGTGTGTCCTCCCCCGCCGCCAGGGCCATACGGGCCGCGTCCATCAGGCGTTGTGCCTTCTCTTCGGTGCGGGCCTCGGTGGTGAGCCTGACCTTCGGTTCGGTGCCGGAGGGCCGCACCAGCAGCCAGCCGTCGTCGAAGCTCAGCTTAACGCCATCGGTCCGGTCCGTCGCGTTCGGATGCAGGAAGGCCAGCGCCGCCTCTATTTCGTCCAGTGACCCCACTTTTCCGGGTAGGCTCGCCCGGAGCAGCGGGTAGGCCGGTACGGCCGCCACCAGTTCGGAGAGTTTGGTCTGTGCCGCCAGGCTTACCAGATAGGCCGCCGCATAGATGCCGTCCGGGCAGAGCGAGACCTTCGGGAAGACCCAGCAGCCGGACGTCTCCCCGCCGAAGTCCCCGCCGTTACGGAGCTCGTCGGAGACCCAGGTATCGCCGATGGGCGTCCGGCGGACCACCAGCCCCATATCGTCGATGGCCATGGAGGCGTCGAGCGTCGTCACCACATCGCGGACACCCCCGCTGGCGGCGAAGACGCCCAGAAGCTGGTCGCCGGTGACGAACCGACCGTTCTCGTCCACCGCCATCATGCGGTCGGCGTCGCCGTCGTGGGCGATACCGAGGGCCGCCCCGGTCTCCTTGACCGTCTCGCAGAGCTCGGTCAGGTTGGCGGCTATAGGCTCGGCCGGGCGCGGGAAAAAGCCACTGTGGTAGCAGTTGAGGGTGATAACGTCACAGCCAAGGTTTTCGAGCAGCCCCGGTGTTACCAGCGAGGCCGCCGCGCAGGCGCAGTCCACCACCACGCGCAGGTCGAGCTCATCGGGAAAGTCCTCCTGTATCCGCGTGGTGTGGCGCTCCGCCGCATCGGGAAAGAGTACCGTGTGCCCCAGGTGCTCCCAGCCGGCGATCTCCGGGTCCGCGGCCACGGCCTGCTCCACTTCCTCCTGCTGGGCCGGCCCGAAGGACGACCCGTCCGGGTTGAGGAGCTTCACCCCGTTGTACTCGGGCGGGTTGTGCGAGGCGGTCACCATGATACCGGCATCGAACTCCCGCGTCACGTAGGCGATGGTCGGTGTCGGCACAATACCGGCGTCTGCGACACGGGCGCCCGCCGCCGTCAGGCCGGCGCAAACGGCGTGCTTCATGGCGTCCCCGGATGTCCGGGTGTCGGTGGCCACCACCACGTTCTGCCTGGAGCGGCCCACGGCCAGGCCGACCTGGTACGCGAGCGTGAGAAGGTCGCCGGAAAAGAGGGCCCGTATGCCGGAGGAGCCGAATAGCTTCATCGTAATTCCATATTCTACTACGCGGCCCTGAATTGTCAATAAAGAGAACCCTGAAATTCCCTTCGTGGTAGTGGCGGCGGTCAGGCCGGGAACGGCAGCTTCAGCTTCATGGCGGCATTGGCCGGGAAGAACCGCTCCCCGAAGACCTCGCTCAAGTAGGCGGACGCCTTAAAGCCGGTACAGTGGGCCGCGCCGAGGTAGCGGACCCCCATCTCCAGCAGCGCCCCGGCGGTGCTCTCCAGCCGCTCCCGCGTGGCATGGACGAGGTGCGTCCCCCCGATAGCTGCGTAGATATCGTCGCGCCCGGTCACCTGCTTCGCCTGGAGCAGGTTGTTGACGATGCCCCGGTGCGCGCACCCCAACAGCACCACCAGACCGTAGTCCGCCTCGATGATGAGGGACAGGTCGTCCGCCAGCGGGTCGTGTACCAGTGCGTCCCCGCTCTTGACCTTAAGGTAGTCCTCCACGCTCTCGTACTCGGTGGTCATCGGCACCTCGCCGGTGGTGACGAGATGGTCGGAGAGGCGCTGCGGGCCGGCGGACAGACTGAAGGTGGCCCCACGGGCTTCGAGCGCCTCCCGCCGCTGCGCGATGCCGATGAACCGCGGCGGCGAGCCGTCGAGACTGCCGTACTTGGAGGTCCAGATATCCGGGTGGGCATAGACGGTCACGGGACCGGTGCGGGCGAGCACATCGTAGAGGCCACCGGTGTGGTCGTAGTGGCCGTGGCTGAGCACGATGGCATCGATCCCGCCCAGGTCCACGTTGAGGGTAGCCGCGTTCATCAGCGCGGCCGTGCCGGCGCCGGTGTCGAAGAGCACCCGCTTCCCATCCGCCTCCACCAATGCGCTGAAGCCCCACTCCCCGATGCCCCCCGGCGCCGCCGAGTTTTCCGCCAGGATTGTGATGTTGATGTCCATGGTCACCTCAATCCTTCACATTATTACAGGCTCTAGACCGGTGATATCAGCAAGCGCAGCGCCACCACGATCAGGCCGACCGCCAGCAGCCGCACGATGAGCGTGCCGCTGACCCGCTTGGAGAGACGCGCGCCGAATTGCGCCCCTATGATCGCCCCGACGGAGAGTACCGCCGGCACGCCCAGGCTGCCGGTGAACGTCCCCTGTACGAGGTGCGTCACGATGGCGGAGAGGGTCGTCACCGCCACCATGAAGTGGGACGTGGCCGTGGCGATGTGCACCGGGAAGCAGAGCACCTGGGTCAACGCCGGGACGTGGATAATGCCCCCGCCGATGCCAAGCAGGCCGGAGACCGTCCCCACGAAGAAGGCTATCCCCATGCCGAGCGGCAGGTTATACGAGTAGCGGTGTACCGTCCCGGCATGGTCGGTCACCTCGCGCCGGACACACCACTTCTGGAGGAAACCGCCCTGGGCGGTGCTGCTCGGCCGGAACAGCATGTAGCCGGCGACGATGATGAGGATGCTGCCGAAGATGTACTGGAAAGCCCCCCGGTTGAGCAGGTTTACCAGATTGGCCCCCAGTATGGCGCCGGGGATGGCGGCTATCGCGAACATGCCGCCGGAACGGTAGTCGATGCGCTTCATCCTCCCGTAGGCGAAGGAGCCGGAAAGCGCGTTGAAGAAAGCCACCGTCAGCGTGATGCTCGTCACGGTGGATGGGGTCTCGTTCGGATAGAGGAACAGGAGAATAGGGACGAGGAGGAAGCCGCCCGCCACGCCCACGAGCGTACCGAAGCCACCTACGAAGAGCCCTATACCGGCCAGTGCGAACCAGATGGCGGTCACCTCCTGCCGTTACAGTATACACGGCTTCACACGTGCCAGCCAAGCCAGGCGAGCACTCCCATCATCCGCAGGCTCATGAAGACGAGGATGACGATGAAGAGGAAAAGCAACGGCCTGCGAGGCAGCTTGTGGGCCGCCGCCGCTCCCACCTGCGCCATCGCCGCGGCCGGCACCGCCAGCAGCATCCAGGACGTGAAATCGACGTAGCCGACCGAGAAGCTCAAACGCCCCGGCACGCCGAGGCCGTTGACGATGTACCCCGTAATACCGCCGAGGCTGGCCAGTATCATCACCGCCAGCGAGGTCCCGACTGCCCGGTGCACCGGGAAACGGAGCGCCAGTACGAAGACCGGTATCATCACCACGCCGCCGCCCACACCGAAGATGCCGCTTACCAGCCCGATGGGCACCGCCCACAGTGCCCAAACCCAGGGCTTGGTCACCATGTCCTTCGTTTCGCGCGGTGTTCCGGCGGTCACCATGCGGAGGCCGGCCAGCAGCAGGATGATGCCGAAGGCCGTCCGTAACCCCGCGCTCGGCAGGTGGGCGGACAATGTCGAGCCACCGAAGGCCGTCACCGAGCTTACCACCCCGATGATGATAGCCGCCTTCCACATGACCGCCCCGGCCCGGTGGTGCCGCAGCGCCCCGCTGATGGCGGTGGACAGCACGACGAGCAGGCTCGTCCCGAAGGAGGTCAGCAGGGCCAGGTGGTCCGGCAAGCCCATGTTCCGGTAGACGATATACTGGACCGGCGTCATGATGAACGCGCCGCCGAGCCCCAGCATGCCGCCGGTGAACCCGGCGAAGGCGCCGGTGACCATCAGGACAAGGATATAGACGGAGTCCATCCGCTAGCAGGGCCTTCCCCGGCCGGTCCGGTTAATCAAGTTTCTCATTGACGGCGCGCTTCTTGCCCTCTATCGTCAACGGTTTGTCCGTCCGCTCGTCTATTTTCAGGCTCGTCACCACCCGGACGGCCCCGGCCGCCAGCGCCGAGCGGTGCATCTTCCCGGCCAGCGCCAGCAAGGTATCTACTTCCCCCACCACGATGGTACCCATCGCCGTGAGTTCATAGGTAACGCCCGGCTCGTCCCGGACGATCTTCACCGCCCCGGCCACGTACTCACTCACCGAGGCTGACCCGGTGCCGAGCGGCACCACGCTTATCTCCATCATCGCCATGAAAAAATTTCTCCCTTGTCGTACGAATGACTTACAGAAAATGCGGTTACGTCTGCTCGGGGCCTGGGCGACCTTCGGAGTACTACTCTATCCCGTTGGCCAGTCGCCGGTAGTAGGACCCGGACGTGTAGAGCGCCGCCAGCGGGTTATGCCCCAGTACCCGGTCCTTCACCGCCAAAATGGTGAGCGGCACTTCGCAGTGCTTGATGAACAGCGTGTCGTGCCCGATACACAGCCCCAGCATCACCGCCAAGTCCACTTTCGCTTCATTGAGCACCATCGCCTGGGCGATCGGATTGCACATCGTTTCCCACTCGTCCGGATCGGCTATCTTGCACTCCGCCGGCACCCCGATGCGTTCCTTCGGCACGCCGCCCGCCTTGCACTGGACGGACACCACCTTGAAGCCGTTCTTCTCCAGTATGCCGGTCAGCAGCCGGGCCTCCTCCGCCAGGCCGCCGCAGTGGGCCAGCCCCAGCGTTTTGTAGCCGCACTTCCGCGCGAACTGTATCAGCTCCTCGATGCGTGGCAGCCGGGTCCTCACGCCGTCCGGCGTTTTCTCGTAGCATTCCGCTTCTTGGAGCGACGCCTTCTGCGCGAACGCCGCCACCGCCGGTTCATCGTACTTTTTCAAGGCTGCCGGGAATACTTCCGGCATCAGCTTCATCACACAGAACGGCGGGGCTTTGTCCAGGGACGGCAGTTCGCCGTCCGCGGCGGCACCGCGGTTTTCGCAGAGTTTCACCGGGCAGAGGGCGCAGCGGGGATACCCTTCCGTAGTCATGGCTCGGGCTCCTTTCCCAACGTTCAGTGTTATTCTAGTCAACCTCGCTTGAAATGACAAACCATGCCTACCCCCGGAGGGCATCCAGAGCCGCGCCGCTTTCTTGACTTTTAGTTAGTGGTACGTTACACTTAAACACGCAGACCGGGCCGGGGTATTCTCCACTGGCCTGAACACTCCCGGTACGTTTCATAGCATGGTATCCCGGGTGACGTTTGGATGAAAATTGCAGTGACCGGAAAAGGCGGCGTTGGTAAGACCCTCCTGTCCGCGTTCCTCTCGCAAATGTTCGCTGAAGCCGGATATACCGTAACCGCCATCGATGCCGATCCTGATGCCAATCTCGCCGCCACGCTCGGGTTCCCCAACCCGGAGAACATCATCCCCATCTCGGAGATGTCCGACCTCATCGAGGAACGCGTCGGCGTGAAACCGGGTACCTCGGGCTCTTTCTTCAACCTCAGCCCCAAGGTGGCGGACATTCCGGAAAAGTACTCCGTCAAGAAGGGCAACATCCGCCTCATGATCATGGGCCGTATCAAGCGCGGCGGCACCGGCTGCTATTGCGCGGAAGGCTCGCTCGTCCAGTCCCTGCTCACCCACCTGCTCCTCCAGCCCAAGGAGGCCGTCATTCTGGACATGGAGGCCGGCATCGAGCACCTCTCCCGGGGCACCACCCGGGCCGTGGACAAGATGATCATCGTCGTCGAACCGGGACGCCGCAGCATCGAGACCGCCCGCACCATTTTCAACCTGGCCACCGACCTCGGCGTGAAGAATATCGCCATCGTCGGCAACAAGGTCCGCTCGGAAGAGGACCGGGCCTTCATTACCGGCAGCCTGCCGGACGCGGAGGTGCTCGGCTACATTTCCATGAGCCCCGCCATCCACGAGGCCGACCTCGCCAACCAACCACTCTTCGAGACCAGCCCGGACACCGTCAAGGAAGTCCGGGTTATTTATGACAAGCTGATCGCCTCCGGGGCCAAGGCAGCCTGAACGCCCGGTCGGAGGATACCTGATACAACAGAATAGCGTGAAACCGGGGAAATTTTAACGTTCCCGGCTGAAAGAGTGATCCCGCCCACCTACACGTGGGAAAGCCATGATCGAGAGTAAGGAGGTAACACGTGGCTTACGATGCAGTCAACATGAAGGACTGGCAAATCTCCGAAGCGGCAGAAGCCAACATGCCGACGCCAGATGAATGGCGTGAGAAACTCGGCCTGAAGAAAGACGAGCTGCTCCCCTACGGGAGGATTTCCAAGATCGACTTTCTCAAGGTCATCGACCGGCTCAAGGACCGACCGGACGGCAAGTACATTGAAGTCACGGCTATCACCCCCACTCCCCTGGGTGAAGGCAAGAGCACGACCTCCTGCGGCCTGATGGAAGGCCTCGGGAAGCGCGGCATCAACGTCGGCGGCGCGCTCCGCCAGCCCTCCGGCGGCCCCACCATGAACATCAAGGGCACCGCCGCAGGCGGCGGCAACGCCCTCCTCGTTCCCATGACCGAGTACTCCCTCGGCCTCACCGGCGATATCAACGACATCATGAACGCCCACAACCTCGCCATGGTCGCCCTCACCGCCCGTATGCAGCACGAGCGCAACTACACCGACGAGCAGCTCCAGCGACTCACCGGCATGCCCCGCCTCAACATCGACCCGACGCGCGTCGAGTTCCGCTGGATCATCGACTTCTGCGCCCAGTCGCTGCGCAACATGGTCATCGGCCTCGGCGGCCGCATGGACGGCTACACCATGCAGTCCGGCTTCGCCATCGCCGTCAGTTCCGAGCTCATGGCCATGCTCTCCATCGTCACCGACCTCGCCGACCTCCGCAAGCGCATGGACGATATCACTCTCGCCTATGACAAGACCGGCAAGCCCGTCACCGTTAAGGACCTCGAGGTGGGCGGCGCCATGACCGCCTGGATGCGCAACGCCGTCAATCCCACGCTGATGTGCACCGCGGAGTACAACCCCTGCTTCGTGCACGCCGGTCCCTTCGCCAACATCGCCGTCGGCCAGTCCTCCATCATCGCCGACCGTATCGGCCTCAAGATGTTCGATTACCACGTCACCGAGTCCGGCTTCGCCGCGGACATCGGCTTCGAGAAATTCTGGAACGTGAAGTGCCGCTACAGCGGCCTCAAGCCGCATGTGTCGGTGCTTACCACCACCGTGCGCGCCACCAAGATGCACGGCGGCGGCCCCAAGGTCGTGGCCGGCCTCAAGCTCCCCGAGGAGTACACCAAGGAGAACCTCGACCTCGTCGAGAAGGGCGTGGAGAATATGCTCCACCTCATCGGCGTCATCCGCAAGTCCGGCATCAACCCGGTCGTCTGCATCAACGCCTTCCACACGGACACCAAGGCCGAGCACGACATCATCCGCAAGGCCGCCGAGGCCGCCGGCGCCCGCGTGGCCGTCTCCACTCACTGGGAGAACGGCGGCGACGGTGCGCTTGAGCTCGCCGATGCCGTCATGGATGCCGCCAACGAAGAGTCCGAGTTCAAGTTCCTCTACCCGAACGAGATGAAGCTCCGCAAGCGCGTCGAGACCATCGCGAAAGAAGTCTACGGTGCCGACGGCGTCTCCTGGACAGCCGAAGCCGAGGCCAAGGCCAAGAAGTTCGAGGAAGACCCCAAGTACGACGAGTACGCCACCATGATGGTGAAGACCCACCTTTCCCTCAGCCACGACCCGACCCTCAAGGGCGTGCCGAAGGGATGGACCCTCCCCGTCCGGGACGTCCTCATCTACTCCGGCGCCAAGTTCCTCTGCCCCATGGCCGGCACCATCACCCTCATGCCCGGCACCTCCTCCGACCCGGCGCTCCGCCGCGTCGACGTGGACGTCAATACCGGCAAGGTCCAGGGCCTTTTCTAGGTTTTGTAGACTCCGTGCTACAATAAAAAGAGAATCAAATCCCGCTCCCGGTATCGCCGGGGGCGGGATACGCACGGAAGGATTGAAGACAGCATAGTGAGTACCAATATAGCAGTCGCCGGGAAGGGCGGCACCGGCAAGACCTCCATTACCAGTCTCGTTATCCGCTATCTCCTGAAAAACAAGCTGGGCTCGGTCCTGGCCGTGGACGCCGACCCCAACTCCAACCTGGCGGAAAACCTCGGCCTGGAGGTCACCAACACCGTCGGCCGTATCCTCAACTCGTTCCAAGGGGATAAACTGACCATCCCGTCCGGCATGACCAAGGAGAGCTACCTGGAATATAATCTCAATCTCGCCATCACGGAGAGCAAGGGCCTCGACCTCATCACCATGGGCCGCGGCGAGGGACCGGAATGCTACTGCTACCCCAACACGGTCATCCGCAAGCTCATCGACGAATGGTCCGGCAACTACGCCTATACCGTCATGGACAACGAGGCCGGCCTGGAGCACCTCAGCCGCCGCACCACGCAGAACATCGACGAACTGCTGCTCGTTTCGGACCATTCCATCAAGGGCCTGCGGGCGGTCGCCCGGGTCCGGGACCTCGTGCAGGAGCTCAAGCTCAGAGTCAAGCGGGAAACGCTCATTATCAACATGGCCCCCGGCGGCAAGATAGACCCCCTCCTGACCCAGGAAATGGAACGGCTCGTCCTGGCCGATGCCACCATCGTCCCCGCCGATGACGAGCTCAAGCGGGCCGATCTCGAACAGACCGCCCTCTACGACCTGCCGGACACCTCGCCGGCCGTCGCCGCCGTGAACGACCTCATGGACCGCCTGCTCAGCCGCAGCGGAGCGTCCGTCTCGTAGGAAAGGAACCATCAGATTGCGGAAACTGCTGAAAAACCTGCTCCTCCCGGTCACGGCGCTCGTCCTCGCCGCCGTGCTGGCGGGCTGCGGCGGCACCACCGCCGGCTTGCCGAAAGATCCCTCGCAGTTGACGGACCAGAACGTCCGCGATATCGTCGCCGAGGCAGTGGATAACGTGCTCGGCGCCTCCAGTTTCAGCGGTGTCTACCAGTCGACCGAGTCCTACTCCGTTACCGGCAACCAGTCCGAACTGGCCTCATCAGCCTCCTCCCTGAACGCCACCATGATCGCCGACCGGGATGCCGGCCGCGCGCATATAGAGCTTGGCCTGGGCATGAACCCGGCGGCCGCCTCCGCGACCATGCCGGAGGTGCAGGTCAATGTCGATTGTTACCTCTACGGGGACTATCTCTACCTCAATGCCCCGGCCATTACCACGGTGCCCTGGTACAAGGTCCCCGTTACCACCGCCATCCTCAACGTCTTCAGCCCCCAGCTTTTCGATGCCCAGGTCAAGATGTTCGGCCTGCCCGCCTCGGTCACCTACCTCCGCAGCGAGACGTACGCCGGCACGGAGTGCTATGTTATCGACATCGTCCCCAACACCGACCAGCTCCTGGCCATGGCCAAGCGTCTCCAGCCACAGGGCACGAACATTGACTGGTCCAAGATCACCGATATTTCGCAGCTGTACAAAGACGTCAGCTACACCGCCTGGATTGCCGCGGACTCGCTCCACTTCCTCAAGGTGGCCAGCCATGTAAAAGCAGATTTCGGTCCGGACAGTCCCCTGGGGAAAGACTTCTCCGGTGTTTCCATCACCACCGACGGCGTGATACAGTTCACGAATTATAATCAGAAGGTTGTCATCAACCTCCCGGAGGCCGCGCGCCAGGCACAGGCGGTGTCTCCGAGCCAGATTCCGGATTTCGGCCAGCCATGAAACTCGAAGAGGACGGCAAGCCACTATGGCAGAACTGACAAAAGATGCTGAGGTCGCCAGGCAGACCCGTGAAGAAACTGTGCGAGGCACGACATATACCTCGCCCCGTTACGATGCTCATGGTCAACACCGTACGCGTCGCCAAGGCGGCCAACGGTCTGAAATAAACTAACGATTTTCCAACCTGCCCCCGATGTTTGAAAGGAGAGGACGATGGATTACAAGACAGTCAAGAAGGAGGCGCCGGGACGCGGTAAGGTCGATATCCTCGCCGAGACCTACGAACCCGGCCTTCCCGCCGGCGAAGATGCCGGCAAGTGGCGCACCAAGCTCGCCTCACGCGGCGAGCAGCTCAAGTACCTGCAGACCGGCGAGCGCTACTGGTACAATGATGACTGGTTTGGCAGCGAAAAACGCAAGAATCCGGCCTGAGAAAAGGAGGCAATATGGCTTTTGAGATTCCGAAGACAGCCTACAGTGGCAAGATAAAAGAGATCACGCTGGGCAGCGGTGACAAGGCCGTCACCGTCGGCGGGGAATCGGCCTACCCGTTTTACCTTTTCGAAGGCGAAATGCCCGACCTGCCGAAGATCGCCATGGAAGTGTACGATGAGCCCCCGGATGAATGGGCGGAGGCCGCCATGGCCCCCTTCGCCGGCGTCACCGATGACCCGGTCGCCTGGGCCCAGAAGTGCATCAATGACTACGGCGCGGACATGATCTGTCTCCAGCTCATCAGCACCGACCCCAACGGCTCGGACCGCCCCGCCGAAGAGGCCGCCGCCGTCGTCAAGAAGGTGGCCGCCGCCGTAGACGTTCCCCTTATCGTCTGGGGCACCGCCAACCATGACAAGGACACGGAGGTCCTCCGCCAGGTGGCGGAAGCCGTCCAGGACAAGAAGCTCATCCTCGGTCCGCTGGAGGAAGCCGACCACAAAAAGATCGGCGCCGCCGCCATCGCCTACAAGCACACCTGCATCTCCTCCAGCCCCATCGATATCAACCTCGCCAAGCAGCTCAACATTTTGCTCGGCAATCTCGGGGTTCCGGACGCGTCCCTCATCATGGACCCCACCAGCAGCAGCATCGGCTACGGCATCGAGTACTGCTACTCCGTCATGGAGCGCATGCGCATGGCCGCCCTCACCCAGCAGGACGCCAAGCTCCAGTTCCCCATCATCTGCAATATCGCCAAGGAGACCTGGAAGTCCAAGGAAGCCAAGCTCGCGCAGTCCGAAGACCCCAAGATGGGCGATACCGCCCGCCGCGGCATCCTCCTCGAGGCCATGTCCGCCATGGTCCTCCTCCTCGCCGGCGCGGACGTGCTCATCATGCGGCATCCGGACGCAATCAAACTGGTCAGGGAAATGATTTCCGACCTGACCGCTAAATAAGAGAGGTTACAAACAAATGCCAGAAGAAACGAAAGCCAAAAGCATCGACGAGGCTTCCCTAGAACTGCTGACCAAGGCGGACGAGGAGGGCATCTCCACCGCCTTCAGCCGCGCGGAAGCCATGAAGCCCTGCCCCATCGGGGCCGACGCCAGTTGCTGCAAGCACTGCGCCATGGGCCCCTGCCGCATTCCCCTCCGCAAGGGCAAGGAAGAGACGCCGGAGGAGCATAAGAAACGCGTCGGCGTCTGCGGCGCGGACGCGGAGACCATCGCCGCCCGCCAGTTCACCCGCATGATCGCCGCCGGCTCGGCCGCCC
>CAZOMF010000027.1:0-17291 GCA_964580635.1 uncultured Dehalococcoidaceae bacterium
GCCGGGCCAGCTTGCGGAGCATCCGGGCGGACGGGAACCGCTCGCCCCGCTCGATACGGCCCAGGTGGGAGGCCGACACGCCGGACTCGGCGGCCAGCTCCTGGAGCGTGAGCGGCAGCGCCATCCGGTGCTGCTTGAGCACCTTGCCGAGGTCGCGGGCAAGGTCGTTCATGGTGCTCCTCCATGGTGCCCTGTATGGCGCTCCCTATAGTATATTAGCCATTTGGCTAAGTCAAGAACGACGATACGCCGTCCGGCACGCCTGAAAACGGGCCTGTACCTTGACACGTTCAGGGGGGCGGCATAGAATTATGACGGTCTGTACCATGTGACGGACCGTTCACCGGGCATTCAGGAGGGCATCATGGCAGACGGAGCGGGTCTCAAACAGCACATTACCGATGATATGAAGGCTGCCATGAAGAGCGGCGATACTCTCCGCCGGGACACGCTCCGCATGCTCGGGGCGGCCATCAAGAATGCCGAGATCGACAAGCGCGGCACGGCGCTGGAGGAGGCGGACATCGTCGCCCTCATCGCCAGGGAGATAAAGCACCGTCAGGAGAGCATCGACGCCTTCAAGGCCGGCAACCGGGCCGACCTCATGGCCAAGGAGGAAGCCGAGAAAGCGATCCTCGAGGGCTACATGCCCGCCCAGATGGACCGCGCGGAGATAGAAGACCTCGTCAGGAAGGTCATGGCTTCGGTGGGCGCCGCCGGCCCGTCCGACAAGGGCAAGCTGATGAAAGAGCTGATGCCGCAGGTCAAGGGGAAGGCGGACGGCAAGCTCGTCAATGAGATTGTCACGGAGTTATTGAACAAGTAATATACTTCCGCTCGTCCTGAGCCTGTCGAAGGACGAGCAGTGGCATCTACTCCTCTTCTTCCAGTCCTATCTCCCTGGCGAACACGCGCCAGGTGTCCGGCATAGACCGCAGCAGGTACTGGTACAGCTCGATGAAGGCCGCCGCCTCAGTACGGATGTACTCCTCGACGGCCGCGTAATCACCCGCGTCGACCCACTCGATGATCTTGGCGCCGCTGTGCGTCTTCCGGGTGAAGTTGTCCAGCCCGCAGCCCTTGAACGAGCCCCCGTTGCACAGCACGAGCAGGCCCTTGATGTCCACGCTCGGCCGCTCCGTGAACAGCTTCCATGCCTTGATCTCAACGCCGTAGTGCCGGTAGCGGTAGATGAGGCAGGTATGGTCGAAGCTCAGGTTGTTGCCGATGGGCACGAACTGCCAGGGCCGGTCCGGGTTGAAGAGCGGCAGGAACCGTGTGAGGATCTCCTCCTCGGAGGTCTCCCATCCCTTGAGGATGGTAAGGGGGCCTTTGGGTCGGCCGGTGTGGTTATCGAGCGGCTGGTAGGTGATGGCGAGGATCTCGTCATTGGCGTAGTCCGGCTTGTCGCCGGTGGCGCGGGTCTCGATATCGAAGTAGTATTCCGGCATGGCGTTATCCTTCCATCGCTTTTTGAAGCTCCGCGCAGAGCCGCTCCGGCCGGGAGCCGCCGCTCACCGCCGCCCACGGCAGGGAAGTCTCCGTGTCCCAGCGGGCATTGATATAATAGTCGAGGTCGAGACTGTTAGTGTCAACCGCTTTCTTCCACCCGGCCAACGAGACCGTGCCGATGCCGGCGATGGCCGGCGCCAGGCGGGCGTCCCCGCGGGAAAGCGCTCCCTGCACGCGGCTCCAGGCCGGGCTCTCCGCGTTGAGCTTGACGCCCCGCTTCGGCAGGTCGGCGCGGAGCCGGTCCAGGCGGTCCTCCAGCATTATCTCCGGGGCCATGGGGAGCCACTGGAACGGCGTGCCTGCCTTGGGCACGAACGGCGCCACGTTGAGGGTGAGACGGGCTGAGTTACCGCGGTCGAGCCGCTCCCGGATGCCGAGCGCCAGTTTCACGATGTCCCGCACGTCCTGGTCGGTCTCTCCCGGCAGTCCGATGATGAAATACAGCTTGACCTGCGTGAAGCGGTGTTTCGTGATCTCGTCGATGGTGCGGAAGATATCGTCCTCGTCGATGCCCTTGTGGATAACGTCCCGCATCCGCTGCGACCCCGCCTCCGGCGCCATAGTGATGGTCTTCGCCCCGCCGCGAGCCAGGGCCGCGATGAGATCGCCGGAGAGGGAACTGATGCGGAGAGAACTGACCGAAATCTCAGCACCCATCCCGTTGAGCCCGTCGAGGACCTCCAGTATCTGCGGGTGGTCCGTCACCGCCGGCCCGACGAGCCCGATCCGCTTCCGCCAGGCCAGTCCTGCCTGCGCCTGTTGCAGGATGACGTCCGACGAGCGGAAGCGCATCGGAGAAAACGTGCCGTTGACGAGGCAGAACCGGCAGCCCCGCTGGCAGCCGCGCTCGGCCTCGACGAGGAACAGGTCGCCGAGCTCGGTGTCCCGGGTCAATACGACGGACGTGGTCGGTGAGGCGTCGAGGTCGTGTAAATACTGTCGGACAACCGGCGGCTCCGGCGGACGCGCCGGTACGTACCAGCCGGACAGCCCGGCCAGCTGGTCGAGCAGGGCATCGCGCGCGCCGCCGATGCCATCCTTCAGCACCGGCAGCAGCGGCGGCAGCAGCACCTCCCCCTCGCCGATGCCAAAGGCATCGAAGAACGGCGCTACCGGCATCGGGTTGGCGGTGAGGCACGGCCCCCCGCCGATGATGAGCGGGTGCCGCTCGTCGCGTTCGGAAGCATAGACCGGAATTCCGGCGTCTTTGAGTATCGCCGGGACGGCGAAGTAGTCGAGCTCATAGGAAACTGAAAAGGCAACGACCGGGAAATCAGTCAGCGGCCGGCCGGACTCGATGGAGACCGGCGCTCTGCCGTCGCGCTCCCGGAAGACACGCTCGCAGAGGGCGTCTGGGACGCTGTTGATAAGGCGGTAGATAGCGTGGACGCCAAGGTTGGACATACCGAGGTAGTAGGCGTTCGGGTAGACGAGCGCCACCGGCAGCCGCCCGCCCCAGTCCTTGCGGACGGCGTTCTCTTCAAGCGGAGGGTGGAAGGCGGGACGGTGGCCCGTCCCGCCCGGTTTCCTGCCTCTTGACCTCATGGCTCGGTTACGGCAGCGGCAACTCGCCGGGGCCGACCGTTTCCAGGATCGGCTCGGTGGTTTCCGGCTTGGCTTCCGTCTTGCGGCGGCGTCGCCCGCGGCGGCGCTTGGTGGTCGCCGTTGTTGCCTCGCCGGCCGGCTGCTCCGCCGGCGTTTCCGGCTGGGGCTGGGGTTCCGACTCGACCGGCGGTCGTGCTTCCGGCTGCGGCTGCGCAATCTGCGTCTGCGGCTGTTGTTGCTGTGGTTGCTGCTGCTGGGCCCGCTGTTTCTGCCGCTGCGGCACGCGTGTCCAGCAGTCCTTGAGCATCTTGCCGTCGACGGAAATGACCTTGTCAGCCACATCACGGAGCTGCTGGGACGTGCCCGGGTTGCCGAACAGCGCGATCTCGACGTGCTTGCCGCTGTCCTTCGAAGCCTGGACGGCGCCGGTAAAATCGTTGTCGCCGGCAACGAGGATAGCAATATCGTAATTGTCCTTGTAGGCGTGGGTAACCATGTCGACGGCCAGCTGGACGTCAGTTCCCTTCTCGGTGGGGGGTACGTTCGGCCACCCGCTCGAGTACACCAGACGCCCGAGCCGCAGCTCGGTGTAGGGCACGGCATTGACGCCGTTGAAGAACGCCTGCTGCTGCTTGAACAGTTCCGGTTCCTGCTTCTGTCCGACCATGGCGTTGTAGTAATAGATCCTGATAAGCTGCCGTTTCTGGAGCAGCTTGTTGGTGAACTTGGCCATGTCCAGGTCCGCCCGGTTGAAATGGTTCTTCAGCGAATGGTACAGGTTGCTGCCGTCGATGAAAATCATGACCCGCTCTGTCATTTGTTTCACCTCCTTCCTCGTAGTCTTTTGTTAACATTATAGCTGGTTTCCATAAGAATAGCGAACGTATGGGCGGTGCGAGCCTGTCCCCGGGGAGAGATTTTCGTTTGCCGCTCGCAATGGGCGAATGCTATAATCGGAACGTAAAAATCCCGCCCGATGCCTGTCGAGGAGCCGCCGATGAAGATAAGCCGCGAGGAAGTCCTGCACATCGCCCGCCTGGCCCGGGTGGCCCTCACCGAGGAAGAGATAAACCGCTACAGCGAGCAGCTCTCCAACCTGCTGGACCACTTCGCGGTCCTCCAGCAGGTGGACACCACCGGCGTCCCGCCGACGGCCCAGTCCATCGACCTGCGGAGCGTCATGCGGGAGGACGCCGTCCGCCCCTCCCTGTCCCCGGACGACGTCCTGGCCAACGCCCCTCACCGCGAGGAGGACAGCTTCCGTGTCAAGCCGGTTCTGGAATAGGCGCCGGCAGAACCGGGGGGAGGTCAACGAGGACATGGAGAACGTGTTTCATATTATCCCGGCCTCGGCCGGGGCGTTCAACTTCCTGTGGATCATCGGCGGGGTGCTCATCGTGGTCGTGGTCGGCGTGGTCTTCCTGCTCTATTCGGTGGCCAACCAGAGCAAGAACGCCACCTTCACCGTTACCGATACCGGGTTGAACATCGGTCCCGGCATCTACGGCCGGTTCATTCCCCGCGACCAGATAGAAGCGGCTGGGGTCAAGGTCATCGACCTCCGGGTCGATACGCAGTATGCCCTCGGGCACAAGACCAACGGCTCCAACCTGCCGGGGTATAACGCCGGGTGGTACAAGCTGAAGGACGGGGAGAAGGCTCTCGTCTTCGTCACGGACAAATCCCGCGTCGTCTATATCCCCACCACGGACAACTACTCGGTGCTCCTGAGCACGCTGCACGCCGAGGAGATGGCCGGGGCGCTCCAGGCGTGGCGTTAGTGAAAGGAACGAAGACGGCTCCCGGCCGATACCGCAATCCGGAAGCAGGAGAGCGGACGGTCCGGCAGGTGTCGGGGAAGGGGACCGAGATGAGCGTCAGCAAGTGGAAACTCCTCTTTCCGGTATCGACGCTGCTGCTGGTCGCGGCGGGCTGCGGGGCCGCGCCGGTGATCTCGGAGACGGTCTTGGAAACGATCATCCTGCCGGAACCGCAGTATTCGGGCGACGTATCACTGGAGCAAACGCTCCGGGAACGCCGGTCGGTCCGGGGTTACCGTGAGGAACCGCTGACGCTGGCCCAGGTGGGCCAGCTGCTCTGGGCGGGGCAGGGAATAACGAGCCCCGAAGGATGGCGGACGGCCCCCTCTGCCGGAGGACTGTATCCGCTCAGCCTGCATGTCGTGGTCGGCAGCGTCCGGGGCTTGGCGGCAGGAGTGTATACGTACCGCCCGGACGGCCACAGGCTGGAAAAGGTGCGCGACGGTGACTGCCGGGCGGACCTGGCGCGGGCGTCTTTGGGCCAGTCCTGGGTGGCGGAAGGCGCGATGAGCATCGTGGTGACGGCGGACTATGAGATAACGAAGACGAAGTACGGCGAGCGGGCCGAACGCTACGTGCACCTGGAAGCCGGCCACGCCGGTCAGAACCTCTGCCTACAGGCGACGGCGCTCGGCCTGGGCGCGGTAACCGTGGGGGCCTTCGACGATAACGGCGTACGCGATACGCTTGGCCTGCCGGAAAACCTGACCCCGCTGTACGTGATACCGGTGGGCAATCCGGTGACGGAGGAATGACGAATTGAACGATACGACCGGTGGCATGACCATCCACGAAGCCGCCCGGCTGCTCCGGGAGAAACAGCTTTCCTCGGTCGAGCTGACGGAACACTATTTACGGTGCATTGAGGACGCCGAGCCTAAGGTCAGCGCCCTCGTCACCCGCACGCCCGACCTAGCCCGCGAACAGGCGAAACGGGCGGACGACCGCCTGGCCGCCGGCGACGCCGCTCCCCTGACCGGCATCCCCATCATCATCAAGGACGTCATCTGCACCAGGGGCGTCCGGACGACCTGCGCCAGCAAGATGCTGGAGAACTTCGTCCCGCCGTACGACGCCACCGTCATGGAGAAGCTGCATGCCGCCGGCGCGGTGATGCTCGGCAAGGCCAATATGGACGAGTTCGCCATGGGTTCCTCCACGGAGAACTCCGCCTTCTTCACGACGAAGAATCCCTGGGACACCACGCGCGTCCCGGGCGGCTCGAGCGGCGGCTCGGCGGTGGCGGTGGCCGCCGGCGAGGCGGTCTGCGCGCTCGGCTCGGATACCGGCGGCAGCATCCGCCAGCCGGCTGGTTTCTGCTCCGTCGTCGGCATGAAGCCCACCTACGGGCGGGTGAGCCGCTACGGGCTGGTCGCCTTCGCCTCCTCGCTCGACCAGATCGGCCCCTTCACGCAAGACGTGGAGGACGCCGCGCTGCTGCTCGGCGCCATCGCCGGGCACGACCCGTGCGACGCCACGTCTGTCCCGGTACCGGTCCCTGATTACCGGGCGGCGCTCAAGCCCGACCTGAAGGGGATGAAGCTCGGCGTACCGAGGGAGTATTTCGTCGAGGGCATGCAGCCAGCTGTTTCGGCGGCGATGCAGGTCGCCTTGAAACAGCTCGAAGACCTCGGCGCGGAGCTGGAAGAGGTCTCCCTGCCTTCCACGCCCTACGCGCTGGCGGTCTACTACATCATCGCCCCGTCGGAGGCCTCCGCCAACCTGTCCCGCTACGACGGCGTCAAGTACGGCTTCTCCTACGACGGCGATAGTATGTGGGACAGCATGGAGAAGACGCGGGAGTACGGCTTCGGGCCGGAGGTCAAGCGCCGCATCATGCTCGGCACCTACGCCCTCTCGGCCGGCTACTACGACGCCTGGTACGTCAAGGCCCAGCGGGTGCGGACGCTCATCCGCCGCGAGTTCGACGCCGCCTTCGAGAAGTACGACGCCCTCGTCACGCCCACCTCGCCGACCGTCCCGTTCAAGATAGGGGAGCGCGCCGACGACCCGCTCGCCATGTACCTGAGCGATATCTGCACGCTGCCGGTGAACATAGCCGGGCTGCCGGGTATCTCAGTGCCCGCCGGCTTCGATAACGGCCTACCCATCGGCCTCCAGGTCATCTGCAAACCCTTCGCCGAGAGCACCATGCTCCGCGTCGCCTACGCCTACGAGCAGGCCACCGGGTGGCACAAGCGGAAACCTGAGCTCTGAATGTCATTCCGGCGCAGGCCGGAATCTATCCCTTTCCCGTTTCCTCTCCCCTTGCGGGAGAGGACTAAGGTGAGGGGGCCCCTCAAGTTTTATAAAAAGGTAATATCTCCGCGGCTGCCCGCCGCCGTTTCCGTGGTAAAATACCGGTGGAAAACGCGCGTTCGGTGAGGTTTGAAGGTTATGAAAAAAGTGCTCATCGCCTATTTCAGCAGCAGCGGCAAGACGGAACGGATGGCGGACGATATCGCCGAGGGCGTCCGCATCAGCGGGCAGCAGGCCGCCGTCAAGAAGATAGCCGATATCAAGGACCCCGGCGTGGTGAAGGGGTTCGACGGCGTCATCGTCGGCTCGCCGACCTTCTCGCAGGACACCCCCAATCCCGTGAAGAAGTTCCTGGACGCCATCATCGGGGCCGGTGCCGCCGGGAAGATGGCGGGGGCTTTCGGTTCCTACAGCCATGACGTCGGCTACTCCCACGAGGACTATGCCCCCGCCCAGATACTTGACTACCTGGACAAGCAGGGCAAGCTGGCGCCGTTCGAGCTCGGTGCCTTCCACCTCCAGGAGGACGCCGTCGAGACCGATGATGGCCGCAAGTCCTGCCACGACTACGGGCGCGTCTTCGGCGAGAAGCTGGAGGCCTGACCGGGCGACGTGGGCCCGCGCTTCTGGATCAATACCGTCTCCCGTGACCACGTCCAGGCCGGGGCGGACGGCGGTTTTACCCAGGCCGACCACGGCAAAGAGACCCGTTTGCGACGGCTCGAACGGGGCGACTACGTCGCCTTCTACTCGCCGCGCACCTCCTACCCGGAGGGAGAGCCGTTGCAGGCGTTCACCGCCGTCGGGCGTATCCTCGACGACGAACCGTACCGGGTCGAGATGACCCCTGCGTTCCATCCCTGGCGGCGTAACGTGGCCTATCTGCCGGCCCGGCCGGCGGCGGTGCGGCCACTCATCGGCGAGCTGACCTTCATCCGCGATAAACGGCACTGGGGTTTCCCCTTCCGCCGCGGCCTGTTTCAAATCGACCGTAACGATTTCATTCGTATCGCCGCGGCGATGGGGGCGCCGCCGGATACCATCGGACAGGATTGAGCGTATGCGCTTCGGGAATTGTACCTATACCGAAATCAGGGACTACGCGGACCGGGGTGCCCTGGCGGTCGTCCCGACCGGCTGTACCGAACAGCAGGGGCCCCACCTGCCGGTGGACTTCGATACCTGGTTCGCGGAAGCGGTGACGGCGGCGGCAGCCGACCGCGCCGAAAAAGAGTATGGGGTTCTTGGCCTCGTGCTGCCGGCCTTGCCGTTCGGACCCACCCCGGAGCATCGGAACTTCGGCAGTGGTTACGTGGACCTGCCCCGCCGGCAGCAGGAAGACGTGATCATGTCCGTGCTGGTCTCCCTGGCTGAGCAGCGCTTTTCAAAATTGGTTGTCTGGCGCGGCTGCGGCGAGCACGACCTCGTTCGAATGGTAAAGCGTTTCAACACGGAGCATACCGGCTGTATCGCTTGCCTGCCGGACCTGCCGTACCACGATATCTGGTGCCGCGTGGCGGACCCCTCGGTGCCGGGCGGCCACGCCGATTCTTTTTCCACCTCGCTCGCGCTTTACCTCCGCCCGGATGCGGTGCGGACAGAACTCATTCCCGGTCCTCAGCAGGGCGAGGTCGACTGGGACGACCCGGACCTCGACTTCCGCCGCTATTCCGACACGGGCGTTATCGGCGACCCGACCCACGCCAGCTCGGCGCTGGGTCGGAAGCTGTGGGATGCCGTCGTCGCCGATGTAGCCGCCACGCTGAAAGCCATCGCCGAAGGCAGCTGCTGAACATCATTCATGCCTATTGTTTCTAGGTATCTCCCTTGCTATAATGGGGCAAACGTTTCCGGGGGGATTTCATGAAAGTGCTGGCCTGGTATACCGTCGTCCTTAATCTCCTGATCATCATCGGGTTTATCCTGTCCCTGACGGGCGTTATCGATACGCCGCCCTTCGCCACGTCGGAGCAGATCGCCTGGGCGGCCCTGCTGATACCGGTGGTGGTCTTCGGGCTGGGGGTCGCCCGGAACCGGGACTAGCTCCCTTACCGCAGCCAAACGTCGTTTCCTCTTCTCTCCTCTCCGCAACTTTGCTATAATAGTCTCATGTCTCCGCCGCCCATTCGGTGAGGAGGGAAACCGCCCATGCTGAAAGACATTCTCAAGATACTGGAGAACGATGCCCGCATCACCAGCCGCCAGATTAGCACCATGACCGGCGCGCCCGTGAACGAGGTCAACCGCACCATCAAGCAGGCGGAAAAGGACCGGGTCATCCTCAAGTACAAGACCGTCGTTAACTGGGACAAGATCGAGGAAGAACAGGTCTGGGCCATCATCGAGGTCAAGGTCAAGCCGGAGCCGGAGAAAGGCTTCGATACCGTCGCCGGCCGTATCGCCCAGTACGAGCAGGTCCGCGACCTCTATCTCGCTTCCGGCACCTACGACCTGCTCCTCGTCGTCGCCGGCAAGACGGAACGCAAGATAGCGGACTTCGTGTCCCAGAACCTGGCCCATCTGGAGGGCGTCCAGGCCACCGAGACCCACTTCGTCCTGAAACGCTACAAGGCCGACGGCGAGATACTCGATAACGGGGAGGGAGTGAAGCGGCAGCGCGTCGTTCTCTAGACCGCTCGCCCGGAGCGTATCCCGATGTCTCCTAAGAAAAGTGAGAACCCTGACTTTTTACGCAGCGCCGTCGCCGACCGCGCCAACCGGCTCTCTCCGTCCGGCATACGCAAGTTCTTCGACCTGCTCGCCTCGATGGATGACGTCATTTCCCTCGGCGTCGGCGAGCCGGACTATGCCACGCCCTGGCATATCTCCGAGGCCGCCGTCCGTTCCCTGGAGCGGGGCGAGACCATGTATACCTCCAACTCCGGCACGCCGGAGCTGCGCGAGGAGACCGCCCGCTACCTCCACGACCGCCATGGCGTGGACTACGACCCGTACGGAGAGGTACTCATCACCGTCGGCGTCAGCGAGGCCATGGACCTCGCCATGCGCGCCATCATCAACCCCGGCGACGAGGTCATCATGCCGGAGCCGTACTACGTGGCCTACCCCTCCAGCGTCATCCTCGCCGGGGGCAAGCCGGTCACCGTACCGACGCGCCAGGAGGACGGCTTCGAGATTGCCGCCGCGGACATCGAAAAGCGTATCAACAAACACACCAAGGCCATTTTTCTCGGCTACCCGTCCAACCCCACCGGCGCCGTCATGCCCCGGGACAAGCTGGCCGCCATCGCGGAGGTGGCTGAAAAACGCCGCCTGCTCGTCATCTCGGACGAGATATACGAGCGCCTTGTCTACGGGGACGCCGTCCATACCTGTTTCTCCTGTTTGCCCGGGACGAGGGAGCGGACGGTGCTGCTCGGCGGGTTCTCCAAGGCCTATGCCATGACCGGCTGGCGGGTCGGCTACGCGGCCGGACCCCGCGAGATCATCGCTGCCATGACCAAGATCCACCAGTACACCATCATGAGCGCCCCGACCATGGCCCAGGTGGCCGCCCTGGAGGCCCTCCGCACGGGAGAGGACGATGTGGAAGAGATGGTGGCGGACTACAACCGCCGCCGGCTCTTCATCGTGAAAGGGCTCTGCGATATCGGCTTCCCCTGTCACGAGCCGAAGGGCGCTTTCTACGCCTTCCCCAACATCACAGCCACGGGGCTCGACTCGGAGACGTTCTCGGAGAAACTGCTCAAGGAAGAGAAGGTGGCCGTCGTGCCCGGCTCCGCCTTCGGCAGGACCGGCGAGGGCTACGTGCGCTGTTGCTACGCCACCTCACTGGCGGAGATAGAGGAAGCCCTTACCCGCATGAAGCGGTTCTTCAACCGGTACCGGAAGTAGCCGCTCTTGTCTTTTTGTGGCCTTCCTGCTGCTTGAGCACCAGTATCAGTCCCAGGCTGACGGCCGCCGCCAATGCCCCGGCCAGGAACGCCCAGTCGTAGTTGCCGGTGGCATCGAAGATGCTTCCCGCCGCCCACGGGCCGAGTGCCCCGCCGAGCGTCACCGGCAGTAACGTGAAACCCATCAATGTCGCCATGGCCTTCGTGCCAAAGAACCTCCCGATGACGAGCGGTATCTGGGTGATCTCACCGCCGTAGGGGATGCTGAACACCGCCGCGAAGACGTAGAACGACCACGTGCTCCGGCTGAAAAAGAGCAGCACGAAGGACAGCAGCAGGAACGCCCGCGTGAACAGCAGGCTGTTGTAAAGGCCCGCCTTCTCCGCCCCGATGCCAATCCCGAGCCGCGCCACGATGCTCGCCGCCCCGATGACGCTGATGAAGGTCGCCGCCACCAGCGGATCGATGCCGATGTCCGTGGCGTGGGCCACGAGGTGCACCATCACGATCTGTATCCCGAAGAAGAAGAACAGGAACGCCAGTCCCATGAGCAGCATCCGCGGGTCTCGCAGAGCTTCTTTCACGGTAAAGCCCTCGGATTCCGGCGGCGGTACCGCGAAACCCCTCGCGTCGAGGCGGGCCGGCGGCTCCTTGAGGAGCGACGCGGCCGCCACCATCACGATGCCCGCCGCGATGCCCACCACCACGAACGCCTGCGACCAGTCCACCGCCGCCACCAGCCGCTCCGAGGCCGGCACCAGGAACAGCGTCCCCACCCCGGAGCCGGACGCCACGATGCCGAGCGCCAGGCCCCGCCGCTCGTCGAACCACCGCGAGACGATGGCCGTCCCCACGCCGAACGTCCCGCTCAGGCCGATGGCCTCGATGACGCCGTAGGTCAGGAAGAACTGCCAGAGCTGCGTCACCCGGCTGGAGAGCAGGAACCCGGCCCCCATGAGGACGCCGCAGCCGAGCATCACCGCGCGGGAGCCGTAGCGGTCGGCGAGCCAGCCGGTGCCGACGGAGACCACCCCGCGGAACACGAGGGCCGTGGAGTAGACGAGCGAGACCGTCTCGCGGTCCCAGTGAAAGTAGTCGGCGAGCGGCTTGAAGAAGACGGAGAACGAGTAGTTCAGGCCGTACGTCACGCCGATCATCACGGCGCAGGCGGCCACGATGACCCACGCGTAGGCCAAGGTGCGGGAAGGTCCGGCGGCGGAACGATCGTTCATGCGGAAAAGTCCGTCTGATTATACGGCGTCCGCTGCCCGCGGGACAAACGGGGGACTATTTCGTGGCGATGACGAAATCGAAGGCGGCGGTCTGGCCGTCCTTCATGTCCGCCACGTTCATCACCGTCCCCGGTTCGAAGAGCGGGTCGGTCGGGTTCAGGCGCTCGTCCGGGAAGAAGAGCTGGGTGGTGAAGACGGGGGCGCCCTGCCCGGCGCTGACCTTGACGTGGATGTGGGCGGCCCGCACCTGGTACTCGTAAGGGCGGACCGTCTCCAGCCGATAGCGGCCCTCGGCGTCCGCGTACTGGTGGCCGCGCAGCAGGAAGCCCTCGTTATCGTAGATACCCTTGCCGTCCGCTTGCCAGAAGTCCAGCCAGGCGCCGGGGACGGGATTGCCGTTCTCGTCCGTGACGCGGCCGGTCACCACCAGTCTGGTGCCGGGGATGCCGTCTTCCACCAGGTCGGCCCGCTCCGGCGAGCCGGTCTTGTAGTAGGGGCCTTCGTCAACGGCCGGGGTCTTTTTCACGTTCGTACTCATCGCTGTTGTCCTTCCGGGGTTCGCTGAACTACAGGATACGCCGGTGTCACGAGCGGCGCAAGGCGAAAAGTCACAGGGACTATGGAGGTGTCAGCACGCCGAACACGTCGAGGATGGACCGCAGACCGTAGTGTCCCAGCGCCGCCCAGATGACGGCCTGGATGGTCTGTCCGATGAATGATACCAGCATCACCCGCCAGAAGTGCGAGTGCACCGAGCGCGCCGCTCCCAAAGAGAAGATGGTCGGCATGAAGAGCGGCGTCGGCAGGAGCGCCAGTGCAAGCAGCGCCGGCAGGCCCCGGCGCCTCCCCAGGTTGACCATCTTGGAGCTCTTGATCTTCTGGATAAGCTGGTCGAGCTTGCCCGGGTCCGGCGATTCGCCGCTGGTGGGCAGCTCGAAGATCCTGGAAATGTGGAAACCGCCCCGCCCGGCGTAGAACGTCAGCATATTGCCGAGCAGGTTGCCCGCCCCGATCACCAGACCGACGAGGAAAGGATTAAGCACGCTCCCGAGCACGAAGGCGATGATGGCAATGGGCATGAAGACCGGGATGGGTGCCCCGGCGATGAACGAGGCGATCAGCAGGCCCGAGTAGCTGTGGGGTCGCAGTGCGGTGGCGTCATCCCAGTTGAATACGAGCAGCACCGCTGCGACCATAAAACCGATGGAAATGAGCACCACCAGCCCCACGATGATGAGCCGGAGGGTCTTCATGCGTTTCGATGTCATGATCCGTCCGTGCCCGGGAGCGGTCGTGCGCGGCGGCCGGTCATTCAGGCCAGCCCTATCTTCCGCCGGACCCGGTCGAGCGTCGCCGCGGCGATGGGCTGTGCCCGGTCCGCCCCGGTCTTGAGGATTTCGTCGAGGTAGCCCGGGTCGGCGGTTATCTCCGCATAGCGTTCCTGGACCGGCCGCAGGCACTCCACCACGAGCTCGGCCAGCTCCTTCTTGAAATCACCGTAGCCCTTGCCCTCGAACTTTCCCTCGATGGCCTGCCGCGTCTCGCCGGTGATGGTCTGGTAGATGGTCAGCAGGTTGGAGATGCCGGGACGGGACTCGTCGAAGACGATGTCCCGCTGCGAGTCCGTCGTCGCCCGCATGATCTTCTTCCGGATAACCCCCGGTGCGTCGAGCATACCGATGGACTGCCCCTCGTTCCCCTCGCTTTTGCTCATCTTGGCGGTGGGGTCCTGGAGGCCCATGATGCGTGCCCCGGTGGCGCCAACGACCGGCTCCGGCACCACGAACGTCTCCCCGTAGAGGCCGTTGAACCGCTGGGCCACGTCCCGCGTCAGCTCGACGTGCTGCTTCTGGTCGTCGCCGACCGGCACGGCGTGGGTATCGTACAGCAGGATATCCGCCGCCATGAGCGCCGGGTAGTCGAACAGCCCCACGCTCACCTGCTCGGCTTTCATCTTCTGCACCTTTTCCTTGTACTGGGTCATGCGCTGCATCCAGCCCATCGGGATGTAGCAGTTGAGCAGCCAGGCCAGCTCGCTGTGCTCCGCGACGTGCGACTGCTGGAAGAGGATGGAGCGCGCCGGGTCGATGCCGCTCGCCACGAGCAGGCCGGCCAGCTCGCGGGTGTTCTGCCGCAGTTCCGACGGGTCGATAGCGATGGTGATGGCGTGCAGGTCCACGATGCAGAAGATATTGTCCCACTGGTCCTGCTCGGCGGCCCAGCGACGGATGGCCCCCAGGTAGTTGCCGAGCTGCGGGCTGCCGCTCGGTTTAATGCCGGAAAAGACGCGTTTTTTCATGCTCGCTCCTCGTGACAATTGTAGCATGCGAGCGTGACGGCGGACAAGACGAAAAGTCGTTGAACGAGGGGTGTTGACATCGCGGTGGAGACGCCTATAATGGCAGCAGTACCGCCGGCGGAAGGCGCATCGAGGAGGCACGGATGAAAGATTTCAGGGGCAAAACAGCCGTCATCACCGGGGCGGCCAGCGGCATCGGCCTGGCCCTGGCGACACGGTGCGTCGAGGAGGGGATGAAGGTCGTCATGGCGGACGTCGAGGAACCGGCCCTGTCCACGGCGGCGGCTTCCTTGACGTCCGGCGGCGCAGACGTGCTCGCCATCCCGACCAACGTCTCTCATCGTGAAGACGTCGAAGCCCTCGCCGACCGGGCCTACGAGGCGTACGGCGCGGTCCACCTCCTCTGCAACAACGCCGGCGTCGAGACCGGCAAGGGCGCCGCTTACTGGGAAAGCTCTCTCAACGACTGGCACTGGGTGCTCGGCGTCAATCTCTGGGGCGTCATCCACGGCGTCAAGGCCTTCCTGCCGCGCATGGTCGACGGGGGACAGCCGGGGCACGTCGTGAACACCGCCTCGGCGGCCGGACTGGTGCCCAATACGGCCATCGGCATCTACAACGTCAGCAAGGCGGCAGTTACCATGCTCTCGGAAACGCTCTATCTCCAGCTCAGGGAACGCGGTATTCCCATCGGCGTGACGGTGAGTTTCCCCGGCGGCGTCCGCACCAACCTCAACGAAGCCGAGCGCAACCGCCCGCCCGACCTACGCAACCCGGCGGCGGGTCCCCTCACCCGGTGGCAGAAAGCGACCATCGAGCGGTTTACCGAGATGAACGAGACGGGCATGCCGCCGGACGAGTTCGCCGGAAAGGTCTTCGGTGCTGTCATGGATGACAGGCTCTATCTTCTCTCCCATCCCGAGTACATTCCCGCCATCCGGCAACGGCTGGAGAACATGCTGAGCGGGGTCAATCCGGACGTACAGGGGCTGTAAAGGTAAGAGGTCCAATCGTTCAATAATAAAGCAGCGAGCGAAAGGCGGTGGGCCCATGATCGAGCTGCCGGAAGCCGAAACCCTGGCCGGTCAACTTAACGAAACGATCACCGGTAAGAAGATTGCGAGTGCGGTGGCCGGCCTCTCGTCGCATAAGTTCGCCTGGTACCACGGCGACCCGAAGGAGTACGACGGGCGGCTCCACGACAGGATCATAGGCGCGGCCGCGGCCCGCGGCGGTATGGTGGAGATACGGGCCGGCGATGTCGCGCTGCTGTTCAGCGACGGCGTCGCCCTGAGATTTCATACCGCCGGCGAGAAGCGTCCAACGAAGCACCAGCTGCTGATCGAGTTCGAGGACGGCACGGCCTTCAGCGCCTCCGTTCAGATGTACGGCGGGCTGCTGTGCTTCAGGGAGGGGGAACTCCAGAACCGCTACTACGATGTCGCCGTGGCCCTGCCTTCGCCGCTATCGGACAAGTTCGACCGGGACTATTTCGATAGCCTCATCACAGTCCCGGACGTGCAGAAGCTGAGCGCCAAGGCCTTCCTCGCCACCGAGCAGCGGATACCCGGCCTGGGCAACGGCGTCCTACAGGACATCCTCTGCAACGCCGGAATTCACCCGAAACGTAAGATCGCCACCCTTGCGGAAGATGAACGGGCCGGTCTTTTCCGTTCTATAAAATCGACGCTCCAGGAGATGACGGAGCAGGGCGGCCGGGACGTGGAAAAGGACCTGTTCGGCCGGCCGGGCGGCTACGCTACCAGAATGAGCCAGCACTCCGTGGGCAAGCCCTGCCCGGTATGCGGCAGTCACGTCGTCAAGCAACCCTATCTCGGCGGCAGCATTTACTTCTGCGAGGGCTGCCAGAAGCCGTAAGACCTCGCCGGGCGCGCCGCCTCCGGCCTTTCTGCTATGATAGAGAGACCGGAGGTACCTCATGATACGCAGCTTCAACGGCAAGACCCCGAAAATCCACCCGTCCGCCTTCATCAGCGAGGCGGCCTACATCGTCGGGGACGTGGAGATAGGGGAGGGCTGCTCCGTGTGGCCGCACGCCGTTATCCGCGGGGATACCGGTCGTATCATCCTGGAGAAGAACGTGGCCGTCGAGGACTGCGTGGTGCTCCACGCCGGTATCCCGCCCTTCGATACCCTCCGCGTCGAGCATGATGTCAACATCGGCCACGGGGCGGTGGTCCACGCCTTTGCGGTCGGTCACAACTGCCTCATCGGTATGAACGCCACCGTTTTACATAAAGCTAAGATCGGAAATTACTGCCTCATCGGGGCGGGCGCGCTCGTCAACGAGGGTATGGTCATCCCGGACAACTCGTTCGTCGTGGGCGTGCCGGCCAAGGTCAAGTCCAAGGTCACCGATGAGCAGATGTGGTGGCTCAAGGACGTCCCCGGCGAGTACGCCGAGATGGCCGCCAAATACCTGGCGGAAGGCCTTGGCGAAACGCTCTAGCGAGACCGTGTCCTTATATTACGCATCATTCTGAGGGAGTTCGTCGCTGGCGAACGACCGAAATATCTCGCCTCTCCCGGCTGGAACGAGATCCTTCGTCCGCCTCAGGCGGACTCAGGATGACCTCATTCATATTCAGGGCGAAGGTCTGTGCTACTCGGGGCTGTACCGGTCCACCCGCCGGCCGTCCTCGCCGGTGGCCGTGTATTCCTTGGTGGTGGATATTTCCAGGAAGACGATGGGCTTGGTGCACTTCGTCACCTCGAGCGGGCAGTGCTTGAGCCCCGGCGGCAGCGAGAT
>CAZOMF010000028.1:0-1183 GCA_964580635.1 uncultured Dehalococcoidaceae bacterium
TCGCGAAATTCCAGGTCGGCAATGGCTCGACGATACGCAGCAGCGGCAGCTAGTTTTCCGGCAATTATCGGATGGTCCTCAAAAACCCGATGGTAAATGGATTTAATTTACACTCCCGACGCGAATCCCGTCGAAGTGCTGTTGTGGCCTGTTCTTCCGGTACGCTTATCTCCGGTATTCCGCATATCTGGCTTCGCGGGCTCTCTGCTCGGCGCGTAACTCAGCAGTCCGTTCCGGGTCCGAGGGGTAACATATGCCGTCCCAGCCGCAGCGTACCAGCTCATCGGTCATGCCGTTGCGAAAGCTGGTAATGCCGATACCGAGTATCTCCGCGGCTTTGTTCACGGCGTCAGGACACGTCGGCGCCTTGAACAGCAGATGTGACGTGGTGACCGGCGCCGGCCAGGTCGGTTCCTCGGCACCGTGTGTCAGGGACCGGACGTATATGCAGGCGGCAGTATCGTAAGGGGATTTTATGGAACGTAAAAAGAGCGCCGTTCCCCGGATGTCCCGCTCTATCCAGAGTATCGCCGTACGGGCCGTCCGCAGAACGGAGTATTCGATGTCTTCATGCCCATCCACGCTCGGGTTTTTGGTGGTTGCTTGAACAAGGTAATCAAGTCCCTGCTCGGAAATACGGTATTCCGTGTGGCCACTGACTGATAATTTGGTGGAAACCATGCCATTCTCGGAGCATTGCTTCATGATGCGGTAAAGGGCCGTCACGGCGATATTGGCCCGTTCTTTGGCGGCGCCTTTCCAGACCATGGCCGGACAGACCAGCCAGCCGCAGGGAAATACCAGGGCCTCTCGCAGTATCGTCACCCCGGCCCACGGGTCGCCCGTCTCCTGCCTCAATTTCAGGAAAGCAAGCGCTCTTAGCCGTAAAACGTCTCGCCAGCCGATCTTCCTGCGTAAAACCTTCTTTTTGGATGCGTTTATCATGTCTTGTTCCATCCTGCGGGACAGGTAAAACGGTACCGTTCAATACCGTTTATTACCGTTTCACCACTGTTGGTCACTGTTATTAACAGTACTCCAAATCCGTTACCGTTTGTCAACGGCTGGCAAGGGGGTCTACCGTTTTCTTACTGAATTCTTACCAGAATCTCCCCGGGGAACCATCATCTAAAATGACCTCTCCACTGATCGGCGGGTTATCGTACACGGGCAGTCCCGGAAG
>CAZOMF010000028.1:1283-2689 GCA_964580635.1 uncultured Dehalococcoidaceae bacterium
GAAGAGGATCCCGGCGACGAGCAGCATTATTTCAATGAGGTAAGGAAAGACCCGCTCGGGGACATGATCCATGACCCTCTTGCCTGTATAGGTACCAACTATCATTACCAACCCTATCCATAGCCCGATGAGCAACGTCTTCACGCCTACCAGCGAGTAGCCGCCGTACACGGCCAGCTTGGTCACGTGCATCACCGCTGCTGTCATCGCCTCGGTGCCGATGTAGGCCCCTTTCGTGAGCCCGTAGGCCAGGAAGAACGGTGCCGCGAATGGTCCTGCCGCCCCCAGTACCGCGGAGAGCAGGCCGGATGCCGCGCCAAGCGGCAGAAAGCCGCTCCGCTTCATCTGGACGTGCTTCCCCCAGCGGCTGTGACGGTAGACGACCATCACCAGGAGAAATACGCCGAGTACCCTGACGAGGAAGCCGGCCGGTGCCGTGGCGAAGATGATGCCCCCGGCCACCGCTGCCGGCACCGCCCCGATCGCGAAACGCCGTACGACCGTCCAGTCTACCTCCCTGCGATTGAAAACGACCCGGGAGAGGTTCCCGATGAGTGAAACGATCGCCATGATGGGCACCGCGTCCTGAATGCCGAACGTCCACACCAGCACCGGCAGCATAATGACCGAGCCGCCGAAGCCGGCAATAGCGCCGACGAACGAAGCTCCCAGACCGGCGAATATGACGATGGCGATTTCCATGGGCTTATTGAAGCCGCCCGGACGGCGGGATTACTGTGCATCTTACCATGCCGCGGCTGCCGGACACTACGCAGCCGGAGAAGCTCGCGTGACCAAAGGGATGCGGTTGTTCTGGTACGAACTGTTCCAAAATGGTGCGCCAACGATGCTCAAACCGTCCCGAAAAGCATTTACGCACTACCCCTTATTACACCGTTTTATACCCGCATTTTCCACACAGGCTTAAAATAGTTTCGGAGAATGCTTGACAATTCGTCGCTCGGTTGCCTATCATGGTACTCAATCCAGTCGAATGAGATTTCATCATACGAAAATTGTACCGGACCACACCTGTGTTTGAACCTGAACCGGACCGGATAACCTGCCCGGGGAGGGCGAAGCAGCGGTGGGAAATGGACCGGGGTGTTCCGAAATACGGAACGAAAGACCCCGCAGTGGTAATCTGATATTGGACAGCGGTAGTACGGCAAGCTACCCGCTTTCCTATATAGTGGGGGAATAAAATATAGCGAAAGGGGGGGAGACTGGATATAACAACAGCTGCTATTGACTGAGTAAATTGTAGAGGAGGGACAATGAAAAAGTTAGTAATGTTTGCGTTAGTCGCGATCATTGCGCTCAGTATGTTGCTCATCGGTTGTGGTGGCGGCAGTACCACCACCGAGCAGACTACGACACCACCGGCAACGCAGACCACGACCTCA
>CAZOMF010000028.1:2789-16530 GCA_964580635.1 uncultured Dehalococcoidaceae bacterium
ACCACGACCTCATCGGTACCACCGACAACGACGGAAACGGGGTTCCCGCAAGACACTCCCCACGGGACTATCAACGTGGCCATCCCTGATTTCTCCTACGAGCAGTTTGATCCCAACTACTACACCGCCACCTGGGGCTACGAGATCTATGATACGCTCGTCACCTACAATGAGAACGGCGACTATATCGGCGACGTTGCCCAGAGCTGGGAGATCAGTCCCGACGGCAATACGTGGACGTTCCATATCCGCCATGATATATACTTCCACGATGGGACCCAGTTAACTTCCAAGGATGTCAAGTTCTCGGTCGATCGTTTCGCCGCTGAGAACTCGACCAACCCGTGGTCTCCTTACCTGACCCGCAACTACGCCGGGACTTCAGCGCCTGACGACTTCACCTTCATCTATAACACCGAGCATCCCGAACCCACCCTCATCGTCCCGTTCAGTGTGACATGGATTCTCCCGGCGGACTACTTCACCAGTCTTGGACCTGATGCCTTCAACCAGAACCCCATCGGTTCCGGTCCGTGGAAGTTCGTCTCTCACCAGCAGGAGGTCAACGTTACCTTTGAGGCCAATACCGATCACTGGCAGAACGTTCCGCCCTTCGAGACGCTGAGCATCAACCAGGTCCCGGAGGAAGCAACGAGAATTGCCATGTTCAAACGCGGTGAGATGGATGTCATCACCGCTATCTCCACCGACCGCCTCGTGGAGATGAGAGACTCGGGTACCAAGGTGCTCAACGTCGGCCTGCCGACCACCTGGACCGTCGTCTGGCCGGGCACCTGGATTAACAACGGGCCGACCCACGATAAACGTGTTCGCCAAGCTATGTCCTATGCTCTTAACCGCCAGGAAATCTGCGATACCTTCTACCAGGGAACCGCCGTACCGGGCGGCCGCTGGTTCATCGCCCCCGGCGGCTACGGCTGGGATGATTCATGGACAGCGGACCCGTACGATCCGGACAGGGCAAAAGAGTTGCTCGCGGAAGCGGGTTACCCGGATGCCTTTGATACACCGGTTATCAACTTCTACGTCACGGCTACTCAGGAAAACTTTGCCCAGGTGCTTCTGGGCTACTGGACAGAAATCGGACTCGATGTCGAGATCAACGTGATGGAGTCCGTGGCCTGGAGCGGCATCGTCTTCGTGAGAAACGAGGACCCGACTGCCCCGCAGGCAGGCGGCATGTGGATGTGGGGCCCGTTCCCGGTCGTCCCGAACGCCATCTACCACTCCGCTAATATGTATACCTCCGGCGGCGTTCACACCACGGGTAACGACCCGCACGCCGACGAGCTTTATGCCAAGGCGACCGGCGAGCTCGACCCCGTCCTGCAGAAGCAGTACTGGACGGACTTCCTCAACTACGCCTACGATATGTGGGTAAACACCGGGACCGTCCTTATCCAGCCCTTGACACTGGTGAGTGACAAGATCGGCGACCCGACCCGCGGCTGGATCTCCCCCGACGACGCCTACGCGACCATCCAGCACGCAGACTAGTACTCTCCATACCAGACACTGATAAAGAGCCCCGGGGATTCCCCGGGGCTCTTTCTGTTAACACCGACGTCAGTCGATCAGGCCGGGCCTGGTTCCAGGTCGGCCAGCAGCTCCGCGAGGAGCGAGCGGAAGGCCGGCTCGGCGATTACTTCCTTTCGGCGGGGGCGGGGCAGGTCCACAATCAGTTCCCGCCGTACGGTGCCAGGCCGCGCGCTGAAGACGATGACGCGGTCGGCCAGGTAGACGGCTTCCTCGACGTCATGTGTGATGAAGACCACCGTGCGTTCGAACTTCTCCCACACGTCGAGCAGCCACTGCCGGAGCTCCCGCCGCGTCATGGCATCCAGGGCGCCGAAGGACTCATCGAGCAGCAGCGTAGCCCGTCCGGTCAGCCAGGTCCGCAGCAGTGCCGCGCGCTGTCGCATGCCGCCGGAGAGGGCGGCGGGATACTCGTCCCGGAACTTGTCCAGGCCGAACTCCGTTAGCATGGCCAGACCCCGGCGCCGGGCCTCCTCCTTGCCGACGCCCTGGATTTCCAGCGGGATAATGACGTTGTCCAGCACGCTCCGCCAGGGAAGCAGCAGGTCGTGCTGTGGCATGTAGCCCACCATGCCGGTACGGCGGGCCGGCTGGACGCCGTCGAAGAGTATCTCCCCTTCGTCCGGCTCTATGAGCCCCACACAGAGGTTGAACAGGGTACTTTTTCCGCTGCCGCTCGGCCCGATGACGGTGACAAGTTCCCCCGGTCTGACGCGGAAGGACACGTCCCGAAGGGCCGGTACCGCTTGGTCTTTGCCAGCGAACGTCTTGCTGACATGCCGGAACTCGATGCGGGCCGTCGCCGCGGCGGGCTGGTCTGCCGGGATCATGGTTTCCATCCGTCAGGGAAGAAAGTCATTTGTAAACGCCTTGTCCGCTTCGATGGGTTGGTCGATGACCCCGTTCGCGGCCATCCACTCGGAGTAGTTCTTCCAGACATTGAGCTTCTGCTCTCCCCAGCGTGGCGCGTCCGCTTGGTATTGTGTGGAGAGCCAGGCCTGGCTGTCATGGACGAGCTTGGAATCCAGCTCTGGTACGGCCTTTACGAGGATGTCCGCCGCTTCGGACGGGTTCTGGACAGCGTAGTTGTATCCCCTGGAGAGTGCCTTCATGAAAGCCTTCACGACGTCCGGACGATTGGCTATCGTGTCCTCGCTGGCGATGACGACCGGGGTGTAGTAGTCCGGGATGCAGTCCGTGTAGTCCTTCATCATGACCATGTTGAGGTCGAGACCTTGCTCCTTGGCCTGGAAATACTCCCAGCCGTAGAAGACCCAGGCGAGGTCTATCTGGTGCTCCGCCAGCAGGGCGACCGGGTCGCTGTAGCCGGTATCGACGATTTTCAACGCGCTCGGGTCGCCGCCGTCGCACTCCATAAGGCTTTTAAGTGTAGGCTCTTCGAAGGGGCTCCCGAACGAGCCGTACCGCAGCCCCGCGAAGTCCTTCGGAGAAGTGACGTTGAGAGAAGCGAGCGAGGCGAAGCCTGAGGTGTTATGCTGGATGATGGCGCCGATAGAGACGATGGGCACGTCCTGGGCGCGCGAGAGGGTCACCTGCTCCTGGAAGCTGATGCCGAAATCGGCAGCGCCGCTGGCCACGGCAGCCTCCGGGTAGACCTCGCCGGGCTGGATGATGTTGACATCGAGGCCGGCATCCTTGAAGTAGCCCTTCTCCCGGGCGACGAAGATGCCGGTATGGTTGGTGTTGGGTACCCAGTCCAGCATCAGCGTCACCTTGGTGAGTGCCGCCGGCTGGGACGAGCCGCACGAGGCGAACGTTCCCGCTACCACTGCAACGAGGATGAGCGCGAGCAGGCGTTTCATATGAAGTCTCCTTCAGTAAATTCCCTGGTCTTCCCACTGCTGCTGGCGCGTCGCCGAGTAGTACCAGGGGAGGACGGCGCGCTCGATGGTCCACACGAGTACGAAGAGGACGACGCTGAGCAGCGAGGTGATGAACATGGCCACGAAGACCTGGTCTGTGGCGAGGGCGTTCTTGGAGCGGAGCATGTAGAGGCCGAGCCCCGGCGAGCCGCCTACCCACTCGCCGATCGTCGCTGCCACGATGCTGTAGGTCACTGCGAGTCGCAGGCCGGAGAAGAACGAGGGCAGGGCGGAGGGCAGCCGGACCATGCGCCACGCCTGCCATCGGCTCGCGCCGAGGGCGCGGAGCAGGGCCAGGAGTTCCGGGTCGGCGGACGTCAGGCCGTCGGCCGTGCTGATGGCGAGCGGGAAGAAACAGAACAATATAACGATAACGACCGTCGGCGTCATCCCGAAGCCGAACCAGATGACCATGATGGGCGCGATGGCGAGTATCTGGATGGTCTGCGAGACGACGAGAAGGGGATAGAGCGCCCGGCGCGCGAAGGACCAGAAGTCCATCAGCGCCGCGATGCCCACCCCGGTGATGAGGGCGCCCGCCAGCCCGATGCCCGTGGCGGACAGCGTCACCACGATGGCGTCCCCGAGCGAGGCGCGCGTGCGCCAGCCGGCCTGGAGGACCTCCATCGGGGTGGGCAGGATGAACGCCCTGAGCCCGCTTACTCGGGCGACGAACCACCAGCCCAGGACGAGGATAACGAGCAGCGCCAGCGGCGGCAGGATGTCCCTTCGGTGACTCACGGGGCGCTCCTCCGATACTTGCCGGTCTTCTGCTCGATGGTGGTGCCTTCCACCGCGTCGGCGATCTTGATGATCGTGACTACTTTATGCGCGCCCGCTTCGAAGGCGGCGAGGTGGGCCGCCTTGGCGGCCGCCAGGAGCTCGTCGAGGTCATCGCCTTCGAGGGTCGTCTCCAGCGGACCGACCTCGTAGCGCAGGCCGCTCGCCGCGATGGCCTCGATAGCATGGTCGACGACCGGGTACACGTCATCCACGAGCGGCAGGACCTCCACGCCGACATTCATCATGTGCTTCTTCATGCTTCCCTCACTTTCCAGTTCGCTGGCGTGTGCACCGCCAGCACGAGTCCCCGGTTGATGGCCACGCGGGCCGTCGAGGTTGTCATAACATTGCTGAGGCCGCGAGCCGCGGCGAAGAAAAGTGATTCGTCACACAGAGCGTATTCGAGTCCATGCGTGCTGATATCGGTAACGTCTCCTTGCAACGGCACGAGAGAGACAAGGTCGCCTGTGATTCCCTGTATCTCGTCACCAGGGGGACGGATCACCCGGGCGGTCTGGTCGCCGTGCCAGACCTCGACACGGCGGCCTGCCAGGTCCGGGTGAGCGAGCAGGTGAAGATTGGCCAGTGTCATATCGAGCCGGCCCCCGAGCGCCCCGATCACCACCAGCCGGTCCGCGCCCCGCCGGACGGCGTGGACAAAGGCCAGTTCCAGGTCCGTTTCGTCCTTGTGGGCGGGGAAGGTGATGCGCTGCACCCCGCCGAGGGCGGCCAGGTCTGCCGCGGGCAGGGAGTCAAGATCGCCGACGACGGCGTTCACCCGGACGCCGAGCGCTGCGGCATGACGTGAACCGCCATCGACGCCCCAGACGGCGTCGAACGTTTCCCGCCGCAGCCGTTCTTTGAGGATATCCGGTTGGTATAGTTCTCCGTTGACGAGGACCAGTACGTTCAACGCATACTCCATATAATAAGGAAGGCCATCCTCCCCGGAGGATGGCCTACGCTTTTCAGCACGCTCCCTCCGCCGGCATTACCCGGATCAGGTTCCTCGGGTCGATGCTTCCGGCCGCGGCCGTCCGCATCCTCTCAGCCTGGTTTCCCAAGCTCCCCGCTGGGTTCCTTTGTCCGGTCCCGGCGCTTGTTTCGTCACCCCGCACGGAGCGACGGTCGCCGTACCGTTCCTTCTACCAGATATTAAAGCAGATTCTATCGATAATTTCCAGAGGCAGACGTGCCGATTATCAGTAAAGACTCGATATTACAGCTAAAATAAATGAAAACAGGGCCGGTCGTTAGCAATATTTTCATATTTCAGCGGTAGAGTGAAAGAAGGGATGGTGCCCGGTTACTGAGTCCCTCCTCGAACCGGGCAGCAAATATTGACCGCCCTTATTGCCGGGGGCGGTTGGTTCCTCCACAGAAGAGCGGGGCCTCATATGAGACCCCGCTCTGAATTTCTCCTGGGATGTCTAGTGGACTACCCGCCACCAGATGGCGGACGCGTGTTGGCTTGGGGCGGATTCTTCATGCCGAGCCGGAACAGCTCGCCGGTGTCCCGCCGCTTCCAGTTGACGGAGATACGCTGCTGTGTGGGATGGATAAGGGTGATGGCGCCGGGCGCCGGACATTCTTCGACGCACCCGCCGCAAAACCAGCACTCCTCCGGGTACATGACGATGGGTTCCTTCTCGCTCTTCACGGGATTGGGCATGTAGACGTCCGTGGGACAGATATCGACGCAGCGGTTGCACCCGATGCAAATATCCTTATCGAACACCACGACCTTGTTCGGCGTGGGAGGGTTGGGCACCATGTAGGTATTGCTCATTTCATATCTCTCCGTTCCGTTTACTTGTGCGCCCGGTAGTTCTCTTCGTAGGTCGGGGCGTAGGGCGGCTTGAGGTGAAAGTCGAGCGGCAGTGACCGCACGAGGACCCTGCCCTCCTCCTGCCGGATGGGCAGCAGCTTCTCCCAGGCCGGGTCGTCCGTCCGGGGATAGTCCAGGCGACGGAAATCGAGCATCAGATTACTGGACTTCCGCTCCAGCGATGCCTTGAGCACCAGCTCGCCGACGGTGATGATGGCATAGCATTCGAGCAGACGTCCGAGCTCGTGTGGATTGGAGGCGTAGGCTTCGGCGAGCTCGGTGGTCCTAAGCTCGTTAAGGAGCCGCAGGCCGAACTGTATCGTCTCCTCGTTCTTGTACTGGCCGCAGTAGTCCCGCATGATGCGGCCGATGGCCGCGTTGATTTCTTTCCAGCCGTTGTTGGTTTTCGGCTGGCCGACGGCGCGGTAGGCGGCTTCGCGTTCCGCCTTGACCTGGGCCTCGTCGGCCACCGGTTCCGGGGCGGTCTTCGCGTACCGGGCGGCATGCCGGCCGGCATAACGTCCGGTGGTGTGCGATTCGCCGTGGCAGCCGCCGCCGAAGAGATTGCCGCCCGCGCCGACGTAGAGCCCTTCCAGGTTAGTGCGCAGGTCCCAGTCCACCAGGAAGCCACCCCCACCGGCGCTGCGGATCGTGGGCGGCGTGTTGATGCCGGCCGCCCAGAAGTTGGAGTGGTTATAGCCCTCCGGCGGCATTACCGGCGCCTGCCAGAGGTCCTTTTCCGGGTCGAAGCCGGCGCAGGTCATCGTCTCGTAGATGGGGATACGGGTCTTGCCCTCGTTGCCCACCATCATGCCGAAAATGTTACGCCGCTCTGTTTCGGACAGCTTCGAGAAATCCGCGTAGAGCGGCAGCTTGTAGACGCCCTTGCGGACGAGCTCCGGCAGGTCCGGAGAAAGGGCGTTGTTGCGGAAGGCCGGGTCGTAAAACGAGATGCCGATGCCTTCCCCGAGGATGAAGTCCTGTCCCTCGGCGGGCAGGAAACGGGCCGCCGTGCCCTCGATGGGCCGGGAGAAGGCATCTACCCAGGGGACTTCCTTGCCTTCAGCATCGACGATGGGCACACCGTGGAAAGTGTTGTGGGCGTTGGCCATACTGTAGGGCGCGTAACCATAGCCGGAGAGCCGACCAGGGGCCGTCTTTTCCATGCAGACGAACTCCGCCCCCGCTTTCCAACCGAGCGCCTCGCCGGCGCCGGAGGAGTTGAGGTTGCCCATCGAGCTGGAGGCGGTAACCTCCGGGGCGAAATCATAGAGACGGCCGGCCCCGCCGGTGCAGATGACCGTGGCCTTGGACCGGATAACATAAAACTCGCCGGTGCGGGTGTTGACAGCGGTACAGCCGACCACCCGCGCGCCCTGTTTACCGCCTTCGGTGAGAAGCACCGTCGGCATCATGCGGTGGTACATCTTAACGCCGAGCTTGATGCACTCTTCATAGGCTTTGACCTTGATGTTGTAGCCCCAGACCCGGACGACGTGCCGGCTCTTGTAGTCGTAGGCGAAGCAGAGCTTGGTGGCCTCGTCGCGGAAGTCCGCGCCCTTGAACTCGTCGTTGACGTCGCGTATCTGGACGCCCATTTTCTCTGATTCCTGGAGGGTGTCCCACCCCTCCGACGTGATGACGTAGCGGACGTGGCCGCCTGTCCAGCCGCGCATGCTGTTGTAGCAGGCGTCCGTGTACATTTGCGGCGTGACGCTGGAGCAGGGGTTGGTGACCGCGCCGTGCCAGTGGTCGACACCGGCGCCGCCGGCCCCGCTCCGCTTGGCGTGACCACGCTCCACGACCGCCACCGAGGCGCCTTCCTGCGCCGCGGCGATGGCCGCCCGCAGCCCCGCCACACCCCCGCCGATGACGATAACGTCATACGCCGCCTCGTTGACCTTGGTGTAGTCGACCGGGTAGGGCCAGGCCGGCAATGTGCCGGTCTTTTGGACATACTCATGCCAGGTGCTCATAACCAGACCTCACTTTTTCCGGATGATGGAACATATTGTAGCCCGGAGGGCGGTAAAAAACAAATATCGAAAGCGGTTCCCCACGTTCAGAGGAAACTTGACAGGCAACGAAAATATCGTTATACTGCTGCCCATGAATACATCAATGAATTCCGCGGAAAAGATCATCCAACGCTTCGGGGGGCAGACGGCTCTGGCCAAGGCCCTCGGGAGAAGGCAAAGCACGGTCCAGCACTGGGCCAAGACCGGGCGTATCCCGGCGCAGTGGCACGAGCCGCTCATGAAGCTCGCCCGGGAGCGGGGCGTCCCGCTCGAGGCGACGGACTTCGTCGTCAAGGAGCGGCCGGAAATCGCACCCGCCTCTGGCAGGCTCGGTATCCTCCTCGTCGGGCTCGGGGCCGTTAGCTCCACTTTTATCGCCGGCGTCGAGCACGTGCGGCGCGGCACTGGCAAACCCTTCGGGTCCGTCACCCAGATGGCGACCATTCGCCTCGGCAAGCGGACGGAGAACAAGTCGCCGCTTATCCGGGATTTCGTGCCGCTGGCGAAGCTGGACCAGCTTGTTTTCGGGGCCTGGGACCCCATCGCCGACGATGGATACGTCTCCGCCTGCAAGGCCGGTGTACTCGACCGCTATGACCAAATCGAGCCGGTGGCCGACTTCCTCAAATCGATCAAGCCCATGACCGCCGTCTTCGATCACTCCTACGTCAAGCGTATCAAGGGGACGAATATTAAAAAAGCCGATAACAAAATGCAGCTCGCCGAGCAGGTGCGGGATGACATCCGGAACTTCAAGAAGGCTAACAAGTGCGACCGTATCGTCATCGTCTGGGCCGCTTCCACCGAGAAGTTCATCACTGCCTCGGATATCCACCAGGACATCAAGAGCCTTGAGAAAGCCATGGAAGCCAATGACGACCGTATCTCACCATCCATGATCTACGCCTACGCCGCCATTAAAGAGGGCGTACCCTTCGCCAACGGAGCGCCGGCCCTGACGGTGGATTTCCCCGCCATGGTGGATCTGGCCGTCCAGGAAGGCGTGCCGGTCTGCGGTAAGGACTTCAAGACTGGCCAGACGCTCGTCAAGACGGTCATCGCCCCGATGCTGAAAGCCCGGATGCTCGGCGTGGACGGCTGGTTTTCGACCAACATCCTCGGTAACCGGGACGGCGAGGTCCTCGACGAGCCGGAGAACTTCAAGACCAAGGAGGAGTCCAAGCTCGGCGCGCTGGAGTACATTTTCCAGCCCAAGATGTACCCGGACCTCTACGGCGACATCTACCACAAGGTACGCATCAACTACTACCCGCCCCGCGGCGACGCCAAGGAAGGCTGGGACAACATTGATATCTACGGCTGGCTCGGCAAGCGGATGCAGATCAAGATCAACTTCCTCTGCTCGGATTCCACGCTGGCCGCACCGCTCGTGCTCGACCTGGCCTTGTTCATGGATCTCGCCAAACGGGCCGGCCTCTCCGGCATCCAGGAGTGGCTCTCGTTCTACTTCAAGAGCCCGCAGCACGCCGGAAGCGTCTACCCGGAGCACGACTTGTTCATCCAGCAGACCAAGCTCAAGAATACGCTCCGCTGGCTGATGGGCGAGGAGCAGATAACTCATCTCGGGATGGAGTACTACCTGGACGAGTAACCGGTAGTCCCGGCTATAAACAAACAAAAAGGGGGGCGAAAGCCCCCCTTCTGTTTTCCGGTAGTGGCCCTTAGTTGAACGGGGCCGGCGGGTCGGTGATGACGCCCTGGTTGGCGCCCATTTCGTCGGCGGGAACGTCGGCCGCGCTGAGGAAGATATCCGAGTTGCCGTGGCAGGAGTCACAGCTCGCGTTCTGCGGGGTATCGAGCTGGATGTTGTGCGGCGTGGTGTACTTCCAGGTGGGTACATCGTCGAACCCGGGCAACAGGTCGTCACCGTATGATGAGAACGTGTCCGGGTTGATCGGTACGTGCCGTACCACGGTATAGTCCCACGGAATGTCCGCAGATGGATCGGGATTGGCGCCGATCTTGAACGTCATCTCTGAAGCGTCCGTGGTGTAGTACGGCGTCCCGCTGGCATCGCGGTCCACGTGGCAGTTGTAGCAGTTCTTGTAGTCCACCGAGTGGCAGACCTGGCAGGCCAGCTTGCCGATGTGGAGACTATGCTGGGTGTTACTGTTCTGGATGTCCGTATGGCAATCGGTGCAGGACGGCCCGGTGGTCTGGTGGTAACGGCCGTCGGTGGTCTGGTCCACACCGTGCAGGTCGTCTTCGGTGTGGCAGTCGTAGCAGGTCATGCCCTGTCTCGTCCAGTGGACGTCGCCGGGGATTCCCTCGTTCTGGCCGAAGTATTCGGCAGCCACTCGGGCCCCGTGGCAGGCGGCGCAGTTGTCCATCATGGACGGTACCTGCTTGAAGGTATGGCCGGCGAGCAGACCGCCGCCGGTAGCGTTAGGACGGCTGACGTGGCACTGCCCGCAGGAGGAATGGCAGGAACTGCAGTGGTTGCCGAAGGCGGTGGCGAGCGTCGAACCGCTCGTCATATCACCACCGCGAGCGACAAGCCCGTCCATCATTCCGTTGAGGGTGCTGTGCAATCCGGAGGCGTCGCTTGTGGCGATGTCCTCATGGCAGATCTGGCACTGGTCGGACGGATCGACCACCAGGTTGGCGTGGGCGGCGTCCATACTGGTCGCTTCGGCGTCACCGTGATGGCAGCCGGTGCAGGTCAGCTTGCCGTGGACGGAGTCCATGAAAGAAGAATCCGATACCAGGACTTTTTCCCAGACCTCTAACTGAGGTGCCGGGCCGGCTCAGCCTTCGCCGGAAGACTCAACCGTCGTCTCGGTTTCCTCGGGGGAGTTCGCTATGAGCTTGGCTTTGTCCGTGTGGCAGTCAACGCAGGAACTTACTGGTGCAGCAACGGTCGTTGAGGTGTCCGTCGTAGTCTGCGTGGTAGCACTGGTCGTCGCGGCACTCGTGGTGGTGGTCGTGGTGGTCCCTGTGGAGGGCTCGACGGAGTTCTCCGCTGAACTGCACCCGGCCAGTATCGCGGCTGTTGCGAGCAACAGCCCGACGAAGAGGAAGACGAGTCGTTTCATACTAACCTCATTCGGTTCGGTGTTCCGGTCCCCGTGCCGGCCGGGGGTTCGGGCCGGCACGGGGTGGAGGTAAAAGGCCGGAACCGTAATTTACTTGGGAGACGTCCCGGTGACGAAGGGGTAGTCCATAGAAGAGGTCGCGTTATCGAAGGCGCCGGGGGCGACCGTGGTGTCCATTGTCCACGACGTCATACCGAACTTGAGGTTGATGGCATTATAGCCCATGGCGTTGAGGATGGCAGTCGCCTGGGAGCCGGTATGGCCGGTGTAGCAGTAGACAACGATCTGGCGGTCGGTCGGCAGCTTGGCGAGGTTCGCCGGATCCGCCAGGTCGGCCAGGCCGATGTTGACGGCGCCCGGTACGTGGCCGGAAGCGTAGGCATTAGCAGCACGTACGCTCAGAATGAAGGGGTCATTGCTCGGGTCGCCGTCGTTGAGGAGCATGTAGAGATCGGCGGCATTGATGTTCCACTTGGGGCTGGAGGTCACATAGGCCTCCACGGCGGCGCGGACGATCTCCGCCGGATCGCTGGAGGTTGTGTTCTCCAGGACGGGCGGTGCGTTGTCGGCGGGTGCGTCGTTCGCCGTGGTCTCGTAAGCGTAGTCCATGCGGTCCTTGGCCGGGTCGTAGCGGCCGGGAGCGACTTCGACATCGTGGGTCCAGGCGCTCATGCCGAATTTCAGGTTAAGCACGTTGTAGCCCATCAGGCTCAGCAGGGCGGTTGCCTGGGAGCCGGTATGGCCGGTGTAACAGTAACATACTATTTGTTTGTCTTTGGGGAGTTGGGCCAGGCTGGCCGGGTCCGCCAGGGCGGCTAACTGGATGTTGATGGCTCCGGGGATATGGCCCTTGGCGTACTGCTCCGCCGAGCGTACGCTGACGATCACGGGATCATTGCTCGGGTCGCCATCGTTGAGGAGCATATAGAGGTCCTGGGCGCTGATGTTCCACTTGGGGCTGGAGGTCACGTACGCCTCGGCGGCTTCACGGACGACCTCGAACTCATCGACGGCCGGAGCGGCAGAGGTCTGTGAGGTCTGTGAAGTCTGGGTGATGGTGGAAGTGGGTGTGTTGGCGACCTCGTTCGAGTTGTTGCTGCAGCCGGCGAGCAAAGTTACGAGGACGAGCAGGGCGGCGAGGGTGACGAGGAAAAAGGTGTGGCGGCGGGGTCTCATACGCATTGGCAGGTTCCTCCTTTTCTATTTGCCGATGAAGAGATAATCTGCTATGATAACGTTTATCCGCGTTTCCGGGTGTTGTACCATACCCCCGTCGGGTATTATATGCGGGGAGAACCCAGTTTGTCAACAGGGGTAACATGGGTATTTATACCCGGTAGAAATGGCAATAAATACAGTACTTCGTGGAGGATATACACATGACAGACCTACCGGTGCCTCGTGAAGAGATTGTCGTTAGACTTAAGAAGATAGAAGGACAGACCAGGGGTATCCAGAAGATGGTGATGGATGAGCGTCAGTGTTCGGACATCATGATGCAACTCGGGGCGGTGAAATCGGCGCTGGAGTCCGTGGCTGCCCTCGTCCTTAAGAACTACACCGCCATCTGTCTTAAGGGAGGCGATCCTGCCGAGGTCGGCAACTCGTTAGCCCGGGCCGTATCGATATGGATCGGGGGGAAGTCCTGATGAGGGTGGGCGCCCGTCCTGCCGCCCTCGTAGCCGTGTAATGCACGAGCAGAGCATTGTCGAATCCCTGCTGTCTGTGGTGCTCAAGAGCGCCGAGCAGAACCAGGCGGAGCGTATCGTTGCCATCAACCTCGTGGTCGGGGACCTGTCCGGCGTCGTGGAAGACGCCGTCAATTTTTATTTCAACTTCCTCGCCCGGGAGACGATTGCCGCCGGCGCCACCATCAACTACCGGCGCGTCCCGGTGAAAATGCGCTGCCGGGACTGCCGGAATGTCTTTGACCCTGAACACCTCGATCTCAAGTGCCCGGAATGCAGCGGCCGTAACTTGGATATCATTGCAGGGCGGGAGCTCTACGTGGAGAGCCTGGAGGTCGTTTGAACCGCACCTTTAAGTTGAAACCGCCGGATGCGATGTGTATAGTATGTGATACCGAGTCATAAAGGAGGCACCAAAGCACCATGAGTGAAATCCATGATGAACTGGCTGTCAAGCTGGGCGTCCCTGATTCCGAACGATTCGTCAACATCCTCAACGCAATGTTCACCGACCTGGAGGCCACCGTATGCAGCGAGCTCTTCGAGCCTGCTACCTGCGCGGAGCTGGCGGAGCGCCTCGACGTCGACGAAGAAGAGATGCAGAAGATGCTCGATCTCCTCACCGACCGCGGCATGCTGACCCAAGGGCCGACGCAATACGCGTTTCATACCACGTTGCTGGCCTTTCACCACGAGTGCGTCGCGGACACGGCGCCCCACGTCGGGCCGCACGCTATCCAGCAGCATGTCAAAGACCTCTGGAACGACTTCTTCCGCAACGAGTGGTCCTATACGTTCCAGGAACATACCGAGGAGATGATACGCCGGACGGGGCGTAACCTGCCTATTTCGCCGTCCATCATCGCGCTGGAGAAGAGCACCAACATCAAGCCGGAGGATATCCTGCCGGAGGAGAATTTCAAGCAAA
>CAZOMF010000029.1:0-16177 GCA_964580635.1 uncultured Dehalococcoidaceae bacterium
CCCGCGACAGCCTGCTTGGAAGGCAGGAACTCTACCACTGAGTTACTCCCGCTCGAACCACGCCTATTCTACCCTATTTTCATCCCCCGCTCAAGGGCTGTCAAGCACCCGGCAACAGGGAGGACGGGTAAAGTATCACGGGAAGCAGCAGCCAATTCACGGGTTGACGTACGGACCTAACGCTTCAGCTCGCTGATACGCTTGGAGATGACGTTGAGAATGACCCCGGTAAAGACGGTGAGGATGCCGGTGGTGAAAAAGAGGATGGCCAGCAGCGACGGCCCCACCGCGAAGACGTTATCGCCGAAGTAGTAGAGCCGTATCACGTTGATCGCCTCGGCCAGGCCGACGAGCAGCAGGATAGCGCCGCCCGTGCCGAAAAACAGCATCGGGCGCCGCTCGGATATCATGACCAGTATCCGGTTCACATTGCTCATCCCGTGCTTCACCGGGTTGAGCGTCGAGGTATCGCCCTCGTAGGAAACGCTAATCGGCACCTCCGCCAGTCGCAGGTTATCTGCCGCCGCCTCGGTCACGATCTCCGCCGACACCGCCATCCCTTCCTCTTTCAGTTCCAGGGTTTCGATGGCTTTCCGGGAGTACGCCCGGAAGCCTGACTCCGTATCGGTCACGTTGGCTTTCGAGGCGATGTTGGTCAAACTGGACAGGACCCTCTGTCCCATGCGGCGGTACAGTGGTATCTCGCTGCCCGTTTTCACCCGGGACCCGATGACGACGTCGTTCCCTTCATCGAGAACGGCCAGGAGGGCCGGGATGTCGTCCGGGTCGTGCTGGCCGTCCCCGTCCAGGATGACCAGCTTTTCCGCACCGTTCTCTTTCGCCCTGGCGAGGATGCGCCGTATTGACGCACCGTAGCCCTGGTTTGCCTCGTGCCGCATCACATCGGCGCCGGCCAGCGTGGCGATTCGCACGGTGCGGTCGGCGCTGCCGTCATCGACGACGAATATCTCATCGGCGTACTTTTTCGCCTGGAGGATAACACTCCCGATGTACCGTTCCTCGTTGAACGCCGGGATACCGACCATGACATGCGGGCCGTTTCCCGCTGTTTCGCCGGCGCCGGACACGGCGCGCCCGGTCTTTGGTTCGTTCATTCTTCGGTATCCGATCCTAAAAGGCTACTGTCCGTTGCCCAGATACTCGTAGATCTTCACGTCGGGCACCGACATATTGGCGCTGTACTGGTCCAGCTCCGTGGAACTGTGGACGAGCTTGAAATCATCGAGGGCCGGCACCGAAACGGGGGAAACGAGCGGGTTCACCCCCGCGATAACGTAGTCTCCGCCCATGCTGGCGGCTTCCTTCTCAGCGGAGGCGATGTCACCGGTGAACGATTTCGCATCCGTAACCACCTTGTACGTTTGCCCGCTTACGTTATAGCTCTGGTACTGGATGATGGCGCCCCCCTGCGCGGTGACGGCCTTCCCGTCGAAATCGAAAAGGCGCGCTCCGAGGGACTCATAGTATGCCGGATAAAAGACCTTGACCGGTTGTATGGAGCTATCCTGCTGCCGGACGTAGAACGTGTCGAAATACTTGCTCTGGTCCACCCCGGACCACTGGAAAAGAGCGTAGTACTTGGAGGTCATCGTATCGTTATCGATGATGATGTATTTCGTGCCGAACTTGTCCAGCAACTGTTGCGTTTGCGCGTTGTCGGTGGAAAGGAGCAGGGAACCTACATCCGCCCGCGCCGTGTAGGGGCCGGGACTATCGGTCGGTATCCGGTGGGCGATGCGGGTGATCCAGTAGCCGTAGTCCCACCACGAGGTCACGCCGTAGGCGGAAGGCGGATAATCGAATCCGGTCTGCGGAGGCAGCGGGTAGTACTCGTTGTATGCCTCGGCGTTCCCCAGGGGGTCCGGCGAGTTATCGCGCAGCCAGAGCAATGACTCGACCCAGGCGTTCGAAGGGTAGAACAGGCCCTTGGCCACCGCTGTCCCCTTCTGGATGTTCGGGATCACGGTTATGGCGAGAACGACGATGATTATGATGAGGAGGGACACCCTCTTTAAAGGATAGATACCGGCGGCCTTCTTGGACAACGGCGCCGGCTCCTCTCCGGCGGCAATGACAGCGAAGCGGTTCCTGAACTGATCGGAACCGATCCGCTCGGACATCCAGTCGGCCATCAGCCCGGTGCCTCTGATAATCAGGTAACTGAAATAGCCGGAAAGCAGCGCCACGTTGATGACGAAATAGTACGCGAATCGCCGCTGTCCTATCATGGCGAAAAATGTCACGATGGTCCACAGCAGCAGCACGTTGAGACCGGCAGGCAGGCGCTTGATGGCCACCCACAGGAGGATGAACCACGCCAGGACGGTAAAATAGAAACAAAACGTGAAGTTACCCCAGGCCAGAGACAGGGTAAAACTGCCGTTCGGCGAGAAGAACGGTACCATTTCCATCGTAGCCAGCTGCGCGCCCGAGACAGGGACGAACAGATTGAATTGGCGAAAGATCGTATCCAACCGGTTGGGATTGATAAGATAGAAAGCCCCCAAGAACACGACGGCGATAACCGCCAGGAACGCCAGATACATCACGGGCGAGAACTTCGTCCGGGTGGTCAGCAGCCAGGAGGTTCCCCACATTACCGCGGGTATGAAGATGGCGATGACCATCACGAGAAGGTAGAAGGGGCTCGGACCGGCCACGAGAAACACCAGCAGCGCCACGATGAAGAGCGGTGACCCGATAAGGAAGAGATAATCGGTCGATTGCCGGCGCAAATGGTCGATGACGGCCTGGACGATAAAGTACGCCGTAAAGATGAACACAAAAAGCAGCGCGCCGGCCCAGGTATCCAGGTAAATGCCTAAAAAGAGACCGGCAAGTCCGGTGAAAACGAGCGGCCGGCGGCAGACGGCCCAATCACGTTCCTTGAGGTGCTGCAGCGTAAAACCGCGTGTCCTGGCGGTTTTGATCGCCATGATCAGGAACATGGCCGCCGTCGTCGAAAAGAGCACCTCGGCGACATGGTAGTCCGTGTAGCCCATGATCGAGCGACCGAGGAACTCGCCCGGCAGCACGGCTACGATGACCGCGCTCAGAATGCCGGCCCAGCGGCCGAACAGCGTTTTCCCGATGAAATAGACCGGGATAACGACCAGAGCGCCGAGCACCGCCGGGGCGACCGCACCGACGGTATCGACCACCGATTGGGCCGGGTGGCCGAGCCCGATGAGCCAGGCGAAACCGCCGATCAGCCAGTAGAAGAACGGGCGGACGCCCAGTATGCTGCCGCCGGGGAAAATGCCGAACGGATCAAAGGGTGATATGTTGGGGAAATGGTGGACCAGGTTTTCAATGACACGCATCTGGAAATACGCATCGATACTGGTCGACCGGATGGTGGCTCCTCCGAAAACGGCGTGCCAGGGAGAATAGACGCGGATAAAGAAGGCAAACCCGATACATACGGCGATGATGCCCGCCGTGATGAGGCCGATCCGTTTATTCAGCATTACTATCGCCCGCGTTATTATGCGGATACATCGTCGTCCAGAGGTTCCGGGCTGATGTCGCCAAGTATAGCATACCGGGTAGTCTTGCACAAGCGTGACGACTGAAATCCGGATTCTCACGCCAGAGAAGTATGTCCCCTCCTTTTCCAGCATCAGCCCAATATGGTTGTCACGTCTTTCGCATTCAGTGTATCATTAGGTACCGGTCGCATCTCGCAGGCGTTATCGTGGTGGAAAGCGAAAAAGAGTTAGAGCGCACGTCCCCTGTCACCAGTCCGTCGGACGATGCCGCATCACGCGCAGACCAGCTGAACATCTCCGTCATCATCCCGGTCAAGAACCAAGCCGCTAAACTCGAAGCCTGTCTGACCGCCGTGCTTGCCCAGCGGTTGCCGCCGTGCGAGGTCATCGTCGTCGACGGGCGCTCGACGGACGGCACCATCGAAGTCGCCCGCCGGTTCCCGGTCACGCTGCTTTTCGAGGATTACCACACCCGCGCCGGCGCGTGTGAAGTCGGCATCGAGGCCGCCGCCGGCGATTTCATCGCCTTTACCGATGCGGACTGTATCCCTGACCGGGCCTGGCTGGAAAACCTGGCGGGCGGCTTTCAGGAAGGCATCACCGGCGTGGGCGGGCTTATCAGGAATGTCGACCGCGGTTTCTGGGTGCGCTCGGTGAACCTCGCCTACGGGACCTTTCTGGGCAGCGCGAACTCCGTCCAGGGACGCAGTTTCGACCGCCAACGTTATGTCAACAGCATCAGCGGCTGCAACAGCATGTACCGGCGCGCGGACCTGGTACGGGCCGGCGGGTTTAACCCTGCCCTGCCCGGCTGCGAGGACGCCGACCTCAACTCGCGCATCATCAAGCTGGGCCACCTCGTTTTCCGGCCGCAGGCGGTGGTCCGCCACGACCACGGCCGAGGGCTCAAGGACTTCACGAACATGATGTTCCGCTACGGGCGCGACCGCGCGGTGGCCAGGAGACTCGGGCTGCCGGTGCTCGTGCCACTGTTGGTACCGCTGCTGCTGCTCTCGCTGCTGCTGAACGTGTGGGTACTCCCGTCCGTCCTGGCGCTTTATGCCTTGCTCCTTATCGTCATGGGAAGCTGGTTCGCCGTGAAGGAGCGGGACATCCGGTTCCTTCCCTCGATCATTATCGTGTACCTGATACAGCACGTTTTCTATACGCTGGGGTTCTGGCGGGGATTGATATTCCGCCGCTGAAAAGGAGACACAGTATGACGCGGTTTTTCGTGACCGGAGGCGCCGGGTTCATCGGCAGCCACCTCGTGGACCGGCTTATCGAACTGGGCCCGGTCACCGTGTACGATAATCTGAGTTCCGGCCGCGAGGAGTTCATCCGGCATCACATCGGGAAACCGGGTTTCGCGTTCGTCCGGGGCGACCTGCTCGATTTCGACGCCTTGCACGCGTCGATAGCCGGTCATGACGTCGTTTTCCACCTCGCGGCCAACCCGGAAGCGCGGCTGGGCATCGAAAACACCCGGCTTGACCTGGAGCAGGAAACCATCGCCACCTACAACGTGCTGGAAGCCATGAGGCGCCGCGACATCGGGAAACTGCTCTTTTCATCGAGCGGCACCATCTACGGCGAGACCCCGGTGATCCCCCTGCCGGAAGACTACGGCCCGGCCTTTCCCATCTCCCTCTACGGCGCCGGCAAGCTGGCCTCGGAAGGGCTTGTCAGCGCCTTTGGCGGGACGTTCGGGCTCCAGGCCTGGATATTCCGGTTCGCCAATGTGGTGGGCTCGCGGGGCACTCACGGCGTCATCCTCGACTTCATCAGGAAGCTGCGCCAGGACCCTGCTCGACTGGAGATACTCGGCGACGGCACGCAGTGCAAGCCCTACCTGCACGTGAGCGACTGCGTGGCGGGGATCCTCTACGCCTACCAGCACGCCGCCGAAAAATTGAACGTGTTCAACCTGGGTAGTCCCACCGCCACCGACGTCGATACCATCGCCCGGCTTTTAATAGAGGAGATGGGCCTGAAAGACGTGAAGCTGGACCATACCGGCGGCGACCGCGGCTGGCCCGGCGACGTGCCGCAGGTACGCTATAACGTCGACCGCATCAACCGGCTCGGCTGGCGTACGCGCTACGACTCGGATGAAGCCGTCCGCCTGGCCATCAGGGAAATGCTCGATGAGCAGTAGCCCCCAGGTCGTCATTCTCGCGGGCGGGCTGGCGACGCGCCTCAAGCCGCTTACCGACGCCGTTCCCAAATCGCTGGTGGACATCGCCGGAAGACCGTTCCTGGCCCGCCAGCTGGACCTCCTGAAACGAGGCGGCGTGACGGACATCGTGCTCTGTGTGGGACACCTGGGCGAGATGATCGAGGAACGCTTCGGGGACGGCCGGGACTTCGGCGTGCACCTTTCTTACAGTTATGAAACGAAACGCTTGCTCGGTACCGCCGGGGCGTTGAAGAACGCGCGGCACCTGCTGAGGGACCCGTTTATGGTAATGAACGGCGATTCGTACCTCACGCTTGATTTTTCCGCTCTAATGTCCTATTTTAAAGACAAGGCGGTTGCCGGTCTGATGACCGTCTACCGGAACGAGGACCGGTACGACCGGAGCAACGTGGCGGTGGCGAACGGAATGGTGGTCCGCTACAGCAAGAAGGAAAAGACACCGGACATGGTCTATATCGATTACGGCGCCAGCGTCTTTCAAAAGAGCGTATTGGACAGCATTCCCGAAAATGAGCCGTATGATCTCGCCGCCGTCTACGAGGAGCTCATTACGCGTCACCACCTGTCCGCCTTCGAGGTCCGGCAGCGCTTCTATGAGATCGGTTCACCGGCCGGACTGGCCGAGTTCCGGGCGGCTGTGACCAGGGGAGAGTTGCCCGCTTGATCGTCTCTCGGGCCCCCGTGCGGATCACGCTCGGCGGCGGCGGCACCGACCTTCCCTCGTACTCCTCCCGGCGCGGCGGGTTCGTCATCGCCGCCGGGATCGACCGCTACTGCTCCATCGTGGCCACGCCCCGCTTCTACGATACCATCCGGCTCAGCTACTCGCAGATGGAAATCAGGGATTCTATCGACGAGATCGAGCACCGTATCTTCCGCGAGGCATTGCGGTTCTCCAACATCACGAGCCGCATTGAGCTCCACTCCGTCGCCGACGTCCCGGCCAACGCCGGTCTCGGGTCGTCCTCCAGCTTTACCGTCGCCCTGCTGAACGCGCTGCACGCCTACCGGCGGGAGTTCGTCTCACACGAGCAATTGGCCGAGGAGGCTTGCCACATCGAGATAGACGTCCTCGGCGAGCCCATAGGCCGGCAGGACCAGTATATGGCCGCTTTCGGTGGAATCACCTGCCTCACCTTCGACAAGGGCGGCGGAGTGCTCGTGGAGCCGCTCCGTGTCTCCGAGGAGGTCGTCGAGCAGCTCGAAAACAATCTGAGCTATTTCTTCACCGGCAAGGAACGGAGCGCCTCCGAGATACTGGCCGACCAGGACGCGCGCAGCCGCGACGACGACAAGGAGATGCTGCGGAACCTGGACGAGGTCAAGGAGATCGGCCTGGCGTCACGGAAATGCCTGGAAGACGGAAAGATCGATGAGTTCGGCGAGCTGCTCGACCGCCACTGGCAGATAAAGAAGGCCCGTTCCGCCCGCATGACCGACCCGTTCCTCGACGAGTGCTACGCCGAGGCTCGCCAGAAAGGCGCGCTCGGTGGTAAGATAATGGGAGCCGGCGGCGGCGGCTTCTTCATGTTCTACAGTCGCCCCGGGGACAAGGGCCGCCTCGGCGAGGCCATGAAAAAGCTGGGGCTGCGGCAGGAGCGTTTTCACTTCGATTTCGAAGGCGCCAAGATACTGGTCAACATGAAAAGGATGTAGCGACCGGATGACAAGCAGAGAGTTCATCACCGGCTATCTGCGTGATATGAAAGACATCGCCGACCGGCTGGACGTGGCGGAGATCGACGCGGCCGTCGACCTGCTGTTCCAGGCCTGGCGGCGCGGCAGCCGCGTCTTCATCTGCGGCAACGGCGGCTCGGCGTCCACCGCCACGCACTTCGCCTGCGACCTCGCCAAGGGCACCATCGTGCCGGGCAAGGCCCGGTTCAAGGCGCTGTGCCTGAACGACAACGTGCCGCTGCTCACAGCGCTCGTCAACGACGAGGGGTTCGACAGCCTGTTCTCCGAGCAGCTTATCAGCCAGTTCGAAAGCGGCGACGTGCTCGTTTGCCTCAGCGTGCACGGCGGGGCCGGCAAGGACAACGCCGGCCTGTGGTCGCAGAACCTGCTCAAGGCCATGAGCTACGCCTCCGGGCACGGCGGGAAGACGATCGGGCTGTCCGGGTTCGACGGCGGTCCCATGAAGGACATTGCGGACGCGTGCATCGTGGTGCCGGCGGAATCGACGCCGCAGGTGGAGTCGTTCCACGCCGCCCTGGAGCACCTCATCTGCAGCTGCCTGAAGGAGCGCATCGCCGCCGATGAATAGGGCCGTCTTTCTGGACCGCGATGGCGTCATCAATGACATGGTCTACTATGAAGAACACGGAATCGTGGACTCACCCTTCACCCCGGACCAGGTGAGGGTCTTTCCCTGGGTCGGCGAGGCGGTCAACCGGCTTCGCGCTGGCGGTTATCAGACAATTATGATTACCAATCAGCCCGGCATGGCCAAGGGCCAGTACGGCCGGCGGGCCTTCGATGCGATAACCGCCCGGGTACGGGACGACCTCGCGGCCCAGGGCGCCCGCCTGGACGCAGAGTACTACTGCCTGCACCACCCGGACGCCGTCATCCCGGAGTTTAAAACGGTCTGCGATTGCCGCAAGCCGGCGCCCGGCATGCTGCTCCGGGCAGCCGCCGAGCGCGATATCGACCTGGGGCAGTCGTGGATGATCGGCGACGGCATCAAGGACATCCAGGCCGGCAAAGCCGCCGGCTGTCGAACGGTGTTCATAGGTTCCCTGAAAAGCAAGCTCAGCCGGATGATGGACGAGCAGGACGCCTCACCGGACCTGGTGGAACCGAACCTGCTGGAGGCGACCCTGGCTATTTTGGGTATGGAGGCATAGGGATGGAGCTTTACGTCGACTCGGCAAACGTGGACGAGATCCGCAAATGGCGCGAGATGGGCGTCGTGGACGGCGTCACCACCAATCCTTCCATCATGCTCAGCGACGGCGTCTATGATATGGAAAAAGGCGCCAAAGCCATCGCGGCGCTTATCACTCCGGACCCCGTCAGCGTCGAGGTTACCACCAACGACCCGGACGAGATGCTGGCGCAGGGCCGGCGCGTGGCCGCCTGGGCCTCGAACATCGTCATCAAGGTACCGCAGGAAACGGCGGAAGGCGTCCCCTGCTATGGGGTGATGCACCAGCTCGAACAGGAAGGCGTCAAGGTCAACGCCACCGTCGCGCTTTCCCTGGGGCAGGTGATCCTCGCCGCCAAGGCGGGCGCTTCCTACATCAGCATTTTCAGCGGGCGGGTCAGCGACGAAGGCGGCAACGCCGCCGACGTCATCGCCGACGCCGCGGAGTGGCTGGAGCGCTGGCACTATACGAGCAAGCTCATCGTCGGCAGTATCCGGTCGGTCGGCGACGTGCTCGAGGCTGCCCGGGCGGGCGCCCATATCATCACTATCCCGCCGGCGTTCATCGCCAAGATGGCCGACCACAAATACACTCGTGAGACAGTGCGCCAGTTCACGAACGACGCCCAAAACGCGTTGAGAAAGATGGACAATGCCTGAACCCGGAGACCTTCCATGAGAGTACTGCTGCTCACCCCTCCGCACATACCGGGCTTTTCGCGGAACGCCCGGTGGGAAGGCGTGCAGATCAGCGGCAGCTGGTGGTATCCCATCTACCTGGCGTACGCCACCGCGCTGCTGGAGCGGGAGAAGCACGAGACCAAGCTTGTGGATGCGCCGGCCCACGAGCTGACCCACGCGGAGACCTACCGCATCGCCCAGGAGTTCTCGCCGGAGCTGACGGTACTCAACTTCTCCGTCAAGAGCCTGGAGAACGACCTGAGCGTGGCCCGCAAGATAGAGCAGCTGACCGGGGCCCGGACGGTGCTGGTCGGCCCTTCATCGTACCATACCCCCGCCGAGACGCTCCGGCAATCGGAAGGCATCGGCTGGCTGGCCAAGGGCGAGTATGATTTTACCGTCCTCGACCTGGCGAACAAGGTGCCGGAAAAGGACATCAAGGGCCTGTTCTGGAAAAACGACCGCGGCGACGTGGTGGAAAACCCGCCGCGCGAGCCGGTCAGCGGCGAGGAGCTGGACGGATTCCCCTTCGTCACGGATGTCTACCGGCGCCACCTCGATATCCGGCGCTACCGACAGAGCTGCCACCCCTACCCGTTCGTGGACCTGTTCACGGGACGCGGCTGCGCCTGGGGGCACTGCACCTTCTGCTTCTGGCCCTACACCATCAACAAGGGCGTCGGCTACCGGACCCGGAATGTGAAGAACGTCATCGAGGAACTCCGTTTCATCAGGGAAGAGCTGCCGCAGGTCAGGGAGGTCTACTTCCAGGACGATACCCTGCCGAAGGAACGCGCCGCCGAGATATCACAGGCCATCCTCGACGCTGATCTCAAGATACGGTGGAGCTGCTACTCCCGGGCGACGCTCGACTACCCCACCATGAAGCTGATGCACCGGGCGGGCTGCCGCATTTTGGAGACCGGGTTCGAGAGCAGCAACCAGCAGATACTCAACAACATAAAAAAGGGCATCACCAAGGCGGGCGCCGAGGAGTACGTGAAGAACGCCCGCAAGGCGGGGCTGGAGGTCATCGGCGCGTTCATCACCGGCCTGCCCGGAGAGACCGTCGAGTCCATCAAGGAGACCACTGAGTGGGCGCGCAAGCTCCCCTGCCTCCGCTATACCGTCGAGATCACCCGCCCCTATCCCGGCACGCCGCTCTACGATCAGCTCAAGGAGAGCGGCCAGATGGACGAGGACGAGCGCCCCTGCTACCCGGAGCTCTCCGCGGAGGACATCTACCGCTGGAACAAGTGGTCCCTTAACCGGGTGTTTTTCAGCCTGAACTACCTTCTACGCGTGCTCGTGCGGCCCAAGATATGGGCTTCGGTCTTCTATTCCGCCCGTCGCTACCTGCCGTACGCGCTCTCTCGCAAGAAATCCAAGGACCAGGACCTGGGATGGTAGCGAACAGCGGCAATAAGGACGCCTCCAAGAACTACCGGAAGTTCAGCGCGTACAACAACACGCTCCAGAGCCACCGGCTCGACCTGATCGTCGAGGAGGTCCTGCGGCACGCGCCGCCGGGTCAGTCCGGCGGCGTGAAGCTGCTGGAGCTCGGCTGCGGCATCGGGGCTATCTCGTTTCCGCTGAGCTCGCTCGGGTACCAGGTAATGGGGTCGGATATCGACGAAAAGTCCATCGCCGCCTGCAATGCCAAAAACCGGTTCCCGGACGCCCGCTATGTCGTCGCGGACGCGGAGACGGTGGACTTGGGGGAGCAGTTCGATATCGTCGTCGCCTCCGAGATTTTCGAGCACTGCCCGCACCCCGACCTGGTGTTGAAGACCGTGGACCGGCACCTCGTCCCGGGCGGGACCGCCGTGCTGACCGTCCCCAACGGCTACTGCCTCTCGGAGATGGTGTTCAGCCGCCTGTTCCAGAATATCGGCATTCATGCTTTATTTCACAAGCTCCCGCCGGGCGTGTACAAGCGGATCACCGGCTCGCCGACGCCGTACTACAGCATGAACGTGGCAAGCCACCACATCCATTTCTTCACGCTCAAACGTTTTTCCCGGATGATAACCGCCGCCGGTTTTGAGATCATCGCGATACGCAACCTCGACCTCGGGCTGCTGCTGGACTGGAATTGGATGAGCCCCGCCAAACGCCTGGAGTGCCGGATCGCCTCGGTCATGCCGCACGGCATCGCCGGCGGCTGGGTCTTCGTCGTCAAGAGAAAGGGTGAGGCCTGATGCCCGTTGAATTGAGCGCCTCTGTCATCATCCCGACCTACGGTCGGCCCAAGAGCCTGCCCAACTGTCTGGCGTCGCTCGAGCAGCAGACGGTGCTGCCCAAAGAGGTCATCGTCGTCGTCGACGGGGGCATCACGCCGGAGGTGCAGGCGGTCATCGACGATTTCATCAGCCACAACAAGCTCACGATTATCCAGATAAACAATACCGCCCAGATGGGGGCCCAGGTCTCCCGCAGCAAGGGACTGGCCAAGGCCACCGGGGACATCGTGACCTACCTCGACGACGACATTACCATGGAGCCGGACTGGCTGGCCCAGCTCCTGAGCTGTTACACCAGCGAGTCCGTCGCCGGGGCCGGGGGCATCGTCATCGACCCCACCCCCTTCATCGACAACATTCTCTACAAGACGTTCAAGAAAACGAGACGGTTCCTGATGCACGGCCTCATGGGCAAGCTCAACTTCATCGGTCTGCCATGGGAATACCTCATCTATCCGTCCGAGAAGAACGTCTCGGTGGACTTCATCAACAGCGGCAACGCGTCCTTCCGGCGGGACGTGCTGCTGACCCACGGCCCGGACGCGGTGATGGACCTGGACTACGTCGAGGAGCTGAACCTCGGGGCGGTGCTGACCCGGTGTGAAGGCCGCACCATCATCTACAACTCACACGCCGTCGCCTACCACAACCACGAACGCTCCGGCGGTTCCTGGACGAACAATCGCATGTACCTGACCATCCGCGACCACACCTCGCACCTGGTGAAGAACTTCCGCTTCGGCTACGTGCGCCTCGGGTGCTACTATGTGTACGTCCTCGGGCTGGCCATCATCTTCCGGCAAACGGGCTACTTCAAGGCCATCAGGGAAGGCCTGAAGCAATACAACGACTGGCGCCTCCATAAGCGCGATGCGCCGGCGGCAGACTGACAGGAGGGTGGACATGAGAATACTGGTAACCGGCGGCGCCGGTTTCATCGGCAGTCACCTGTGCGACAAGTTCACGTCGGCGGGACACACGGTCATCTGCTTCGATAACTTCCTGAACGGCAACCTGACCAACGTCCGCCATCTCCTGGACCTGCGCAATTTCAAACTGATCAAGGGCGACGTCCGCGACGAGAACCTCCTCAAGGAGGTCATGCGGGACGTGAACGTGGTCTTCCACATGGCGGCCCAGATACACGTGGACCGCTCCTACGTGGAGCCGCGCCTGACCTATGATATCAACGTCATGGGCACGCAGAACATACTGGAGACCGCCCGCCTCCATGACATCGACAAGGTCGTGCTGGCCTCGACGAGCGAGGTCTACGGCTCCGCCCAGTACGCGCCCATCGACGAGAACCACCCCCTGAACGCGCCTCACCCCTACGGCGCCAGCAAGATAGCCGCCGACCGCATGTGCTACGCTTATATCCAGACATACGGCATGAACATCTCCATCGTCAGGATGTTCAACGCCTACGGTCCGCGCCAGCAGGACCTGGGCTATGGGGGCGTGATCTCCATCTTCACCCGCCGCGTGCTCAATGATATGCCTCCCATCATCTACGGCGACGGGCTCCAAACGCGCGACTATACCTACATCGCCGACGTCGTCAAGGCCTTCGACCTGGTCCTCAACCAAGAGGAACCCATGACCGGGCCGATCAACTTTGGCAACGGCCGGGAGGAGACCATCCTCGATATCGCCAACCGCATCATCGAGGCCTGCGGCAAGAAAGACACGATGCAGCCGGTGCACGTGGCGCCGCGCATCGGCGAGGTCAAGCGCCTCATCGCCGACGCCTCCAAGGCGAAAGAGCTGCTTGGCTGGACGCCCGACTATTCACTGGATACCGGCATTCCCGAGTTCGTCCGCTGGTACAAGAATCACGGCTTCGAGGAGCGGATCAAGATTGAGTAAGCCGCCGGAGACCATCGATATCTCGCTCCTTCCCGGGGACATGTTGGAGCGTATTTTCACCTCCATGGTGCGTATCCGCCGGCTGGAGGAGACCATCGGCGAACTCGTGGCCAAGAATGAGATCGTCTGCCCCTGCCATCTCTATATCGGGCAGGAAGCAGTGGCGGTCGGTGTCTGCGCCGCTTTGCGTGACAGCGACTGGGTCTTCAGCACCCATCGTTCCCACGGCCACTATCTCGCCAAGGGCGGTGATATCAACAAGCTGATGGCGGAGCTCTATGGAAAAGCGACCGGCAGCGCCGGGGGCCACGGCGGTTCCATGCACCTCGCGCAGCCGGAGCTCGGCCTGCCCGGCAGTTCGGCCATCGTCGGCGGCACCATACCCCTCGCCGTCGGGGCCGCGCTCGCCTTCAAGCTCCAAAAGAAGGACGCCGTCAGTGTTTCGTTCTTCGGTGATGGCGCCGTCGACGAGGGGGCCTTCTACGAGTCCCTGAACTTCGCCGCCCTCAGGAAACTGCCGGTCATCTTCGTCTGCGAGAACAACCTCTACTCGACGCATATGCCGCTCTCCGCCTGCCTGGCGGACACGGACATCGCCAGAAAGGCCGGGATGTTCGGGATGCCGGGCGTCAGGGTAGACGGCAATGACGTCGCGGCGGTCTTCGCCGCGGCCCGGGACCTTGTAGAAAATGCCCGCCGCGGCCGGGGACCGGCCCTCATAGAAGCCCTGACCTACCGCTGGCGCGGCCACGTGGGCCCGAGCGAGGATATCGACAAGGGCCTCCGCAGCCTGGAAGAGCTGAACGGCTGGAAAACACACTGCCCCATCAACGCGCTGGAGACCGCCCTGGTGGCGACGGGAGCCACTGTCGGAGCAAAGCTGGCCGCGCTCCGCGAAGAAGTAGAGGACGAAATCCGGCAGGCGATTGCCTTCGCCAAAGAGAGCCCGTACCCGGCCATTCCGGAATCCGATACCTTCGGAGTGTTCAAAGAATAGCCATGCGAACGCTTTCCTATGCCAAAGCGATCAACGAGGCGCTCAGCCAGCTCATGGCGGCGGACGAACGCGTCTTTCTCATCGGGCAGGGGGTTACGAGCCCGTGGTACGTCGGCAGCACGACGGTCGGCCTGCTCGACCGCTTCGGGCCGGAGCGGATCATCGATACCCCCGTCTCTGAAAACGGCGTGTCCGGGGCGGCCGTCGGCGCTTCCCTGGCCGGCATGCGGCCGGTACTCGTCCACCCGCGGCTCGATTTCATGTACTACGCCATGGACCAGCTGGCCAACCACGCCGCGAACTGGTACTACATGTTCGGCGGGCAGCTCGGCGCGCCGGTGACCATCTGGGGCATCATCAACCGGGGCGGAGAACAGGCGGCGCAGCATTCCCAGGCCCTCCAGGCGCTCTTCGCCCACATCCCCGGCCTCAAGGTCGTCATGCCGAGCACCCCTCGTGACGCCAAGGGCTTGCTCGTGGCCGCTTCGCACGACGAAAATCCGGTCGTGTTCATCGACGACCGCTGGCTGTACGAAACGGAGGGCGCGGTCCCGGAGGAGCTGTACGAGGTGCCCATCGGCAAGGCAGACGTCGTGCGTCCGGGGAACGATGTGACCGTGGCCGCGACATCGTACATGGTGACCCAGGCGCTCGACGCCGCCGTCCGGCTCGAACGGGAGGGAATCGACATCGAAGTGGTCGATCTCCGTTCCGTGAAACCGCTCGACGCGGCGTGCATCCTGGACTCGGTGCGCCGCACCGGGCGGCTCGTCGTCGCCGATGCCGCCTGGAAATCCTTCGGGGTGGCTGCGGAAATCATCGCGCTGGTAACGGAGCAGGCGCTTACGTCCCTGAAAGCCGCACCGGTGCGGGTTACCTTGCCGGACGCCCCGGCGCCGGCCAGCGCCCCGCTGGAGAAGGCATACTATCCGGGCGCAGATCAGATAGCAGCGGCGGTCATGAAAACGATGGAGGTTCGGTAATGGCCTACAGAGTGCCCTTCGTCAACTATCCGGAGCACTACCGGCGGCTGAAACCGGAGATCGATGCCGCCGTGGAGCGCGTCCTCTCCCGGGGCGATTTTATCCTGCGGCAGGACGTCACTCAGCTCGAAGAGAACATCGCCGGACTTCTCGGCGTGAAGTATGCCGTCGGCGTCAACAGCGGCACGGACGCCCTCAACCTGTCCCTGCTGGCTGCTGGCATCGGCCCCGGCGATGAGGTCATTACCGTCGCGCACACGTTCCTGGCCACGGCAGGCGCTATCGTCAACTGCGGGGCCACTCCCGTGCTGGTGGATGTTGCCAAAGACCACAACATGGACGTTTCCCTCGTGGAAAAGGCCGTCAGCCGGCAGACCCGCGCCATTATCCCCGTCCATCTCAACGGACGCCTCTGCGATATGGAACAGGTCATGGCAATCGCCCGGAAGCATGACCTGATTGTCATCGAGGACGCAGCGCAATCGCTGGGGGCGAGCTTCGACGGGCGAAAGGCGGGTTCCTTCGGACTCACCGGCTGCTTCAGCTTTTACCCGGCCAAGGTGCTCGGAACGGCCGGCGACGGCGGCATGGTGACCACCAGCGACGAGACCATCGCCCGCGCGGTCCGTTCGCTCCGGGACAACGGCCGCATCGCCGGACAGGACGAGGTGACCGGCTACGGCTTCAACAGCCGGCTCGATAACCTGCACGCCGCCATGCTCAACGTGAAGTTCCCGTATCTTACCGGCTGGATCGAGCGCCGCCGCCAGATCGCCGCCCGCTACCAGGAAGGACTGGCCGGTGTTGCCGGGCTGGAGCTCCC
>CAZOMF010000030.1:0-7712 GCA_964580635.1 uncultured Dehalococcoidaceae bacterium
TGAGCATGACCACCTCCAGCCCGAGCCGGTGCAGCTCGGCCACCGTCTCGCGGGCACCCGGTTTCAGCGTGTCCGCCACCGCGATGACGCCGGCGGCCTTGCCGTCGATGGATACGAACATGGGCGTCTTGCCCTGCCCGGAGAGCGCCGTCGCGTGTTCCCCGAGACCGTTCAGCGCGAAGCCGCGGTCTTGCATCAGCTTGAGATTGCCGAGCACGACGTTCCGGCCGTTCACCGTTGCCTCGATGCCGTGGCCGGGAACGGCGTTGAAGTCCTTCACCTCGGACAGGGCCAGGCCCTTCTCCTGGGCGGCCGTCACGATGGCCTCGCCGAGGGGGTGCTCCGAGCCGCGTTCCGCCGCGGCCGCGATGCCAAGCACCTCGTCGTCCACGAACCCCTCGGCGGTAAACAGGTCCGTCACCACCGGCTTGCCGACCGTGAGCGTGCCCGTCTTGTCGAGCACGATGGTATTGAGCTTGTGGGCCGTCTCCAGCGCCTCGCCGCTCCGGATGAGGACGCCGTTCTCGGCGCCCTTGCCGGTGCCGACCATGATGGCGGTCGGCGTGGCCAGGCCGAGGGCGCACGGACAGGCGATGATGAGCACCGCTACGAAGTTGAGCAGCGCGTAGGTGAAGACCGGGCTCGGTCCGAAGATGAGCCATATGATGAACGTGACCGTGGCGGTGCCGATGACCGCCGGTACGAAGTAGGAGGCGATTACGTCCGCCAGCCGCTGGATGGGCGCCTTGCTCCCCTGCGCCTCTTCCACGAGCTGGATGATCTGCGCCAGCGCCGTGTCCCGGCCCACGCGGGTCGCCTCGAAGCGGAAGCTCCCCGTCTTGTTGATGGTGGCGCCGATGACCTGGTCGCCCGCGCCCTTTTCCACCGGGATGCTCTCGCCGGTTATCATCGATTCGTCGAGACTGGAGCCGCCCTCGCGGATGATGCCGTCCACCGGCACCTTTTCGCCGGGCCGGACGAGGATGACGTCGCCGACCACGACGTCCTCGATGGGAATGTCGGTCTCGGCGCCGTCCCGGACGACGCGGGCCGTCTTGGCCTGCATCCCCATGAGCTTCTTCATGGCGTTGGAGGTCTGGCCCTTGGCCCGGGCCTCGAGGTACTTGCCGAACAGGATGAGTGCGACGATCATGGAGGCGGTATCGAAATATACGTGCGCGCCCCGGCCGCCGCTGGCGAAGAAGCCGGGGAACAGGATGGCCGCCACGCTGTAAAGGTAGGCCGCCGACGTGCCCACCGCGATGAGCGTGTTCATGTTGGTGGTGCGGTGCTTGGCCGCCCCCCAGGCGCCCTTGTAAAATTGCAGGCCGGCCCAGAACTGCACCGGCGTGGCCAGTATCCACAGCAGGTAGTGGTTGCCGAGGAAGCCCGGCATCCAGTTGCCGCTCAGCTCGGAGATGGAGACGAGCAGCATGAAGAAACCGATGACGCCGGAGAACCACAGCTTGCGCCGCAGCTCCCGCGCCTCGCGGCGGTGCGCTTCTTCGAGGGCGTCGGTGGGGGCTTCCTCCACGCTCGTCCCGGCTATCCCGTAGCCGGCGTCCTCCACCGCCGCCTTCATAGCGTCGATGTTCGTCCGGGCGGTGTCGTACTCCACCGTCGCCTTCTCGCTGGCGAGGTTCACGCTGGCGGTAATGACGCCCGGCACCTCTTTAAGCGCCTCCTCTACGTGGGAGACGCAGGAGGCGCAGGTCATGCCGGTCACGTTGAGGGTGACCTTCTGCTGGCTGGACGGCGCTTCCTCGACGACCTCGTAGCCGGCGTCTTCGACGGCGTGCTTGAAGTCCGCCATCGTCGCCTGGTCCTTGACGTACTCGACGGTCGCCTTCTCCGAAGCGAGATTCACATTGGCCGAGATAACGCCCGGTACCTCCCTGAGCGCTTCCTCGACGTGGGAGACGCAGGAGGCGCAGGTCATGAGACCCACGTGGAACGTGGCCTTCTCCTTCGCGACGTCATAGCCGGCGTCCTCGACGGCGTGTACGAGCTGGTTGATGTCCGGCCGGCCGTCCTCGTACTCCACGAAGGCCTTCTCATTGGCGAAATTAACGTTGGCCCTGGCCACGCCCTTGACGTCGCCGAGGGCCTTGGTGACCGTGGCGGCGCAGGTGGCGCAGGTCATCCCCGTTACCGGGATGATGACGTTTTTCTTCTGTTTGGTTTGGTTTTCAGTGCTCATTCGCGGGACCTCTGTTTTCAATCTATCCCTGGATCCGGAGGCGGCAAAGGATTTTTATCACTCCGGCGGCGGGCCTAGCGCTTCATCGCCTTGCGGATGGTGGCCATGAGCTCCTTGATATACTCGTCGCCGCGCTCGTGGCGGATGGCGTCGGCCACGCAGCCCTCGATGTGGTCCTGCAGGATGCGCAGCGAGACCTCGTCCGCCGCCGAGGAGATGGCGTTGAGCTGCTGGACGATATCGATGCAGTACCGCCCTTCTTCGAGCATCTTCTGGATGCCCTTTGCCTGTCCCTCGATGCGCCGCATCCGCTTGAGCAGGAGTTCCCTGTCCGCGTCGTAGGAGTGCTGCTGGGTCTTTATGTTCGTCAGGGTCATGCGACCGTCCCTCCGGTTTTGCTTCATATACTATATACTAGTATACAGTATATCGAGTTGTCAAGACCCGGTGCTCCGTTCGTCCTGAGCCTGTCGAAGGATGAGCCCCGCCTGTCATTGCGGGTCCGCCCCGGGCGGACGAAGCAGTCCGTCCCGAAGGCTTTGCTTCGAATGTCATGCTGAGGGAGCGGGGTGACCGAAGAATCCGTGAGTGTGGGACTCCAATGAGGCTAACATCCCCATGAAGAATGGTTCGCCGCTAGATCAGGTGCCCCAGCACGATGCCCACCGCCAGCAGCACCCCGAAGTACCCGTTGAGCCGCGCCGAGGCCCGCAGCGCCAGCGCCCGCTGTCCCCGGTCGCCCCCCTTCAAAATGAGGCGTAACGTCAGGACGGCGGCCGGCAACGTCGCCAGCGTCAGCAGCAGCCACGGCCCGTAGCCGTTGAGCGCCCGGTTGATGACGATGAGGTAGGCCGCCAGCAGGAAGACGATCCACTCCCATCGTCCAAACCGCTCCCCGAAGAGCGCCACCGGCGTCATTTTCCGCGCCGTTACGTCCTCTTCCCGGTCGCGCAGGTCGTTGGCGACGAGGATGTTGGTGATGTTGAGACCGACCGGCAGGGAGAACCACAGCACTTCGAGCGGAAACGCCTTGGCGAAGACGAAGTACGTCCCCAGCACCATCACCGGTCCCATGAAGACGAAGACGAGGGGCTGCCCCACCCCGTACGCGCCGAGCGGCTTCGGCCCGCCGGAGTAGAGGTAGGCCGCCGCCGCGCTCGCCAGGCACAACACGAGCAGCGGCCACCCGGACACGATGACGAGGTAAATCCCGATACCGGTCGCCGCCGCCAGGCAAATGGCAGCCCCCCGCTTTACCGCCCGGTGCGAGAGCAGCCCCAAGGCGATGACCTTGTAGGGCGCCAGGTGCTTTTCTTTGCCCTCCGGCCGGGCGTGGTCGGAGTACTCGTCCACCAGGTTGGCGGCTATCTGTACGAGCAGGCTCGCCACCAGTATCAGGATGAAAAGCAGGACGGACGCCACGCCGTCCCGGTAGGCCAGCGCCGACCCCACCAGCACCGGCACCACCGCCGCGGTGAGGGTGAACGGCCGTCCCGCCCGCACCCACAGCCGTACGTAGTACCATGCCGTCGCCGGGCAGGTTTGAGGTTTTGTCAGCGTTTCTGCCATTTTTTGAGAATCACCAGGGATGGCTGCGGTACGGCGAGAAGTCCGGCGGCCGCTTCTCGATGAACGCCTGCGTCCCCTCCTTGCCCTCGTCGGTGGCGTAGTAGAGGGCGTTGGCCCCGTGGGCCAGGTTCTGGAGGCCGTAGACGTGGTCCGTGTCCGCGTTGAAGGCGTGCTTGAGGAAGCGGAGCGCCGTCGGCCCGCGCTGGAGCAGCTCGCGGCACCACTCGGTCACCGTCTCCTCGAACTTCTCCACCGGCACCACCGTGTTGACGAGGCCCATATCGAGGGCTTCCTTCGCCGAATACCGCTTGCAGAGGTACCATATCTCCCGCGCCTTCTTTTCTCCCACGATGCGGGCCAGGTAGATGGCGCCGAAGCCGCCGTCGAAGCTCCCGTACTTGGGCCCCACCTGCCCGAACACCGCCCGCTCCGAGGCGATGGTGAGGTCGCAGATGACGTGGAGGACGTGCCCCCCGCCGATGGCGTAGCCGTCCACCGCCGCGATGACCGGCTTGGGTATCTCCCGGATGAAGCGGTGGAGCAGCGTCACCTGGAGCCGCACCTTGCCCCCCGCATCCTTGTAGCCGCCCTCGCCGCGTACCTTGACGTCCCCGCCGACGCAGAAGTTGCCCGGCCCGCCGAGCACCACCACGCCGACTGAATCGTCGTCCCAGGCGTCCTGGAAGGCCGCCCGCATCTCGTCGATGGTCTGCGGACGGAAGGCGTTGAGGCTCCTCGGCCGGTCGATACGCACCCGGGCGATGCCGTCCTCTTTCGTATAAACAATGTCTTTGTAGTTCGTCATGGTTTTCCTCCGGTCACTGGATAACGCCGTCGCGGCGCAGGGCGTCGATTTCCTCGTCGTTCAGGCCGAGCAGGTCTTTCAGCACGGCGTTCGTGTGCTCCCCCAGCCGCGGCGAAGCTCCCGCCGGCCCGGTCGTCGCGCCGCTCAGGTGGAAGGGCGTGTTGGCCACCGGCCAGGCACCTTTCTGGGGATGCGGTATCTTCGGCAGCATCCCGCGGTACCGTACCTGCGGGTCCGCCGCCACCGCCGCCAAGTCGTTGATGGGGCCGCAGGGGATGTCCGCTGCCCGCAAGATTTCGAGCCACGCCGCCACGGTCTTTTTCGCGGTGGTTTTCTGCAGCTCTGCCACGAGCTCGTCCACATGCTTCATCCGCCCGGCGTTGTCCTGGTACCGCGGGTCTGTGCCGAGGTCCGGACGCTCGATGGCCTCGCAGAAGCGGTGCCAGGTGGCGGCGTCGTTGGTGAGTAAGGCGATGACGAGTTGCCCGTCGCTCGCGTCGAAGACCTGGAACGGCACCGCCGAGGGGTGCCGCGTCCCGAGCGGGCCAGGCGATGTTCCGGTGGCAAAATATCGCGCGAAGGCGTTCTCCATGAGCGTGACCTGGCAGTCGAGCATGGCCGTATCCACGTACTGCCCTTTCCCGGTCTCGTGGCGCTGGTGGAGGGCGCTGACGATGGAAAGCGCCGCGAAGGTGCCGGCTACGCTGTCCCCGAGCGACGGTCCCGGCCGCACTACGTGGCCGTCCGGCTCGCCGGTGATGCTCATGATGCCACCCATCGCCTGGACGATGATATCGAGCGCCGGCCGGTCGGCCTCCGGCCCGTCCTGCCCGAAACCGGAGATACTGGCGTAGACGAGCTTCGGGTTGATGTCCTTGACGCTCTCGTAGTCCAGTCCGAACCTGGCCATGGTGCCGGGGACGAAGTTTTCCACGAGTACGTCGCACTGCTTCACCAGCCGCAGAAACAGCTCTCTGCCGGTTTGCGTGGACAGGTCGAGTGTGATACTCTTTTTACCGCGGTTGACGCTGAGGAAGAAGGCGCTGTCGTCCCCCACGAAGGGATGGAGCGTCCGGGCCGGGTCGCCCCCGCGCGGGTACTCCACCTTGAGGACTTCCGCCCCCAGGTCCGCCAGCAGCATCGTGCAGTACGGACCGGACAGGATGCGGCTGGCGTCCAGGACGCGTATATCATGCAGGGGTCCGTTCATCGCATCTCCCGTTGTTTGAAGTCATGAAGATCACCGGCATCGCCTGGCAGGGGTACGTCCTGCCGTTCGAGGACGAGTTCCGCACCTCGCGGGACCGCGCCGGTTTGCGGCACGGTCTCTTGCTCTGGGTGAGTACCGACGTCGGCGTTACCGGCCTCGGGGAGGCGTCCCCGGTCGGGCCGTCGTTCATCGAAGAGGTCCGCGCTGTCGCCGACGCGCTGGAGCAGGCCGCACCCGGTTGGGTAGGGCAAGACGTCGATAACCTCCTCGCCGCCCCGGCAACACCGACGTTGCCTGCTCCGTTGCGTTTCGGGCTGGAGACCGCCCTGCTTGACATAAAGGGGAAATGTTCCGGCCATCCCGTTTCGGTCGTTCTGGGCGGACGTCCCACTTCGCTCCCGGTCAACGCGCTCATCACCGTCGCCTCGCCGGAGAAAGCCGTTGCCGCGGCCGTCGCTGCGGCAGGGCAGGGGTTTTCTTCCCTTAAACTTAAAATCGGTACGGAAAATGACGAAGCCCTCGTCGGAGCCGTCCGCGCGGCTCTCGGTCCGGATGTCAAGCTCCGGCTCGACCCCAACATGGCCTGGGACCCCGCCGCCGCCATCGAGGCCATCAACCGTCTGTCGCGATACAACATCGAGTACATCGAGCAGCCCGTCCCTGCCGATAGTATCGAAGGACTGGCTGCCGTCCGCCGGGCCGTCACCGTTCCCCTCGCCGCCGACGAGTCGCTCACTTCGCTCGATGATTTCCGCCGCCTGCTCGCCGCCGCCGCCGCCGATTTCTTCATCCTCAAGCCGGCCCGTCTCGGCGGATTGAGGGTTTCGCTCGCCATCGCCGAGCAGGCGAAAGCCGCCGGGAAAACCGCCGTCGTCACCACCTCGCTGGAATCGAGCGTCGGCATCGCCGCCTGCGCCCACCTCGCCTCCGCCGTCGATACGGACGTTGCCCACGGCCTCGGCACCGCCGCCCTCTTCGAGGCGGACTTCACCGTACCCCGGCTCGTGCCCGCGCGGGGGCGCCTGCAGACGCCGACCGCGCCCGGTCTCGGTGTATCGGTGGACGATATACCGCCCGGGTATCGTTCCGGCATCATGGGTTCGACCGGCTCCCTGTTACGTTAGTTTTAACCTTATGCAGGAACTCCCACACGGCATTTTGGAAACACTGTGGCTGCTCCAGGTGGACGGCGTGCCCGCTCTCCGGGACTATCTCCACTCGGCTCCCTGCCACGAGGTCCCCCATCTCTCGCGCGATGGCGGCGTATTTCTCGTCCTCCGCCCCGGCTACGAACAGTGCCGGCGCGCGGAGCGACGCCAGTCCGGGCCGGAAGTCCGGCTGCGAACCCACCCCGATGCCCCGCAGGCTGTTCGCCAGGCCGACCGGGTTATTGGTCAATCGCTGTTCATGCAATGCCCGTCGTGCCGTCCCCGATAGCCGCGCCTGGCTCTTCCAGAGCGGCAGGGCTTCCCAGTACTCGACGAACGCTGCGATCCCTTCCATTTCCAGCTTCCAGGCCAGCTTTTCATCGCTCTCGCGGCGGGCCGCCCGTTCCGCTTCCGTGGCCAGCCCCGGTGAGGCGCCGATGGCGGTGAGACTGAGCGTCCGTTGCGGCAGCCCGGCCGCCGCCCCGATGGCGATACGCCCCCCGAGCGAGTAGCCGAGCCAGTGGACTCGTGTAATATCCAGCTTGTCCAGGACCTCTCCCAGCGCCCGGATAGTGTGGTCTATGTCGTAGAGCGCCAGTGCCTCCGGTGCGTCCGAACCGCCGTGCCCCGGCAGGTCGACCGTCACTACCCGGTATTCTTTCTCAGCCACCGCCGCGAAGGGTTCCCATTGCCCCATGTTGCCGGTGAACCCGTGGAGCGCCAGCACCGCCTCCTGCCCCTCGCCGCGAATTTCAAGGTTGAGAATATGCCCTTCGAGCG
>CAZOMF010000030.1:7812-15326 GCA_964580635.1 uncultured Dehalococcoidaceae bacterium
GTGCGGCGTGCCGAAATAGGGCTCGAACACGTCCTCGTAGGCGGCCTGCGGCAGGAACGAAAAAATGCCGCCGCCGTCGTTGTTGAGCACGATGATGGTCGCGTCCAGCCCGAACCGTCCGGCCGCCAGCAGTCCGTTCATGTCGTGGTAAAAAGAAATATCTCCTGATACTAGCGTCACCCGTTGCCCACTCGCTGCGGCCACGCCCAGCGCCGTCGAGGTCACCCCGTCGATGCCGCTCGCCCCGCGGTTGGCAAGAAAGGTAGCGGCTTTGTCCGAGGCCGGGAAGAACGTGTCGAGGTCCCGCACCGGCATGCTGTTCCCCGCGAACAGCAGACTGCCGCTGGGCAGCAGGTCCGCCAGCTCGGCAAAGACCGTGCCCTCGAACAGGTTTTCAAACCCGTCGAGCTGTTCCCGGACAGCCGTTCGGGTCATTGCGGCGGTTTCCTGCCAGGCCTTTACCCACGCGTCGGGCGGCCGGTTGGTTCCGATTTGCGCGACGAGGCCTTCGCAGAACCGGGTCGCGTCCGTGCGCCACATCTCTCCCGCCAGGTAGCCCGGGTCGCGCCAGCCCGCCCCGCCGTCGATGTGGATATGCCGCGCCCCCCGGCAGCGCTCCAGGAACCCGACGAGCGGCTTGGAGACGGGCACCGCCCCGAACCGCAGCACGCTCTCTGGTTCCAATGCTGCCGTTGCGTTCCCGATGAACGCGTCGTAGCAGTCAATGACAAGGCTCTGGTCGTGGGTACCGCAGCGCACCCCGGAGAGGCAGTCCGCCAGCACCGGATAGCCGAGCTTTTGCGCCAGTGCCGCCGCCGCCTCCGCGGACGGCCCGCCGGGACCCGGTCCGCAGACGATGAGCCCTTTTTCAATGCCTTCCAGTTCCGCCGCCAGCCGCCGCAGCTCGCTCTCCGGCGGCAGTGCTTCGCTTTCCAGTATCTTGACCGGTGGGATGTCTTCCGCCAGGTTTGGCTCGTCGACCGGCATGTCCTCCGGCACGACACGCGGTTCGAGCGGTTCCCGGAAGGGGAAATTCAGGTGCACCGGTCCGGCCGGCGCCGCCGTTGCCGTCGCGAAGGCCCGGGCCGCCGTCGCCCGGGCATGGTATATCAGGTTCGGCGCGGCCTCCGGCGGGGGCATGGTAACGTACCACTTGGCGTGGCCGCCGTAGAGCCGTGTCTGGTCTATCGTCTGCAACGATCCCCAGTCTACCAGCTCCGGCGGCCGGTCCGCCGTGAGGACGAGCAGCGGCACCGCGCCGTAGCGTGCCTCGACGACCGCCGGCAGGAAGTTGGCCGCCGCCGTTCCGGAGCTGCACACGAGCGCCACCGGCTCGCCGAGGTACTTCGCCATGCCGAGGGCGAAAAAGCCCGCCGAGCGCTCGTCGAGGTGCACCCACTTTTTGATGCCCGCCGCCCGGTCGAAGGATATCGTCAGCGGCGTGGAGCGGGAGCCGGGGCAGATGCAGACGTGCCGCAGTCCGGCCCGGGCAAGCGCTTCCACGAAGGCCCCGGCGATGACGTAGTTGCGGTTCTCCCTGGCCATGACTACCGCTCCGGGGCCAGCGCCGCCAGCAGGGGTTGAAATTTGAGTTCCGTTTCGTCGTACTCGCGGTCGGGTTCCGAACCCGCCACGATGCCGCAGCCGGCGTAGAGATACGCCGTGTCGTCGCGCAGCAGCGCCGACCGTATCGCGACGACGAAGTCGCCGTCCCCCTCCCGGTCGAACCACCCCACCGGCGCGGCGTACCAGCCGCGGTCGCCTTCCAGCTCCCTTATGAGTTCGAGGGCCGGCGCGACGGGTACGCCCCCGACCGCCGGTGTCGGGTGGAGCCGCTTGACGATATCGAGGATAGGCACTCCCGGCTCCAACCGGCCTGTGAACGGCGTATAGAGGTGCTGGATGTTTTTCAGCTTCATTACCTGCGGCTCTTCCGGCCAGCGCAGTTCACGGCAGACGTCCCGCAGCGCGTCCGCCAGCATCCCGACCACCGCCGCGTGCTCGCGGCGCTCCTTGCCGTCCTCGATCAGGTAGTGCCGGTACATCGCGTCCTCGTCCGGGGTCGTCCCCCGCGGCGCACTGCTGGCCAGGCAGGCGACGGACAGCCGCCCCCCCGTGACGGACGCCAGCCCTTCCGGCGAGGCCCCCAGGAACACACCGTCCCCGCTGTCGGCCGCGAAGACGGCGCAGCTCGGGTACGCCCGCGAGAGGCAGGCGAGGGCTGCCTCCGGTGAAAAATTACTGTCGGCCTTGAGTATCCGCCGCCGTGCGAGTACCACCTTGCTGAGGCTTCCCGCCTCGATGCGTTTCAGGGCCGCTGTCACCCGCCGCCGCCACTCGTCCCGGGAATCTTCAATTGTCTCGATGAGTGCGGGTTGAGCGGGCATTATGGAGTGAGCCGTTTCGATTCCGTGCAGGTCGAACAGTATCGATTCGGTAAGCGCCTGAACGTCGCTGTCCCCGTTAACGAGGGCATTGACGGTGAGCCGCCGTCGCCCGTCCGAATGGCTGAACAGGAACCGCGGCAGCGTGAAACTCGCCGCAGGGAAACCCTGCCAGACGGGGTCCGGCGGTGTCAGCGGGTCGTAGCGGAAACCGCCGAAAAAGACCGGTCCGCTGCCTTCTCCGTCCGGGCCTTCGGTGACGGCCATGGCCAGCAGCTCGGCGTGGCGCCGCTTGATGGCTTCGGTCGGCCCGACGGTGGTTCCCGTCGGCTCGACCGCTGTGCCGCGCCCGACGAGCCAGAAGCCCTGCCTGGGACGGTACCAGAACCAGCGCTTGGCCGCGGTTTGGCCGGATTTACTGAACAGGACGAGCGGGTCGTTCTCGCCGGCATAGGGGACGGTGAGGCTGACGAGTACCGGCTGCCCGAGGCCGGTCGCCCGTTCGAGACCGCGGCGACAGAGCGCCTCCAGTCCGTCCCGGTCCAGGGTGGACGTGATGATGCCGGACTGGTTCACCGCGCTCCCTTACCTCCGGCGGTGACGTTCCGCGGGTCCGCCGCGCCGACGCTCCTCAGCAGGGCCGTGCGCAGCGCCGGCGTCGCCAGCGTCAGCGGGGAGGGCTTGCCGGTGAGCAGCCAGTGGAAAATGACCTCGCGGATGCTGCCGACCCACATCAGCGCGACGAGCCCGGTATCGACCGGCTCTATCTGCCCGGCGTCGATGGCGGCGTCGAGCTCCTGCCGGATGAGGGAGGAGAATTTCTCCGTGATGGGCAGGAACTTGCGGTCGATCGCCTTGCCGTTCCCGGCGATGTTGAGCAACAGCACGTGGGCTATCGTCCGCTTGGCGGCGAATACAGCCATGAGGGTATCGATGCTGGCGGCCACCCGGTGGAGCGGCGTGGGCTCCTTGACGATGGTGCGGTGGACCTTGTCGATGAGCTTCTGGCTCATGCGCTCGAACAGCGCCATGACCATCTTTTCCTTGCTGGGAAAGTGGAAGTAGAAGCTCCCTTTGGAGGTCCCGGACCGCTCCACGATCTCCTGCACGCCGGCGGCCGCGTAGCCCCGCCGCGCGATCACGTCCTCCGCCGTATTGAGGATGCGTTCCCGGGCGTTACCGGATTCCAGTTGTGTACTCTTTGCCATGCTCGAACCGACCGGTTGGTCTACTGTTAAGTCTAGGCCCGCTGTTCCGGTTTGTCAATCGGACGTGCCAGCGGTGGTGACGCCAGCGCGTCGACCGGATAGCTCGGTTGTCGGTAAGAGGTTGAGAATTATTGATCAAGTTGAGAAGTTTAATCAATTATTAACCATTTGTAATGATTCTGTAATGTTTGTCAATGATTTGGTATGACTATTTCACGATTGAACGAGTATTCTCAATACTAAAGCATCGGATAGTCTTTTCAAGGACGTGGCCCGGGTACCCTGAAAGACGCCGTTTATGAGCAATACAACTAAAAGGAGAAAACCATGAAGAGCCTGTTGCGTAAAATCTTGCCTCTCTCGCTCGGCCTGGTGCTGCTGGCGCTGATGGGTTGTTCCGGTGCGGCTACCACCACGGTAACCTCGACAACCACGGCGCCGCCGTCCACTGTGACCACCACGGCGACGACGACAGCCCCGGCGGCCACGGTTACCACCACGGCCACCGCGACAACGACCGCCACCGCCACCGTGACCACCACCGCGACACCCGTGCCCTCCGGGCCCGCCATCCCGCCGGAAGTGACCCAGTACGCCGGGGACTGGCCGCTGCCCCAGGGCAACTATGAATCGACACGGGAATCGACGACCGCCTCGATCAACTCCCAGAACGTGAACACGCTGGGCGTTGCCTGGACGGTGCCGCTCAAGGGCGCCACGTCCACCAATCCCATCATCATGGGCAATACCGTGTATCTCGGGGACAATGCTTACAACGTCTGGTCCATCGATTTTACCACCGGCAAGGTGAACTGGTACGTCAGCGATAACCACACCTGGATCGGACCGGCGGGTGTCTGCGTCGGCTGGGGGAAGGTCTTCGGTTCGTCCAACTCTTACGATATCGCCGCCTGGGATATGAACACCGGCGCGCTGATGTGGTCCGATAACCTCTCCACCGCCAACTCAAACTCCCACAGCAACATCCAGCCGATACCCTACGATAACCTGGTCTTCACCTCCACCGGCCCCCATGTCGGCGGGACCGAGTATGGCGGCGTCGACGGCTACGAGTGGGGCATCGACCAGGCCACCGGCCGCGTCAAGTGGAGCTTCTCCACCACCGACAGCTCCAACTTCTTCGGCAATCCCCAGTTCAACGATGGTTCCGGCTCCTGGTTCCCGCCCTCCATCGATACCAGCACCGGCGTTATCTACTGGGGCACCAAGAACCCCGGCGGCTACGGCTACGGCGGGGCGAATGGCTATCCCAACGCCGCCCAGCGCCCCGGCCCCAACCTGTACTCCGACAGCGTCCTCGCGATGGACGCTTCCAGCGGCAAGCTGCTCTGGTACAACCAGACCTTCCCGCACGATATCTACGACCATGACCTGCAGAACACCCCGATGCTGGTGACCGCGACCAACCTCTACGGCACCAACGGGTCCACGCCGGTCGTTATCGCCGGCGGCAAGGCCGGTATCGTCTTCGCGATCGACCAGACGACGGGCGCCACCCTGTGGAGCACGCCGGTCGGCAAGCACCAGAACGATACCCTGGGCGCGCTGCCTACTGACACCACGGTGGACGTGTATCCGGGCCTGCTCGGCGGCATCGAGACCCACATGGCCTTTTCCGACGGCATCATCTACGTGCCGTACGTCGACCTCGGGGCCAAGTACAACGCCTACGGCCTGCAGAGCCTGGACGCTTTCAGCGGCGGCACGGGCGGCCTCGCGGCCCTCGACGTCAATACGGGTAAAATACTCTGGGACGACACGCTGCCGAGCATGAACTTCGGCGCGGCGACGGTCGTCAACGACCTCGTCTTCACCTCCACCTTCGACGGCACCCTCTACGCCTTCAACAAGACGACCGGTGCTCAGGTGTGGACGATGAAGGGGCCCGCCGGCGCCAGCATCAACGGCTGGCCGTCGGTCGCTAAGGATACCATCATCTTCCCCTACGGTGGCGGTTCTAATCCGGTGCTCGTGGCGCTGAAGCTCGGGGCCACCGGCAGCATGCCTTAGCCTGAACTCTAGCGAAGCGGGGCGCCCCCGCGGCGCCCCGCTTCGCCATCCCATGAACAGTAACGAATGAACGGGACGAAAGCTCGAATGGCGCTTGCCTCACTGCCCATCATTATAGGTATACTCGCGGCCGGGTGCTCGGGAACGGCGTCGACCACGCCGCCGGCGACGACGACCACGCCCACGACCGTTTCGACGACGAGCCCGGCCACTATTTCAACACCCGCGACCACTACCATGACGACGACCACCACTGCGACAACGACGACCTCGTCCGTCCCTACGACCTCGTCGACGCCTGCGACCACGACGCCGGCACCGCCGGCAGGGCCGTCGATCACGATCGTGCAGCCGGAGACGAACACGTACCTGGCGGGGACCGACAAGGTCACGGTGGTGGTGCAGGTGTCCGGGTTCGACCTGGTCGATGGGACCGGCCGGCCGAACGCGCCCGGACACGGACATATTATTTATTCCATCCATGAAGACAGCCCGGGAAGTCCGCTCGTTTCCAAACCCGAGGAATCCGTTACGAGCACCGCGACGACCCATACGTGGACGGGCCTGATCGAAAGCTCGTATACCCTCTCGGCGGAACTGGTCAATAACGATGGAACGCCGTTGGCGCCGCCAGTGGTCGCTGTCTCGAAGATCAATGTCTTCGGGGGGTAACCGGGTGACAGACTATTTTACACTGCGATAGCTGGGAAACCATGAGAAGAAACCGATTGCCGATCGCGCTCGCCGCACTGGGGTTTGCCATCGTGCTGCCCGTATCTGCCTGCGGTTCGGGCTCTGTTGCCCCGAACACGACCACGAGTACGGCCACGAAGACGACCACATCGGCCCCGCCGACGACATCGACGACCGTCACGTCCACTCCGCCGGCTACGTCACCTCCGCCTGCCACGACCACCACGCCGGCGCCCCCACCTCCCACGACGGCGACCACTACTACCACCTCGCCGCCGGCCACCACGCCGGCAATGACACCTACCGTGTCGATTATCCTGCCGACCCCCGGAGGGTACGAGTTCGTCAACAATGTCTGGATCACCGTAAATGTCTCCGGTTTCAAGCTGGTGGACAAGACAGGGCAGGCCAACGTCCCGGGAGAAGGGCACCTGGTCTACTACCTCGATGTTCAGCCTCCGACCACCGCCGGGCAGCCCGCCCTGAGCGCTCCGGGAACGTACGTCGTAAGCGTGGATACCTCGCACCTGTGGTCCACGTTGTTTTTCAGGGGACCGCACACGTTGAGCGTGCAACTGGTGAACAACGATAATACCCCCCTTAGTCCTCCGGTCACCGCGCAGGTCCCCATGAACGTCAACAGCTAGCTCGTGAAATTCGATGAGCATCATACGTGAATAAAGGAAAATAGGCACCGCTAAGGAGGTACTATGAAAAAGAGTGTATTGCTAACCATGCTGGTCGTCCTGATAACCGGCATCCTGCTGCTCGTGGCGGCATGCAGCTCGGGCACCACGACGACGACCACATCCACCCCGCCGACGACCACCACGTCCACGCCACCCACGACGACGACCACATCCACCCCGCCGACCACGACCACGAGCACCTCGCCGGCCGCCTACACCATCAACGTCATGACCAGTGCGACACTGGGCCAGTTTTACCTTGTGGACGGCAGCGGCATGACCCTCTACTGGACCACGGCGGACTCCCCCGGCGTCAGTAACGTGAGCGGTAACAACCTGACTATCTGGCCCGTTTTCTACACGTCCACCATCTCCGTGCCGTCCTCTCTGAATGCGGGTGATTTCGGCTCCATCACGCGGAGTGACGGCACCATGCAGACGACCTACAAGAACTGGCCGCTGTACTATTTCCACAATGATACCGCCCCCGGCCAGACCAACGGGCAGGG
>CAZOMF010000031.1:0-15127 GCA_964580635.1 uncultured Dehalococcoidaceae bacterium
TAGCCAATACAGCAATAGGAATCAACTTTAACATTTGAGCAACATCAGTGGCACAATCGGTAGTTAACAGAATCGCAAACGGGCTGCCCAAAGCAAGAATGAATAAAATACCTGTAATCTGCCATATGCGCGCTTGCGAAGCCGTTGCTGCTTGCTGACACATCTCATATTCTTTCAGCAATGCTTTCGTTGTAGGTTTATTATCGACAAGTCCGCCGATAAATTTTAAGATCCTTTGGATTTCCTCTTGCAGAATATTGGCCCTCTCTGCTACTAATTATTCACGTTTTTCGTTTACCCACATCTATTATCTTTATACCGTCCGGAGCGGCCCTCCCTCAGACTGACAAATTGCCTTACTGCGCCTGCATCTCCGCGGCGGCGATCAGGTTCTTCATCAGCATGACGTTGGTCATCGGGCCGGTGCCGCCGGGCACCGGGGTGATCATCCCCGCCACCTCGACCGCCTCGTCGAAGGCCACGTCGCCGGTCATCTTGTCATCCACGAAGTTCACCCCGAAGTCGATGACGACCGCCCCGGGCTTGATCCAGTCGCCCTTGATCATGTTGGCCCGGCCCACCGCCGCGCAAAGGATGTCCGCGGTGCGGCACATGCCGGCCAGGTCCTCGGTCGCCGAGTGGCAGAGCGAGACGCTGGCGTTCTCCCGGAGGAGCAGCAGCGCCATCGGCTTGCCGACGATGGTGGAGCGCCCCACGACCACGGCGTGCTTGCCCTTCATGGTCACGTTGTTCCGCTTCAGGATTTCCAGCCCGCCGGAGGGCGTGGCCGGGGCGAAGAACGGCCCCACCATGGCCGGGCGCCCGACCGGTCCCGCCTGCGCCAGCCGACCGGTGTTGACCGGGTGCACGCCGTCGATGTCCTTGGACGGGGAGAGGGCGTCCTTCACGGCCGCCTCGTCGATGCCCTTGGGCAGCGGCTCTTGCACCATGATGCCGTGGATGTCTTTATCCGCGTTGAGCCTGGCCACCAGCGCGACGATGTCCGCCTGGCTGGCGCTCTCCGGCAAAGTGTGGAGCTGGAACCCCAGCCCCCGCGCCCCGAGGGACTTCTCCAGGGCGTTGGCATAGCTGACGGACGCCGGGTCTTCCCCCGCCCGCACGATGGCCGCCGTCGGGACGTAGCCGTGCTTCTCCTTGAAGGCGGCTACCTCGTCATTGATCTCCTGCCGCATGGTCTTGGCGAGGTCGCTGCCGCTTAAAATCGTCGCGCTCATGGTAAATGCCTCCAAATTTTATTATTTACAGTTTGCTGGCTACGTAGTCGTATATCTCGTCGCGGAGTTTCGGCCGGCCGGTGAGGACGTCGTCCAGGTGTTTCCGGTTCTCCGTCACGAAGGCCTCGTCCTTGAGATAGCCCAGGTTGATGAGGACGTTCAGCGCCGCGCTCCGCAGCCCGGCTTCCGCCAGGAGGACGGCCACGCCGGCGTCGCTGACGGCATTGACGTTGCCCTTCTCGGCGGCGGGGCGGCAGAGGTCCATGACCTCGGCGCACACCTCGGCGATCTGCATCGGCACGCCGGTGGCGGCCTTCAGGGCGGTGTCCATGGCCTTCGTACGGGCGGTTACCTGTTCCTCGGTATCGCGGGGCATCTTCATGGTGGTGTTCAGCTCCGTGTACGCCTTCACGTCCGCTTCCAGCAGTCCGGCCAGCTTGGCCCGGAGCGCCTCGGACTTCGTGACGAGGTCGTTGATATCCTGCTCCACATCGGCATACTTCTTCTTGCCCAGCGTCAGGTTGCAGACCATGCTGATGAGGCCGGCCCCGAGGGCCCCGGCCAGAGCGGCCACGCTGCCGCCGCCGGGTGCGGGCTGGGAGCTCGCCAGCTCGTCCAGGAAGGTCATTACGGACTTGTCGGTCAGGTTTTCGGTCATTTTTCAGTCTCCTTTACTCATTATTCTTGTCGGGTTCCTCCACCGGCTTGTAGAAGGAGCAGTACTGGCACTCCGCCATGTCCCAGGTGATGATGCAGCCGGGCGGCGGTCCGGCGCGGTGCCAGGCGCAGGCTATCGGCCGGTCCGGCAAAATGCCCTGCTCGCGGAAGATGCTTTCCAGCTCCCGCCGCAGCTGCGCGTCACACTCTTCCACTAGCCCCCCTTGTGCTTTTTGATGCTCTCCACGAACAGCTTGAACTGGTGCACGTTATCAAGCGGTCCCGGCGATGCCTCGCTGTGGTACTGGATGGAGAAGATGGGCAGCTCCCGGTGCCGCAGGCCCTCCACGGTGCCGTCGTTCAGGTTGAGGTGGGTGATTTCCAGCTCCTTGCCGACCGAGTCCGGGTCCACCGCGTAGCCGTGGTTCTGGGCGGTGATGTGGACGAGCCCCGTCGCCACCTCCTTGACGGGGTGGTTGCCGCCCCGGTGGCCGAACTTCAGCTTGAAATGCCTGCCGCCGAACGCCCGGTTGATGAGCTGATTGCCGAAGCAGATCCCCATGATAGGCTGTTTCCCCACCAGTTGCTTGACCGTTTCCACGATGTAGTTCACCTTGGGCAGATCCGGGTCACCGGGGCCGGGAGAGAGCAGCACGCCGTCCGGCGCCAGCTTGAAAATGTCCCCGGCCGGGGTCGTGCAGGGGACGACGGTGACGCGGCAGCCGTGCCGGTTGAGCAGCCGCAGGATGTTGTACTTGAGGCCGCAGTCCAGCACGACGACGTGATACGGTTTTTCTCCGTTCCCCTCGTTCCACCGGTAGGGCTCCTTCGAGGTCACTTCGTGGACGAAATCTATCTCCCCGTAGTCCGGCGCCTTTTTGATGGCCTCCAGGGCTGTGGCGGGGTCGCCGGTGGTGATCGTGCCCATCATGACGCCGGCGGAGCGGAGCCGGCGGGTAACGGCGCGTGTATCGATGCCCCAGATGCCGGGTATTCCCTGGGCTTTCAGGTAGTCATCCAGCGTCTTCACGTTCTGGTAGTGGCTCGGCGCGACGCACTCCTCCCGGACGACGAAGCCTTTCACCTGTATTTTTCGTGATTCATCGTCGATCATGTTCGTGCCGTAGTTCCCGATGAGCGGATAGGTGGGCATCAGTATCTGCCCGGCGTAGGAGGGGTCGGTGAGCATTTCCTGGTAGCCGGCCATGCTCGTGTTGAACACCACCTCGCCGATGGTGTCCGTGTCCGCCCCGAAGGCGAAGCCGCGGTAGCTGGTGCCGTCCGCCAGGACGAGGTAGGCTGTCGTACTCATGAAGTGATTCCCGTTTCGATCGTCATTGTTTCGTCGAGGTAGACCGGCGTTCCCTCGAAGATGGTCGCCATCACCTTGCCGCGGAGCTTCTTCCCGGCGAGCGGCGTGTTCTTGCCCTTCGAGACGAATTTCGCCGGCTCGACGGTCCATTCCCTGTGCAGGTCGAATATCGTAATATCCGCCGGCAGGCCGACCCCGAGCGTGCCGAACTTCTCGTAGCCGAGCACGCGGCCGGGCGCGACGGTGAGGACCTCGATGAGGGTGTTGAGGCTGAGCTGGCTCTTCATCACCAGCCCCACGAGATTCCCGAGCGCCGTCTCCAGTCCGCTGATACCGAAGGCGGCCTGCTCGAAGGGAACGTCCTTGTCCGCGACGGCGTGGGGGGCGTGGTCCGTGGCCACGGCGTCGATGACACCGTCGTTCAGTCCCTGGACGAGCGCCTTGACGTCCGACGCCGTCCGGAGGGGCGGGTTGACTTTGGCCATGGTCCCGGCCTCGCGGACAGTCTCCTCCGTCAGGGTCAGGTGGTGGGGCGTCGCCTCCGCCGTGACGGGAACGCGCGTCTCCTTGGCGGCCCGTATCATCTCCACCGAGCGGGCGGTGCTGACGTGCGCGATATGGATGTGCCCGCCCGTCTCGCGGGCCAGGTCGAGGTCCCGCTTGATGATGAGCTCCTCCGCCTGGGGCGGGATGCCCCGCAGGCCGAGCTCACGGGCGACCTCCCCCTCGTTCATCTGGCCTTCTTGGGTCAGGAACATGTTCTCACAGTGGTCTACAATTGGCAGCCCGAAGTCCCGCCCGTACTCCAGGGCCTTTTTCATGAGCTCCGGGCTGGCGACCGGCGAGCCGTCGTCGCTGAAGGCGCAGGCGCCGGCCAGCTCCAGCTCGGCCATGTCGACGAGCTCCTCGCCCATTCTCCCGACGGTCACCGCGCCGATGGGCAGCACACGGATAACGGCGTCCGTCTTGGCCACCTCCCGCACCCACTGTATCATCTCAGCGGAATCGAGCGCCGGCTTCGTGTTCGGCATGCAGCAGACGGTGGTGAAGCCGCCCTTCGCCGCCGCGCGGGTGCCGGTAGCGATGGTCTCCTTCCGCTCTTCGCCCGGCTGGCGCAGGTGGGTGTGGAGATCGATGAACCCCGGGCAGACGATGAGTCCCTCGGCGTCGATGGTGACGCAGTCCGCCTCCGGCGGCTCGCCCTGTCCCATCCAGGCGATAAGTTTGTCTTTGATGAACAGGCTGCCCTTCATATCCACGTTGTTGGCCGGGTCGATAATACGCCCGTTTTTTATAAGGAGCGGCGGCGTCATGAGTTCGCATGACCTCCGGTGAAATGGCTCGGCTTGTAGCCGTGGGCCTGCGCTTCCATCTCCGAGTTGAAGACGATGAGGTTCTCCGGCCGGATGTCCCGGGCCCAGTGGCTGTTGGCGGCGTGGTACTTCTTCGTCTCCTTCTTACCCTCGTGCCACTCCGCGCTGGCGACGTAGGCCGGCTCGATGCCGTGCTCGCAGTAGGTGCAGCGCAGCGTCAGCGGGTCGTGGTTCACGATGATGAAGTCCGGCTCCAGGTACTTGGTCTCCGTCTTCTGCACGGAGACGCATTTGGGATTGGTGCAGGTGGGCGACGGTTTCTGGACATAGCGGGGGTAGGCGATCGGCTGTGGCGATTCCACTTTGGGCACCTCGATGTTCCGCACGCCGAGCAGCGCCGCCAGCAGCGCCATGCGCACCGGCACGCCCCGGGCGGCCTGCTTGAAGTAGGCGCTCCGCTCGTCCGTGTCGATATCCATGGAAAGTTCGTCGACGCGGGGCAGCGGGTGCATGACGAGCGACTTGCGGAAGGCCCGGTCCCGGAGCAGCTGCTTGTTCACCACCGGGAAGGCAGCTTTCCCCGTTTCCGTCTCGCTGAACCGTTCTTTCTGGGGGCGGGTCACGTAGAGGGCGTCCACGCCTTCCCGCAACTCCAGGTCGACGCTGATATCCGGCATCATGGCGAGCTGGTGCGGGCTGTTGGGCGTGGTGTAGACGGCGTCCACCGGGAAGGAGGTTCCCTCGCCGCGGGCGGCGCCGGCCGCGTGCTCGACCTCGCCGCCGTACTCGCGGATGAGCTTGCCGATGACGTGGTCCGGTACCTCGAGGCCGGGACTCGGGCAGAACAGGATGTCCGCCCCGAACCGCGCCAGCGCGAAGATGAGGGAGTGGGTGGTCCGGCCGTATTTCAGGTCGCCCCAGAGGGCTATCTTCAGCCCCTTCACTTCTTTCCGCTCCTTGATGAGCGTGTAGAGATCGCACAACGTTTGGGTGGGGTGCTGGTGACCGCCATCGCCGCCGTTGATGACGGGGATGCCGGCGTAGTCCGCCACCACCCGGGCGGCGCCCTCCCAGGGGTGCCGGATGACGATGACGTCCGCGTAGCTTCCGACGATGCGGGCCGTGTCCGCGATGCTCTCCCCCTTGGCGAGCGAGCTGCCGCCCATGTCCGAGACGGTGATGACGCTGCCCCCGAGGCGCTGCATGGCCGCCTCGAAGGAAAGTCGCGTGCGGGTGCTCGGCTCGAAGAAGAGGCTGGCCATCACCATGCCGCGGCAGAGGTCGTGCTGCGCCTTCATAGTGGCGTCCATCTCGTCCGCCAGCTTGAACAGGCCGAGCATCTCCCCGTTGGAGAGGTCGTCGATGGTCACCAGGTTGCGGCCGGTCAGGCTCACGCTCATGACACTCTCCTTTCCCGGGGCAGGGCGCCGACCTTCTCGCCGTCGCCGTTCGAGGGCGGCGTGACGATGGCCACCTCGTCCACGCCGTCCACCTCGGTGACGCGGACCTGGATATCCTCGTGGCGGGCGCTCGGCAGGTTCTTGCCGACATAGTCGGCCCTGATGGGCATCTCGCGGTGGCCGCGGTCAACGAGCACGGCGAGCTGGATGCTCTGCGGCCGGCCGAGGTCCACCAGGGCGTCCATGGCGGCGCGGATGCTGCGGCCGGTAAAGAGCACGTCGTCCACCAGGATGACCTGCTTGCCGCCGATGTCCCAGGGGATATCCGTCCCACGGACGACCGGCCGGTCCGCGGCGCCGTCGAGGTCATCCCGGTAGCGGGTGAAATCGAGCGCGCCGACGGGAGGCCGGACATGCTCGTATTTCTCGATGCTGGCGGCGAGGCGGCGGGCGAGCGGCACGCCGCGGGTGTGCAGTCCGATGATGACGATGTCGTCGACGACCTTGTTGCGCTCGATGATCTCGTGGGAGATACGCGCGAGCGTCCGGCGGATGTCCTCCGCCGTCATCACGATTTTCGCCGACATAAGAAAAACCCCTTGCACCTGTCCGGCAAGGGGTCTGCATACCTGTGGATTCTCCGAGCCCCTTGCCGGCCTCGCGGGACCGGCTTAAAGGTCTGGTTAAGCTCCTTTAATCCGTTTATGTAAGTATAGCAAAAACGGGGGGGTTGGGACAAGGGAAAGCAGGGCGTTTTTTTAACCGTAATCTTGCGCCTTCTGGTATAATAAATTATAATCAGGGGTGCGCAGGAGTGTAGCTCAGTTGGTAGAGCAGCGGTCTCCAAAACCGCCGGTCCGGGGTTCGAGCCCTCGCACTCCTGCCAGTTACGGTGCTGTGCCGAGGTGGTGGAATAGGTAGACACGCCATCTTGAGGGGGTGGTGCGCGTAAGCGCGTCAGAGTTCAAATCTCTGCCTCGGCACCACTGTGAATACCACCGGACGGTCCGCCGCCCGTGACCTGAAAGCTGAAATCCGCCTCTCACCGGTTCCCCTTTCATCCCTGCCGGTGCCGCAGTGTTGCCGGGACGGCCGCATGGAAATAGTGACTGCATGAGTGATCAGGCTAAGCTGATCGATATCTACATTATGGGCCGGCACTGCCGCGTGCCGGCCGGTCTCACCATCCTGACCGCCCTCGAGTATTCCGGCTACCGCATCGTGCGCGGCTGCGGCTGCCGGGCCGGCTTCTGCGGCGCCTGCGCCACCGTCTACAACTTCCGGAACGACCCCCAGCTCCGCTTCGACCTTGCCTGCCAGAAGGCCGTCGAGTCGGACATGTGCCTGGTGCAGCTGCCCTTCTTCCCGGCCACTCGCGCTGCCTACTCCATCGAGCAATTGGCCCCCGTCAACGGTACCCTCGTCGGGCAGTATCCGGACATCGTCAAGTGCTTCGGCTGCAACACCTGCACCAAGGCCTGTCCGCAGGAGCTCGAGGTGATGTGGTTCATGAGCGATGCCCTCCGCGGCGATATCAAGGCCGTGGCGGAGAAATCGTTCGACTGCGTCATGTGCGGGCTCTGTGCCGCCCGCTGCCCCCAGGGGTTGGCACCCTACAACGTGGCCCTGCTCGCCCGGCGGCTCTACGGGCGCTACATGGCGCCGGCCTCGAAACAGCTGGACAAGCGGATCGATGAGATCGAACGGGGTGATTTCGACGCGGCTCTGGAAGAGCTCAAGCAAGCTGGCCCCGACGAGCTGAAACGCCGTTACGCGGAGCGGGACGTGGAACCCGCCCACGAGCAGACCTGGGAGTGAACCGTGTACCCCCCTGACTTGGAAGAAAACATACGCCTCGTGGAAGCCACCCGTACCGGGCGGCTGAAACGGCACATCCCCCGCCTCAACGCGGAGCAGAAGCAGGAGCTCCTGCGGAGCTACCATCCGGATTATAAAGCGGACACGATGCGCCCGCTCAAGCTGGGACCGAACCAGGGTGATTCCACCCCGGTGGAGCTCGCCGACCTGCTGGAAGGCGCCAGCCGCCTCGACCCCGACAAACTCGACCTTTCCGTCCCCGATTACGATGTGGACGTCCTCGTCATCGGCTGCGGCGGGGCTGGCGCCTCGGCGGCACTGCTCGCCAGGGAGAGCGGCGCCAGCGTACTGGTGACCACCAAGCTGCGCCTCGGGGACGCCAACACCGTCGGCGCCCAGGCGGGCACGCAGGCCGCCGACCGCCCCGAGGACTCACCGGCCACTCATTATCTCGACACCATGGGCGGCGGTCATTTCGATAATATCCCGGAGCTCGTCGAGGTCCTCGTCAAGGACGCTCCCTCCGTCATCAGGTGGCTGGAGCAGCTCGGCGTCAACTGGGACAAGGCGCCGGATGGCACCCTCTTCGAGCTCTCCGGCGGCGGCACCTCGAAGCGGCGGCTCCACTCCGCGCGGGACTATACCGGTCTCGAGGAGATGCGCGTCCTGCGCGACGAGCTGCGCAACCGTAAAATCGAGACGCTGGAGTTCATGCCCGCCATCGAGCTCCTCCTCGACGATACCGGCCGCGCCGCCGGGGCGGTGCTGCTCAATTTGGAGACCGAGGAGCTTATCGTCGTGCGGGCGGGGGCGGTCGTCCTCGCTACCGGGGGTATCGGGCGGCTCCACCTCCAGGGCTTCCCCACCACCAACCACTACGGCGCCACGGCGGACGGCCTGGTGCTCGCCTACCGCGCCGGGGCGAAGCTCATTTTCATCGATACCATGCAATACCACCCGACGGGGGCGGTCTATCCGCTCCAGATACTCGGCCAGCTGGTGACCGAGAAGGTGCGGACGCTCGGCGCCCAGCTCGTCAACAACCAGGGCGAGGAGTTCATCAACCACCTGGAGCCGCGGGACATCGTCGCTTCCGCCATCATCCGCGAGTGCGGCGAACGCAAGAGCGGCCTTACCACCCCCAGCGGCGAAGGGGGCGTCTGGCTGGACTCCCCGATGATCGATATCATCCGTGGGGCCGGGACGGTGGCCCGGGAGCTGCCGGCCATGGTGCGGCAGTTCCGCCGCTACAACATCGATATCTCGAGGGAGCCCATCCTCGTCTACCCCACCCTCCACTACCAGAACGGCGGCATCCGGATAGATACGAGCGGCGCCACCACGGTACCCGGACTCTACGCCGCCGGCGAGTGCACCGGGGGCGTCCACGGGCGCAACCGGCTTATCGGCAATTCCACGCTCGATATCTTCGTCTTCGGGCGGCGGGCCGGCACCGCGGCGGCGGCCTATGCCCTCGGCAATCCCCGCCCCTTGCCCGGCCTGGACCATGTCCGCCGCTGGCTGGAGGCGACGAGCGGCGCCGGCGTCAACGGGGACCGGCCCCTTTCGCCACGCCTGTTGCCGAGTTACGCCCGGCAGACCCACACCCGTTCGAGGTTGAAGTAATGCCCTTGCCGGAACAGCGGGACGTCCGCGAAATCGAGGCCGTCCTCAACACGGTGCTTGGTACGCGGATGCCGCCGGTGGCCCGCTGCCGGATGCTTTCCAGCGGTTTCGGCACGACCCACGCCCTCAACATCGCCGAATCGCTCCGCGGCCACAAGGAGTGTCTCGGCTGCGGCAACTGCGTGGACATCTGTCCCTTCCTTGCCCGGGAGCCGTCCCGCCGTGACAAAACGGCCCAGCGTACCTCCATGGCCCTGGAGAGCACTGTCGGCGAGGACTGTGACCTCTGCGATGCCTGCGTGCTCGCCTGCCCCCAGGTGGACACCACCATCAAGCACTACGTGGTCAACCACCGCATGGTGGAGGTGATGGCCCGCGCCGGGTCCCGCACCGGGGACGCCGAGGAGCCTGACATCGACCTCTTTCTTGAAGAAGCCGTCGATTTGTCGTAGCATTTGCTCGAAGGGACGCCATGGATTTCGAGCTTTCCGAAGAGCACAAGATGATCCAGAGCCTGGCCCGCGACTTCGTCACGGAGCAGCTCCGGCCCCTCGAACGCGACCTCCTCGGACGCGCCGCCGACCTCAGCGACGCCCGCGCCGTCCTTCCCCCGGACAAAGAGGCCGCCCTCGTTCGCATGGTGGAGGGGATGGGTCTCTGGAATATCGGCGTGCCGGAGGAGCTCGGCGGCGCCGAGCTCGATAACCTCGGCGTCTGTCTCGTGGAGGAGGAGCTCGCCCAGACGGTGGTACCCTTCCGCTTCGGGGACGTCTCGCCGCTCCTCTTCGAGTGTACCCCGGCACAGCGGGAAGGCTACCTGGATCCAGTCCTGAGCGGGGAGAAGCGGGCGCTGCTGGCCGTCATCGGCCCGGACGACCCTTCCCGTAAATCGTTCGACGCCGTCACCGCGGAACCGGAGAGCGGCGGCTACCGCCTCAACGGCACGAAGGTCTCCTTCTCCCGCTTCGGGCCGGACTATTTCGGCGTCGTCTTCGCACGCACAGGAGAAGGTTACACTTGTTTCCTGGTGGACAGAGGTATACCCGGCTTCACAGTGTCCGGCGCCGGAGAACGCTGCGGCTGGGCCGCCCAGGTCCACCGTTCGGTAACACTGGTATTTAAAGACTGCTACGTTCACGAGGACCAAATCCTCGGCAAACCCGGCGAGGCGTTTCGCCTCGGGCAGAAGTGGCTGCCGCAGCGCCGCGTGGTGCGGAGCGCCCGTTCGGTGGGCATCGGTCGCCGCCTGCTGGAAGAGGCGGCCACCCACGCCCAGAACCTGGTGGTCTTCGGCAAGCCGGTCAGCTTCCGCCTCAACATCCAGGCCGCTCTGGCGGACATGGGGGTGAACATCCACGCCGCCGCACTCATGGTCTACGAGGCCGCCTGCAGCGCGGACGCCGGGAAATCGATGGCTCGGGCGGCTTCGGTGGTCAAGCTGGCCACCACCCAGATGCTCCACTCCGTGGCGGACCGCGTTTCCCACGTCTTCAACGGGCCGTCCTTCATCAAGAGCCTTCCCATGGAGCGGCTGTGCCGCAGCATTCTGGAGGACCACGCTTTGGAGCTTTCCCTGGCACGCCTGCGCAGCCGCATCGCCGCAGACATTCTCGAAGGGATACGGGTCTAGACCGCCGCCCGACTATGATAAACGCGTACGATTACATCGTGGTGGGGAGCGGCATCGGCGGCCTGTCCACCGCCCTCATGGCCCGCGAGTTCGGCAGCGTCCTCGTCATCACCAAGGGCAGTATCAACGACTGCAACACCCGCTACGCGCAGGGCGGTATCGCCGCCGCCATCGGCAAGGAAGACAGCCCGCAGCTCCACATCGAGGACACGCTCCGCGCCGGCGCCAACCTGAACGATGTGGAAGCGGTCCGTATCCTCGCCACCGAGGCCCCGGCCCGCATCGCCGACCTCGTCCAGTACCGGGTGCCCTTCGATACCCTCGACGGCGAGATAGCCCTCACCATGGAGGCCGCCCACAGCGTGCCGCGGGTGCTCCACGCCGGCGGGGACGCCACCGGGGAGTACATCGAGACGACTCTCAGCCGCCAGGCCCGGGCCGCCGGCATCGTGGTGCTGGAGGACTTCCTGGCCACGGAGATACTGCTGGAAAACGGGCATACGGCCGGTATCCGCGTGTTGGAATGCCGAACCGGGAGCTATGAAGAATTCAGTTGCCGCTACCTCATTCTGGCAACCGGCGGCGCCGGTCAGCTCTTCAAGTACAATACGAACCCGGACGTGGCCACCGGCGACGGCATCGCGCTGGCCTACGAGGCCGGCGCCGAGATAACGGACATGGAGTTCTTCCAGTTCCACCCCACCGCCCTGCGGATGCCGGGCGTGCCCCCGTTCCTCATCTCCGAGGCCGTCCGCGGCGAGGGCGGCGTGCTCCGCAACGCCGAGGGCGAACCGTTCATGCCGAAGTATCATCCCGGTCGCGACCTGGCGCCGCGGGACGTCGTGGCCCGGGCCATCGTCAACGAGATGAACCGGACCGGCACGGACCGCGTCTACCTGGACGTGACCCACCTGCCGGCCAACCTGGTGACGACGCGGTTCCCGCATATCTACAGCTTCTGCCTGGACCGGGGCCTCGATATTACCGCGCGGCAGATACCGGTGGCCCCGGCGGCGCACTATATGATAGGCGGCATACGTACCAATATCTGGGGCGAGACTAACGTGCCCGGCCTGTTCGCCACCGGCGAGGCCGCCTGCACCGGCGTCCACGGCGCCAACCGTCTCGCCTCCAATTCCCTCTTGGAGGCCATCGTTTACAGCCGGCGCATCATCGAGCGGACCTCCGGTCATGACGGTTCGGCGGCGCCTCCCATGGGGACGCCGGACGATATCCGCCTGCCGCTCGATGCGCGGTCCGGACCGGATGTGTGCCCGGCCCCGGGGCTGGCCGCCCTTCAGCAGCTCGACTGGGACCACGTGGGCATCATCCGTAACGCGGAGGGCCTGGACTACGCGACAGAGGTGCTAGCGGCCTGGCAGGGTGCCTTGCCCCGGCCGACCGATCAGGCGTCCTACGCGATGAAGGACCTGGTGCTGGCGGGACGCCTCATGGCGGAGGCAGCCGCCATGCGCCGGGAGAGCCGGGGTGCTCACTACCGCACCGATTTCCCGGAGACAGAGCCGGCCTGGCAGCGGCACATCGTCTGGAAGAAGTAACGTAAGGGGTATTGACGGACGAGACATTCCGGCCTATAATCAGGCAACATGAACGGTATAAAACAAATCAAGAAGCAAATCCGTCGCGACGGCACTACGCTGCCCGGGAGGGCCTGTGACGCTTCCGGCCGGAGCGGCGTGCGCTAACCGATAGCCGGAGGACGTACCACAGAGCCCGGGATTTTCCCGGGCTTTTTCTTTTTCGTACGGAGGGCTTCAGGCAGTGAAAGTGGAAATCATATATTGCGGACCGTGAGGATTCCGGGACCAGGCGGTCGGCCTGGCGGAAGAGATTCGAGCCGCGTATGGTGTGTCCGTGGCGCTCATGGAAGGGACCGACGGTGTGTTCGACGTGGTAGTTGAGCGGCGAATCGTGTTCACCCGTTCCCGGGAAGGCCGCTTTCCCGGACTCGATGAACTGTGGCGCTTCCTCAAGACCGCTCGCCCGCAATTTGAAAAAAAACGCAGGAATGCCTGATAATAGGAAGGCGCCCGTGAATATTTTCTGGAGTAACAACGGCCTTGGCTAAGAAGAAACCAGCACGCAAACCCCGGGAAATGACCCGCCGGCAGCTGTCTCACCACGCCCGGGCCAAGCGACGGCAGCGCATTACGCTTTTCGCCGGCATCGGCGTGGTGGTGGTGGTCGTCGTCCTCGTGGTGGTCGGTCTCCTCAACGGGCTCGTGTTTCCCATGAATGCCACGGTGCTCCAGGTCAACGAGCGTACCTTCAACCTGCACTACTACATCGACGCCCTCGAACAGGCCGCCACCAACAACCCGAACCAGTCCATCCAGACGTTGAGCTCGCAGGTACTCGGCGAGATACAGAACGTCGAGCTACTCCGCCAGGGGGCCGCGCAGCTTGGCGTCACCATCCCGGACGACAACGTCACCGCCGTGCTCCAGGCTAGCGGGTATCCGGACAAGCCGTTCTACCGGGACGCTATCCGGTACAGCTTGTTACAAACGCAGCTCAAGAACGTGTACTTCGCCGATAACGTCACGGACCCGGCGCCTCAGGTGGACGTGCAGGGACTGCTGCTGGAGGACGCGACGGTGGCGGCCAAGGTCCGGCCGCTCATCATGGCCGCGGACAATATCACCGATATCGTCAAGGAGTACGGCGTCAACTACTACTCCATGAATGCTCCGTACGGTAACTTCGGCTGGCACCCGCGGCCCATCCTGGATACCTACTTCGGCTCGGCTGTCCCGCTCGACTGGGCCTTCCAGGCCAGCGCCGGGGAGCTGAGCCAGCCCCTCACGGATAACACCACCTCCAAGAAGCTGGGCTACTGGCTGCTCAAGGTGAATTCCATCACGGTCCCGCCGGCGACGGGCAATGTCACGCCGCCGGTCTCCGCCAATGTTACCGGCATCCTTCTCGGGAGCCTTCAGCAGGCGCTCGATGTCAAGGCCCAGATCGAGGCCGGCGGGGATGTGGCGTCCATCTCCGGGAACCTTTCCAACTACAGTCCGTCCCAGCAGAACGGCGGCCAGCTCGGCATCCTTACCCAGTCCACCACGAACGGTACCTCGGCGATAAGCCCGGCGGTCGATGCCGTCATCTTCAACCCGGACACGCCGACCGGCGTCTGGCTCGATCCCGTCAAGGACGACCAGTTCTATACCAAGGGCGGCGCCTGGATTATCAAAGTGCTGGACACGTCGCCCTCGCGGGCGCTCAGCGCGGACGATAAGACGACGCTTGCCACCGATGAATACAACAACTGGAGCAAAGGCCTGTCATCGGACACATCGTTTAAAATCACGCAGTCGTTGACCACGGAACAGCAGGACCTGGCCGTCAAGCAGGCGGAGAAAGATTTGGGGCGGTCGTAGCGATATGAACGAACAAAGCGTTGGGGTCGGCGTGCTGGGGCTCGGCGTTATCGCCGGCCAGGTGGCCCGGCTCCTCCACGAACAGACGCAGGCGTTTTCCGCCAGGGTCGGCTGCCCGCTCGTCCTGCGGAAGGTGAAAGTGCTGCCGCAGGACCTGGAGCGGCCGCTCGCAAAAAAGCTGCCGGCGGGGCTTTTCACCACCGACGACGATGACTTCTTCGGCACCCCCGGCCTCGATATCGTCGTCGAGGCCATTGGCGGGGAGCACCCGGCGCTGGAATACCACCAGCGTGCCCTGAAGGCCGGTAAGCACGTAGTGACCTCCAACAAAGAGCTCATCGCCAAGCACGGGCTCGACCTGCTGGCGCTCGCCCACGAGCACGGCGTCGGCCTCCAGTACGAGGCGAGCGTCGGCGGCGGCATCCCGCTCATCCAGCCGTTCAAGCACGACTTGGTCGCCAACCGTATCCTCGGCATCTACGCCATCATCAACGGCACGACGAACTATATCCTCACCCGCATGGACCGGGAAGGGATGGACTTTACGACCGCCCTCAAGGAAGCCCAGCGACTCGGCTACGCCGAACCGGACCCGACCAACGACATCGAAGGCTACGATGCCCGCTACAAGGTGGCCATCATGGCCTCGCTGGCCTTCCAGACTGCTGTCAAGCCGGACCAGGTCCACTGCGAAGGCATTACGAAGCTCTCCGACCGGGACTTCCGCTACGC
>CAZOMF010000032.1:0-14804 GCA_964580635.1 uncultured Dehalococcoidaceae bacterium
ACCAGCAGCGCCACCGGCCCCCCGAACAGCCCGGCCAGCCGCCAGAACACGGGACTCGTCTTTTTGAAGGCGGCATCCACCGCCACGACCGCGGCGCAGCCTACCCAGATGACAATGAACGCAATGCCCCAGTCCATCATGGCACCTCCTCGTTCGGTCCGTCGTTATCCGTATCTTTCCGCACCCAGTGGGTCCGGCGTAGCAGCAACGTGACGGAGAGGACGAAGACGACGATGGAGATGAGCTGCGCCTCGTGGAGGCCGAAGAGCAGCGCACGGTTGGGCCGGATGAAGTCGATGCCGAACCGCCAGGCGGAGTAGGCCGCCAGGTAGACGAGGAAGAGCGAGCCGTCCGGCCGCAGCCGGTTCCGCAGTTTTAAAAGCACCCCGAAGACGATGAGGTTGTAGATGATCTCGTAGACCTGCGTCGGCTGCACCGGCCCGACGATCTGGTTGCCGTTGACGTAGGTGATGGCGCAGAAGATGTCCGTGACATCGCCGTAGCAGCAGCCGTTGAGGGTGCAGCCCACCCGGCCGATCGCCTGCGCCAGGATGATGCCGGGCGCGATGACGTCCGCCAGGTAGGCGAAGCTCTTGCGCGTGATGCGCGAGTAGATCCACAGCCCGAGCGCCGCCCCGAGCACCGCGCCGTAAATGGCGAGCCCTTCGCCGAAGTGGGTGAAGATCTCGGCGGGGTGCGCCCAGTAGAAGTCGGCGTAGTCGAGGACGTGGAACAGCCGTGCCCCGATGATGCCGGACGGGATGCCCACGATGGCCGCGTTGATGACCTCGTCGTAGGTGAGGCGCGCGCCCCGCTTGACGGCCAGCAGCGCCCAGCCGACGAGCGTCAGCACCGCCAGTGCGATCATAATGCCGTACCAGGAGACGGGGAACGACCCCAGGTGGAAGGCGACGGGATCGATGTTGATTACCATGTCAGGAACAGAGCCCCTCGACGAACTCCGCCGCGTCGAACGGCACCAGGTCTTCCAGCCCCTCGCCGGTACCGATGAGCTCGATGGGCAGCTTAAGCTCGTCGGCTATCGCCAGGACGATGCCGCCCTTGGCGGTGCCGTCCAGCTTGGCGAGGATGATGCCGGTCACGCCCACCGCCTCGGCGAAGTGACGCGCCTGGGTGAGGCCGTTCTGGCCGGTGGTGGCGTCCAGCACCAGAATGACCTCGTGCGGGGCGGTGGCGTCGAGCTTGCTCACCACGCGCCGCACCTTCTTGAGCTCTTCCATGAGGTTGAACTTGGTGTGGAGGCGTCCCGCCGTGTCCACCAGCAATATATCCGCGCCACGGTTCCGGGCGGCCTGGAGGGCATCGTAGGTCACCGCGCCCGGGTCCGCGCCCGGCTGGTGGGCGATGACGTCCACGCCGACCCGCTGCCCCTGGACCTTGAGCTGGTCGATGGCGGCCGCCCGGAACGTGTCCGCCGCGGCCAGCAGCACTTTCTTGCCGTCTTGCTTGAACTTGTAGGCCAGCTTGGCGATGGAGGTCGTCTTGCCGGAGCCGTTCACCCCGACGACGAGGTAGACCTGCGGCTTGACCTCCGGGTGGGTAGCCGCGCGGGGCGGCAGGGCGAGCAGTTTGGCCATCTCCTCCCGCAGGGCCTGGCCGGCCCCCTCCCCGTCGAGCTTCTCCGCCTCGGCCCGCGTCCGGACCGTCCCGATAATTTTAGTCGCCGTGCTCACGCCCACGTCCGCCGCGATGAGCAGCTCCTCGAGCTCCTCCCACACCTCGTCGTCTATCTTGTTCCGGTCGAACAGGCTCATCGCCTGCCCGAGCCAGCCGTCCCGCGTCTTTTTTAAGACCTTCTGGAAGATGTTGATGGTCCCGGCCTCCTCGTGTTTGTTTACAGTATAGGGGGTTTTCAGTCATAATGAAAACTGCCGTGCGTCCCTTCCATCCGGCGGCGTACGTTCGCAAAGGAGGCTCGACATGAGTAACGGGTTCGAGGGCAAGGTCGCCATCGTCACCGGGGGCGCCACCGGCATCGGCCGGGGGGTCGCGCAGGCGTTTGCCCGGGAAGGCGCCAGGGTCGTCGTCGTGACGGACAGCAATGTCACCGGCGCGGAGGAGACGGTCGCCTCCATCAAGACCGCCGGCGGCGAGGCCACGTTCGTGAAGTGCGACGTGACCAACGAAACGGACGTCGCGGCGATGGTGGCCGCCGGTATCAAGGCCTACGGGCGGCTCGACTACGCCTGCAACAACGCCGGCGTCGGCCCGGACGGCAAGCGCTTCCCCGTCATCGATATCGCGGACTCGCCGCGCGAGATATGGGACAAGACGGTCGGCATCAACCTGACCGGCGTTTTCCTCTGCCTCAAGCACGAGATACGGCAGATGAAGGAGCAGGGCTCCGGCGGGGCCATCGTCAATATCTCCTCCATCGGCGCCGTCGATCCCGTCCCCGGCTTCTCCGCCTACGCATCGAGCAAGGCCGGCCTCAACGCCCTCACCCTGACGGCCGCCAAGGAGAACGCCAAACACGGCATCAAGGTGAACGCCGTCATGCCCGGCCCCACCGAGAACACCAAGCTGTTCGAGTACCTCACCGCCGCCGACCCGTCCATGAAGGAGCATATGGCGTCCTCCATCCCCATGGGCCGGCTCTGCACCCCGGAGGACATGGCCGCCGCGGTGCTGTGGTTCTGCTCGGACGAGTCCTTCGTGACCGGCCGCGCCCTGCCCGTCGACGGCGGCATGCTCTCCACCTAGATGGGTACCGCTCTCCTCGTTCTCGCCATCATTATCGGCGCGCTGGCAGCCGTGTACTTCATCACGGTGCTGCTCATCGCCCACGGCTTCGCGCTGCCCGGCAAGGGAGCGCCCTGCCGCACGCCGGCGGAGCTCGGCGTGGACTACGACGATATCTCCTTCCCCTCCTCGGACGGCCACCGGCTCGAGGCCTGGTACCTCAAGGGCGGCGGCGAGGTCACCATCGTCGTCATGCACGGGGGCCGCGCCCACCGCGACGACGAGGCCATGGACCTGCTCGGCCTCTGCGCCGCGCTGGCGAAACGCGGCTTCAACGTGCTGGACCTGGACCGCCGCGGCTGCGGGCATTCCGCCCGCACACCTTTCAAGGACCGCGCCCACCTGGAGCGGGACTTCGCCGGGGCGGTCACCTACCTGCGCACGCGCTACTACGGCTCCCAGAAGGTCTTCCTGTTCGGCAACTCCGTCGGGGCGATGGCGGCCTTCCTCTATACCGCCGGGCATCCCGCTGAGGGCATTCGCGGCATCATCGCGGACAGCGCCTTCGCCACCAAGACGGGCATCGCCAAACGGGTGCTGAACGGCGGGCTGCCGGGGGCCGGTATCCTGGCATGGGGCTCGCTGTGGTTCGGGGAGAAGCTCTTCGGCCTGCCGCACCGGGACGCCGTGGACCTTGTAGGCGGCATCCGCGCGCCCATCCTCTTCATCCAGGGTGACAATGACAGCGAGATACCGGTCTCGGATACCGAGGCGCTGCTGAGGGCATCGGCCAATCCCGCCGACGAGGAACTCATCGTGCCCGGCGCGGCCCACTCCCAGAGCTACCGCACCGCCCCGGACGAGGTCATCGACCGGGTAGCGGCGTTCATCGAGAAGTACCGGCGTTAACCGCAAGTACCGTTCTCCCCCGGCCAGAAAGTACTATGGACAAACGTGCCACGCGAGCCTACGATTAGAAAGTATCGGTTATGTAAAGGACAGGCTCGCCATGAACGTTCAGTCACCCGCCCAGGACCAGACCGCCCCGCCGGTCGAGGTGCCCTTTCTGGATATCACCACCTACCACCCCTGCTACGGCATCGTCATCCCCACCCCGGAAGGAGCAGTGAGGCTCGACCACGTCATCGTCTCGCGGTACGGGCTGTTCGTCATCGAGACGGGCCGGAACGGCGGCTGGATCGTCGGGGACGCACAGCTATCGCACTGGACCTCGGTGTACCCGGGCGGCGCGCGGCACCATTTCCCGAACCCGCTGCCGGACGCCGAGGCGCTGGCCGGGGCCCTGGCGGACGCCCTCGGGGTGCCGCGCCGGACGGTCTTTCCGGTCATCGTTTTCCGCGGCGAGTGCGAGCTGGCGGACGCCCTGCCGGACAACGTCGTCAAGAGGAGCCCGGCGAGCTACATCCGAAGACGGCGCTCGCAGGTCTTCCGGGAGGAGCAGGTAGCCGAGCTGCGGGAGAAGCTGAAAGACCTGGAGCGGAAGGTCTGCCTCTCCGCCGCCGAGTGGGACGGCGAAACGTTCTAACTCGTTATCCGGCGCGGGCCGGAACCCAGCCCCCGCCTCCCTATTCCGTGTCAGGATTCCCTCATCATTCGACCTGTCCCTGACGGGAACCATCACGATCTTCTCCTCCAGGTACGGGCCGAACGCCTTCTTCACCGCGTCGGCCTCTTCTGACTTCCCTGGTGAAAATTTACACGAGACGGGTCATGCCTCCGGCGGCAGCGGCCAGCCGCGCAGGAACTTCATGTGCTTTATCTTCCACCGGCCGTCGACCTTCACGTACTCTGTCTCCTCACGGCCCTGTATCCATTCACCTTTGGGCTCCGGCGGGAATATGAACAGCAGCCAGTGGCCCCGGGCCGTTTCCCCGTCCACGGTAATGACCGGCTGTGAAATAATGTGCCCGTCCTTCAACGTCGAGTGCTTCGCCATGACGTTGCGGAAAATCCCGTCGATCTCCTGCCTGCCCCTGGCGGTGTTCGGCCCGCCCAGTTCCAGGACGCCGTCCTCGGCGTAGCAGTCCAGCATCCTGTCATACTGCATCGCCATCAGCGCGTAGGTATACTCAAGATGCATCTGCTTGATGGCCTCGATGTCCTCCAGCCGCTGCAGCCTGTTTTCTATCGATTCATCCGACATGGTGTCTCCTTTCAGGTCAACCGGCCGACCCAATTATAGTATAAAGGCCGCCTCGATGATTTATATAAAATAAATGTGAACTACCCGTTCGGGCGGCGGATGGCTACCAAATCATATATTGTTCGATCCGTTCGGACCTGAAAAAATGAAAGTGTAGCACTCTATCCGATAAGGAAATCCGAACAAGCTGGACGGCCTTCACCTACATCGTACCGGGCCGTGAGGAAGTACCAATGTTGCAGGAACTGAACATTCTCGAATCCATCGCCAGGGACCGATACTGGCCCGAGTGGATCGCGGGGGCACGCGATATTCCCGGTGTGTACATCGGGCTGATGGTGCGCTCGCTGCAGCGCCGCGGGCTGGTAAAGCGTGCCTGGCGCGGCGGCTACCGCCTTACCGAAGCGGGGCGGGAACGCCTGCTGGCGGTACCGTCGCCGAACTAGCGCTCCCGATATATCCCCTCCGTCCCTCCTGTTAAAGGGGGAAGCCGAATGTCATTCCGGCGGAGGCTGTAATCTGTCTCGCATTCCTGTCGTTACAAGCGCAGCGAAGCAACCAGGCCATTCCCTGTCATTCTGAGCGAAGTAATCCGTCCGCCCCATCTCCTTCACCCCATCCCCATGACCCCCTTTATCGAAATGAAGGGAGCAATTATTCATGGTGCGACACCCTATCACTCGAACCCTTACCGGTTAGAAACCGGTTCAATCGTGTGGGAGTCTTTCGCTTGCTCGCAGATAATTGTCTGATGAAATCGCGGTGGTGGAACTTAAAAGTCTAAAGAATCCACCGTCGCTTGATGTTCCTCAGGCTCAAGGCGAAAAGGACGATGCAGAAGGCCCCGAGGATGATGAAGTCAAGCGTTATGGAGAGCAGGTGGGTATCGTTCACCGCCTGGTGGAGAATATCGACCCCGTAGGTCACGGGCAGAGCAAAGGAAAGAGGGCGGAGAAACACCGGCAACGACATCACCGGGAAAAAGAGGCCGGACAGGAAGATCATCGGGAAGCGGAAGAAATTGGAGAACGTCTGGGCTTCGAAAATCTCGCTGACTGAAACGGCAATGAACAGTCCCAGGAAGGTGGACACGATGCCGATGAGTATGACAGCCGGCACCACCAGACCCCAGGCGATGCCGGAAAGGTCGGCCAGGAATGCGGCGATAACGATGGGAACGAAGGCGTTGGCCAGGCCGAAGAGAATGGCCCCGGACGTTTTGGCCAGCATCAGCTGCTCCAGCGAGATGGGCGCCAGGAGCAACCGCTCGAAAGAGCGGCCCCGCTTCTCGAACGTGATGGTCACCGCCAGCATCGAGGTGGTCCCGAAGAGAATCGAGATGGTGACCACCCCGGGCAGAAGCTCCAGCACGTCCCCCAGCCCCGTGCCGGACCTGATGAAGAACATCCCCGTCCACGCCAGCGGGAAGATGATCCCCCAGCTGATGTTGGGCGGCTTGAGGTAGTACGCGCGCATGTCCTTCGCCAGGATGGACCAAAAAGCGATCCAGCGCTGCATCAGTTCCCTCCGCCCCGGGCCTTTTCCTTCTCGTTCAACATGAGTCCCGCTTCAATGCCGGTGATCTGCACGAAGACGTCCTCGAGAGACGGCAAATGCCGGCGCGCCTCGGCCACCTGAATGCCGCGTTCCTCCAGAAAACGCGTCAGCGGCCCGATGCCGATCGGCTGCGGCGATTCGACCCGGATCCGCTCCCCATTGACGGACGGAAAATAATAGTCCGGGAAAGCTGATGCCATCTCCCGTAACAATCCGTCCCGGTTGCCGGATACCAGGAGAACCAGCACGTTTTTACCCCTGACCGGCTGCAGGAGATCGGCCGTGCGGCCCAGCTCGGCTATCCTGCCTTTCACGATAAAGGCGATGCGTTCACAGAGGCGCTCGGCCTCCTCGATGTAGTGGGTGGTGAGAAAGACGGTCGTTCCCTGGCGGTGCAGGTCGGCGATGATCTGGCGTACCTGGCGGGCGCTGGCGACATCGATGCCGGTGGTCGGTTCGTCGAGGAAGAGTATCGGAGGCCGGTGGATGATACCGGCGGCGAAGGTGAGCTTGCGCTTCATGCCCTTTGAGTAGCCCGCGAACTTGCGGTCCGCGGCATCGGCAAGGGAGAACGTTTCCAGGAGTTCATGCGCCCGTGCGCGGCGCTCGTGCTTGCGCATCCCGTAGAGCGCCGCGCAGAAGGTGAGGTTCTCAAAACCGGTCAGCTCAGGGTAAAGGTTGCTTTCATCGGGCACGATCCCCACCAGGTGCTGCGCCGCCTTGGGATTGGCGGTGCAATCGATGCCCCCGATCTGGATCGTGCCCGCATCCGGGCGGGCCAGTCCGGTCAGCACGTTGATGGTGGTCGTCTTGCCGGCGCCGTTGGGACCGAGGAAGCCGAACAACTCACCGCTGCCCACCTGAAAACTGATACCGTTGACGGCGACGACCTCACCGAACGCCTTGATGAGGCCGTTCACCTCGATAGCCGACGCGTCGGTTCGTTTCACGGTCCGCTTTCCACGCTCAGCAGTGTGCATCCATCGCCGCTATTCCATTTCACGTCTCATCGCCATATCGAAGAGCACCCGGTCGCGGGCTTTATCGATACCCAGCGCCTTCCGCTTCTTGTCTATATGAGCGATCATGAGGTGGGCCGCCTTGACGGGGTCCGGCTCGAACGCCCACATGCCGCCGTACATGTTCTCGAACTCCTTGAACAGGTAATCGGAGACCTCGCCGCTTCCCTCCGTCGGCCAGGTGACGCCGAACACGGTGTACACGCCGGAGGCGACGAAGTACTGACCGATGGAGATGGCCTTCTCGCTCATCCACTCGGGAGCGGCGCCGGCCACCGGAAGGTCGCTGATGTCATCGCCCAGGCCCCCGTCCTTGACCATGGCCGTCGCCGCCATCAGGATGCGGCTGTTGTCCACGCAGGAACCCATGTGGAGCACGGGCGGGATGCCGACCGTTTCGCAGACCTCGGCCAGGCCGCTGCCCGCGTATTCGGCGGCCGCTTCCGGGACCATCAGCCCGGCCTCGCCGCAGGCGATAGCGTTGCAGCCGGTGGTGATGACGAGGACGTCGTTCTTGATCAGTTCCCTGACCATGGCGAGGTGGGCCTCGTTATGCCTGACCCGGGCATTGTTGCAGCCGACCACTCCGGCCACGCCACGTATCCGCCCGTTGATGATATTCTCGTTGAGGGGCCGGTAGGACGCCCGGAACAGCCCGCCGAGCAGGTAGTTGATGGTCTCGTGGCTGAAGCCGGCTATCAGGTCCGTCTTGTGGTCCGGGATGGCAACATTCTTGCCCCGGTTCGGGAAATTCTCTATGGCCGCCCTGACGATGGCCTCGGCGGACTTGAGGGCGTCATGCTCATCGAACTCGATATGCACGGCGCCGGGTATCTTCGCCTTGGGGGAGGTCGTTACTATCTTGGTGTGGTAGCATTCCGCCACGGTGGCGATGGACTGCATGATGCACTGCACGTCCACCACCATGGCCTCCACGGCGCCGGTAACAATGGCCAGCTCCTGCTGGAGGAAATTACCGGCGATGGGAATGCCGTGCCGCATGAGGATCTCGTTGGCGGTGCAGCAGATGCCGGCCAGGTTGATGCCGGCCGCGCCCTTGGATTTAGCGAGTTCCACCATTTCCGGGTTCAGGGCGGCGGCCACGAGCATCTCCGAAAGCAGCGGTTCATGGCCGTGGATGATGATATTCACCTCGTCTTCTTTCAGCACCCCCAGGTTGACGCTGCCGAGGACCGGCGCCGGCGTCCCGAAGAGGATGTCCTGGAGCTCGGTCGCCATCATGCTGCCGCCCCAGCCATCGGCGATGGCGGCCCGGACGCCCTGTTTGAGCAGGTTCTTGTAGTCCTGGTCGACGCCGATGTGCGTCCGGTGCATGATCTCGACGATCTCACGGTCGATGCCCCTCGGCGAGACGCCAAGCTCCTCCCACAGCGCCTGGCGTTTCAGCGGGGCCATCTTGAGAAAACGTAACCGGCCTTCCTGCCGGCCGTATTCCGCGAGCGCCATCTCGCCGACATCCACCGCTATCTCACTGTTGGAACGGTCGCCGATTTCGATGCCCCAATCCATGGCTACCTGGAGAAGCTTTTGTTCGTCCTTGATCTCATAGCCGGGGGCCTCCCCCCTGGCGACGGCCAGGAAAAGCTCCGCCACGCCGCGTCCGTGGTCCGAATGGGCGGCCGCGCCGCCGGCGACCATCCGGATGAAATTCCTGGCGGCAATCGTCTCCGCGGTGGCGCCGCACACGCCGCGCCGTTTTTGCTTTTCCTCCGGTGTTTCCTCTTTACCTTTGGGCAGAGGCACGCGGCACGGTCCCATGCCGCAATGCTTGCAGCAGCTGCCCACCGCGCCGATAGGACAGGGTTTCAGGGAATCCGCCCGATCAAAGGTGGTGTTGATGCCCTCCGCGGACGCTTTTTCCAGCATCTCTACGGTGGCCTGGTCAACGCTTCTTTCCTGCGGAGTTGTCATTCAATCTTCCCTCCTTACGCTATGTTTCCGCCGGTACGGCCGGACGAGAAAGCACCGCCGGTCAAGACCGAGGCCGGCGGAACGCTCCGGTAACGTTGTACCGGAAGGCCAAGCCGGTTCCGTACCTCCCGGAAGTGTTTGGCACCCATGGATGACCAGGTGGCGAATCCGGGGGCGGCCTGCCTGCCTGAACGTTCATAGGTTCCTCCTTCGCCGCGAAGTGCAGCGGGCTCGGATTCCGCTGCCGCAGACGTGCTGTTAATTTTTCTGTACCGCGTCTATTGACTCCCCGGAAATAAAGTGCTACCATGCCTGTGTAGTGAGCATATGCTCACAATACTATACGACAACGGCGGGGGTATGTCAACATGCCGAGGCCGTGTAAATGCCGGAAAATTGCCTACCTGCCGGGGGTAACCTTTTTCAAGCCCTCCGGTCTCCCCATGCGGGCCCTCGAAGAGACCCGGCTCTCCGTGGAGGAAGTGGAAGCCATCCGTCTCAAGGACCTCGAAGGACTGGACCAGGAACCGGCCGCGGTCCGCATGAACGTCTCACGCCCGACCTTCCAGCGGATGCTCTCGTCGGCCCGGCGGAAGATCGCCGATTCTCTTCTCAACGGCAAGGCCATCCGTATCACCGGCGGTAATTACGAACTTACCGGGCGGAGCTATCGCTGCCGGAACGGTCACGAGTGGGACGTGTCTTTCGAGTCGCCCGTCGAGGAGCCCCCGGAACTTTGCCCCACCTGCAAGACGCCGGAGATCACGGCCCTCCTGCCGCCCGGCATCCGGCCAATGAGCGGGGCGCGGCCCGCGGGGACCGCGGGCCTGACGGAGCGGGCCCGACGCAGAGGCTTCCGATGATAATGGATGACATACTGACGACGCTGGATTACTCGGCGCCGGTACGGGACATCCGCCAGGGGCTGTTCCATACCGCCGCCCTCTCCCGGCGGTGCGGCCTGGCCGCCACCCTCCCGCGTGATGCGCTGCGGCAGGTCCATCCTTCCGTACGGGAACCCGGAGGGCTTCTGGAAACACCGACCCGGGAGCTTGCCCGCCTGGTATATTCCGAGAGTATCACGGAGGCGGCCATCGGTATGGCGGTCGTCAACTCTCTCCTCGACGTGGACGGCCGCAGGTGCCAGGAACTCAATGCCCGCGAGCTCATTCTGCAAAAAGGACGCGACAGGGACGTGGCCGTCGTCGGCCATTTCCCGTTCATCCCGGAAATCCGGCGAACCGCCAGAAAACTGCGGGTCATCGAGAACAACCCGACGGAGGACGACCTTTCCGCTGACGAGGCTGAAAGCGTCATTCCGGAGGCGGACGTCGTCGCCATCACGGGGTCGGCTTTCACCAACCATACCATCGAAAGGCTGCTCGATTTATGCGACCCCGATGCCTACATCGTGATACTGGGTGATACCACGCCCCTGTCCCCGGTGCTCTTCGATTACGGCATCGACGCCGTTTCCGGGACACAGGTGACGGACCCGGACCTCGCGTTGCGCTGCGTCAGCCAGGGGGCCACCTACCGGCAGATACAGGGCAAGCGACAACTGACCATGCTGAGATATGTAAAGAGCTCATCACAAGCTTGACTATACGCCAGACCGATGAAAAGGAGGTGAGAACGATGCCATTCAGAGATGGAACCGGTCCCGCCGGCATGGGGCCGATGACCGGGAGAGGCGCCGGCTATTGCACCGGCTCCAGCCGGCCGGCGGCGGTCAACCCCGTACGCGGCAGGCGATGGTTCAATCTGGTCTCGACCGGGCGCGGACGCCGAAGCAGTGGCCGGAACGACCGCCCGTCCAGCTGGTTCAACCCGCGGTGGTAACGCGCGCCCGGTTCGCGTGAGGGCCGGACTGTATGTACAAGGGGTGCGGGGACGAGAGAACCCGGACCGCCCGCACCCCGAACCAAAGGAGGTGAGTACCATGCCAGGATTTGACGGCACGGGTCCCGGCGGGATGGGCCCAATGACCGGCGGCGGGAGGGGTTACTGCAACTCCGGGAGCGCCTGGACCGGGTACGGGTATCCACGGCGTTTCGGGTATGCGTATCCGCGCTACGGCCGGTTCGGCGCGTGGCCCGCGGTTGCGCCGGTAGCCCGGGACGAAGAACTCCAGATTCTGAAGCGCCAGGCAGCCAACCTGAAGAGAGAGCTGGAGGGAATAGACGAGAGAATCGCCGGGCTGACCGGGGAATCCGTCCCGGATACCGGGCCTGCCGCATCCTCCACAGAACCCGGCGGAAACCAATAAACGCAGCCATGTCTTCAGAAGAGGGGGCGAAGCAGAGAGCGGCCACTCAGCCCTACAGCCGCATGGTCATGGACCACGCCGTCCACCCGCGGAACCTCGGCACCATCGAAGGAGCGGACGGCCATGCCAGAGTGACCGGACCGTGTCATGATACTATCGAGATGTGGCTGACGGTGCGGCGGGACGTCATCACGGATATCAGTTTCGTGTGTGATGGCTGTCTCACCAGCCTTGCCTCCGGCAGCATGGCGACAGAACTGGCGAAGGGGAGGAAAATCGGCGAGGCCGTGCGGATAACCCGCCGGGACATCCTGGAGGCGCTGGGCGGACTGCCGGCAGAAAGCGAGCACTGCGCCTTACTGGCGGCGGACACACTGAAGGCCGCCATCAGAGACTTCATCGATATCAGGAACGAACCCTGGAAGAAGCCGTACCGAAGATAGAGAAGCTCAGCTGCGATGGAACGGAGAGGAAAGGAGGGGTTGCGATTGAAACGAAGCGCGAGTACGCAGAGACAGGCGGCAGGAAAAACAGGAGGAGGAAAGCATGGCTGAAGAATTCAGCACCCTTCTCGCTGATCTGGAGCAGCAGCGGGTCCTCGATTTAACGCACCAAAGACTCGACCGGGGGGACGACCCGCTGGCGATCCTGGAAGACAGCCGGAAGGGCATGGAAATCATCGGGCAGCGGTTCGCGAATGACGAATACTTCCTTCCGGAACTGGTGTATTCCGGCGAGATTCTCAAACAGATAACGGAACTCGTCAAACCCCACATCAAGCAGGAGGTCGAGACGAAGCGGCTGGGGAAAGTGGTCATCGGCACGGTGGAGGGGGACATTCACGATATCGGTCTCAACATCGTCGTCTTCATGCTGGATGTCAACGGTTTCGAGGTATATAACCTCGGCGTGGATGTCCCGCCCCAGGCATTTATCGACAAGCTCAGGGAAACCGGGGCGCCCATCCTCGGGCTCAGCGGATTTCTCACCCCGGCCTTCGACACCATGAAACGGACGGTCGCCGCCATCGAGGAGGCCGGCCTACGGGACGGGGTGCAAATCATGATCGGCGGCGGCCAGCTCGATGACGAGGTCAGGAAATACGTCAGGGCCGATGCCTACGGTAAAAACGCCATGGTTGCCGTTAACCTTGCCAAGGAATGGGCAGGAGGAACAAATGAGCACGCAAACACAATGGAACGACCTGTCATGGGAAGAAAAACGTGAGGACCGGTTCAACCGGTGGCTCCATCCGCCGGTAACGTTTTCCAGTGCCGAGGCGGAAAACAAGTACAGGCAGAGGGTCACCAGGTTCATCAAGGCCATCAAGCTCCAGGAACCGGACCGGGTGCCGGTCATGCTGCCGGCGGGCAACATCCCGGCCTATCATGCGGGTGACAACCTGAAGACGGTCATGTACGACTACGAGGCAATGCGGCGGGCCTGGACCGCGTTCATCCATGAGTTCGACATGGACACCTTCATCGGGCCCGGACTGGTCATGCCGGGGAAGGTGCTCGAAAAGATAGACTTCAAGCTGCTCAAGTGGCCGGGCCACGGGCTGGCTGACGACATCGAGACGTACCAGTACGTGGAAAAGGAGTACATCGGGGCGGACGAGTACGACGCCATCATCAAGGACCCATCGGATTTCTGGCTCCGGCACTTCCTGCCCCGGGCCGCCGGCGCCTTCGAGCCTTTCCGTAAGCTGCCGCAGCTGACGGCGTTCGTCGGCATCCCGGTGTTCTACATCTCGTACTTCGCCGACCCCGAGGTGCAACAGGCGTACCGTACTTTGATGGAAGCCGCCGACGAGACCATGAAGTGGATGCAGGCCGTCGGAGCCGTTAACCGGGAAGCGCTGGAATCAGGGCTGCCGTCCCTGGGCGGCGGGTTTTCCGGCGCTCCCTTCGACATGATCGGGGACATGCTGAGGGGGACCCGCGCCATCATGATGGACATGTACCGGCGTCCCGAAAAGCTCCAGGAAGCCATGGAGCGCCTCGTTCCCATCGCCGTCGACGATGCGGTCGCCACGGCCGATGCCACCGGCTGCCCCATCGTCATGATGCCGCTGCACAAAGGCACCGGCGGTTTCATGTCCAATCGGCAGTTCGAGACGTTCTACTGGCCCACGTTCAAGAAGCTGCTGCTGGGCATGATACAGGAGGGCCTGGTGCCGATGCCGTTCGCCGAGGGGGACTACGGCGAGCGCCTCGAAATCATCAAGGACCTGCCGCGCGGCTCCATGATATGGTGGTTCGAGCACATGGACATGGCCAGGGCGAAAGAGGTCCTGGGGGATACGGCCTGCATCGCCGGCAACATCCCGGTCACGGCGCTCTGCACGAGCACGCCCGATGATATCGAGCACCGCTGCCGGAGCCTCATCGAGACCTGTGCGGCAGGGGGCGGCTATATCCTCACCGGCAGCGCGACCATGGACCGCGGCAATGTCGATAACCTGCGCGCGGTGATGGACGCGGCGGTCCGGTACGGTCAGTACCCGCTCCGGTCATATATAGAAGTCGGCTGACATCGAGAGCACCGACGATAGAAAGTGAACCGCCCGACCGGCGCACGTCACCCGAACAACACGGATACGCCGGAGTCCCGCGGCGTCAGACGCGCGCGCCGACAGAAGGACGCGGAAGCCGGGGGATCCGGGGAGCAGTAACGGGAAAGCAATAACGTGTCAGTACTGCCTATCAGCATCTTCCCCCGGGACGGGATACTCCGCCAGAAGGCCAGGAGGCTGCCGGGCATCGACCGGCCGCTCCGGCGGCTGGTCGACAACATGATCGAAACGCTGGACCATGCCGGCGGCGTAGGACTGGCGGCCCCTCAGGTGGGCGTGTCTCTGCGTATTATCATCGTCCGCCTGCCCCAGGAAGTACCCGTTATTCTCATCAACCCGGAACTAACGGACACGGCGGGAGAGCAACAGGTCGTCGAAGGCTGCCTGAGCATCCCCGGCTACCTGGGAGAGTTCGTCCGCCACGCCGAGGTCACCGTCAAGGGGAAGGACATCCAGGGTAAAAAGATGAAGATCAAAGCCGGAGGCCTCATGGCGGAAGCCCTCCAGCATGAAATAGAGCACCTCGACGGCATACTCTACCTGGACCATGTCACCGGTCCTGACAAAATCTACAAGGTCCAG
>CAZOMF010000033.1:0-14714 GCA_964580635.1 uncultured Dehalococcoidaceae bacterium
TCTCCGTCTCCCCTGAGGCACGCTCAGGGCAGGCTCTTTACGAAAGGGAGACGATGCACGGGTGCTCAACGCAGGCACCGGTCCAGGGAGTACCGAGAGGACACGAGATTCTTCGTCCGTCTGAGGCGGACTCAGAATGACAATGTGTCGGTATGGTAGAATTACTGGCGAGCCTACCAACCAGCCAGAGCCACCACCATCCACGTGAGGGAGACCGGAGATTGACGAGACGCCACGCGGTGCTGACCGCCTGTTTTTCCACCATCTTCATTTCCTACGCGGTGCGGTACGGCTACGGGGTACTGCTGCCCAAGATGCTGCCGGCGCTCGACATTTCCAAGGCGGAGGCGGGGGTCATCTATTCCTCCTTTTTCATCGCCTACACGGTGGCCTCTCCGGTGCTCGGGTTGCTCGGCGACCGGTACAACATCAAGGCGCTGCTCACCACGTTCGTGGCCCTGTTCGGGGCGGGGACACTGCTGATGGCCTTTTCATCGACGATCGTCCAGGCGAGCCTGTTCTTCGCGCTGGCCGGCGTCGGCTCGGCGGTCTGCTGGGCCCCGACCATGGCGCTCGCCCAGCGATGGACGGGCACGAAACGAAAAGGCCGGACCCTGGCGTTTATCGACGTCGGCAGCGCGGTGGGGATCATCGGCACCAGCGCGGTGCTCCCGTGGGTCGTGAACGCGTTCGACTGGCAGGCGGGTTGGCTGACCCTTGGCTCGCTGGCGCTGGCCATTGCGCTGTTCAATGGAGCAGCGGTGCGAAACCCTCCTCCGGACACGGTCTCCCCGGAGGCGATGACGGTGCGGCGGGCGAGTAAATCCCCCAGGGAAATATACCTGGAGCTGTTTCAAAACCGGCGGTTTTGGATGATCGGCCTGGCCTACCTGCTGACGGGCTTCGCCATCATCGTCCCGTTCACTTTCCTGAGCACTTTCGCGGAGCAGGAGCTGTCTTTTTCATATGAGGTCGCCACCCGGCTGATCACCATCATCGGAATCGGGGCCATCGTCGGGAAGGTAATCCTGGGACCGCTGTCCGACACGGTCGGCCGGGCCAAGGTGCTGATGGTGTGCGCCGTCCTCATCACCGGCGGGACCCTGGGCATGGCGTTCACACGAGGGCCGTTTCTCATCATCATCGTGGCCCTGTTCTCACTGGGCTACGGCGCCGCGTGGTCGATGTTCGCCGCAGCAGCATCCGACTATTTTCCCAAAGAGAACGCGGGCAGCATCATCGGGCTGTGGACGATGTACCTGGGCGCGGGTTCCGTAGTCGCACCGATCATCTCCGGCTGGCTGGCCGATACCACCGGCACGCTGAGATGGGCATTCATAATGGCGGCCGGGGCCGGGTTCGTCTCACTGTTGCTGCTGCTGCCGCTGTGGCGCGTGGCGCCGGTCCCGGAGACCCGCCCGGACACGGGACAGGTCTGATAGGAGGTCGGCTCATCCTTTGACAGGCTCAGGGTGAGTGAGGCAATAGCGAAGCGGCGCAGGCATGGTGCGCCTGACACCCTCGCCCCTCGGTCGTTAAAACGACACCGTAACCAGGAAAACGATGATACCCACGTAGACCACTCCGGCAATCGAACCAAGCAGGCCTATCAGCGCCAACCGGCGGTCTTCAATGACGATGCCGAGGGTGCCGCATACCAGCCCGACGAGCGCGGCGGCGGCGACGGGGAAGCCCCAGGGGTCAAGGTTTCTCGAAGCTGCGCTGAACAGGTTGGACTGCATGATGTAGAACAACGCGAGGAAGGCCCCGAACAGGGCCCCCAGGAAACCCATGACGTATACACGAGCTATCGCCATCACGCCCTCCGTTCCGGCAGGCGGAGCTTCATCACCATCGCTACCTTAGGCGAAACGACCTTAGTTGTCAATCGGTTTTTTCTTAACAGGCAATGATAACTATGGGAATGATGAGCCGCCGCCGGCAGGTCACTATCGGCCTGTCCTGAAATCCCGGCGGTCCACGTTACCTGGATTCCCGCCTGCGCGGGAACGACGGAAAAGAAAACCCTCTCTGTCTCCCCCGAGGCAAGCTCAGGGCAGGCTCTTTACGAAAGGGAGACGATACACAGGCGCCCTATCAGAAAATGGGACCGTTTTCGTCCAGGGTATGCGCAGACTTACCGCCCAACACCCGTTCCCATCTGGTAAGCCCGCTCCGGATATTCCGTCCGCTCGATGTCTCGCCTGGTACCACAGCCGGTTGCCAGGAGAATGCCGGCCTCTTTCCACTTTAGGTACTTCACGATCGTCCTGAAGTGGGCAACGAGGTCCGTCATCGTCCAATCCTATCATCATACGCCGCGGCCATCAGTATCGCTCGTTTACCGCTTCCCATCAGCTAATAGTCGATCCCGTAAAAGCGGTCGATTACCGTTTTGATTTGTGCCGACGTTCCGAAGTAATAGAGCGGCGTGACGAACACGACCGCATCCGCTTCAAGCAACTCCGGCTTCAGTTAATTCATGGAATCGTCCTGAACGCAGTTACCGCTGCCGATTCCGCAACGGTCGCAGCCAAGGCAAGGATTTACTTTTTCAAACGCCGCATCAAAACGGAAGACATTGTGTCCCAGTTCCCTGGCGCCCTCGATGAGCTGTTTTCAATCGGGTAGCTTCTTCTCCAATCAGTTTTGGCGGTTATCACATGTTCTTTACGTATTCGGTGGTCGTGCTGAAGGCCAGGAACATGATGGGGCGCTCCACCCGCACGACCCGTAACGGACAGTGGAGTACGCCCCTGGGACAATAGATGAGGCAGCTTTCAGTCAGGAAATACTGCTCGTCCTCTATCCAGAACTCCACCTCGCCGCCCAGATCTTTCGGATGGTCCGGGTCGCTCCCGATGAATCCCACCACCTCGTCGAAGTCATGGGTGTGGGCCGGCGTTCCCGGTTCGTCCGTGGCCTTCCAGTACCAGGAGACGATAACGCTCGGCGCTCCTTTGATGACGAAGTCCTCCATCCAGGCTATCCGCGTCGCCCGCTTGTTGTACTCCGCCAAACGCTGGGTCGGTATTTCCGGCAATTTCAACTCGGTCTGGATAAGGTGTTGATATTTCCTCTCAGTCATGTTCGACTCCTTTCCGATATTCGCAGCCGGATGACGCCGGCTTGCCATATCGTTCGATTTACTATTATACAATGTGTGTTCTACCCTATCGGCGAAACGAGCCGTTTAGTTTGGCAAACTGCGAATTTCCTTTGTGAGTCGCGAACGGGAGGCGTTAAAAACAGCATTTAAAAAAATCCCGGATCAATCAGGCTCGACAATCATGTAGCCTTATTAGGGACTGTCCTGAGGAGGGTGGGGCAGTGCGGCTCCCGTTCAATCTTCTTACGCAGGCGACTGACCCAAGTCCTGAGTATCTGGGTATCGTCCCGGTACCGCCGAAGGGTAATAAGCTTGAGAATCCTATCCTTGTCACCGACCATACGTATGCAAAATCTATTCATACCTGTCGTGCAAATATTGTATTGAGAACTCATAGTACGATTAAAATTGTTCCCGGTAGACCATGAAATCCTTGTGCCGCCCCTGTAAAATAGGTAGAGGAATGGCGAAAGAGAAAGGGAGACAATTTCATGACAACGCACCGCGTCACATTCTTGCCGGACAACAAAGAGGTAGAGGTCAAAAGCGGGACCACCCTTCTGGAAGCGGCCGATATCGCCGGCATTACCGTTGAGAGCGTGTGCGGAGGAGAGGGTGTCTGCGGCCGGTGCAAACTCCAGGTGGTACGCGGCGGCGCCAGGGCCGACAAGGACTCGCTCAGCTTCTTCTCCGCGGAGGAGATAAGCAAAGGCTATGTGCTCGCCTGCCAGACCCGCGTCGATGAGGACCTCGAGGTCATCGTGCCCACCCAGTCCCGGCTCGACGCCGAAAAGATCATGACCGATTCGTTCCCGATCACCTACAGCGAGCCCGGCGGGGTCGCGCTGTGCCGGATCGACCACGATCCGGCCGCCCTCTTCCAGCCGCTCGTCGCCAAAGTGTACCTCGAGCTGCCCGAGCCAACCATCGACGACAATATCGCGGATATCGACCGGATCATCCGGGAGCTCGGCAAACGACTCACCCATACTTCCTTCGACGTTTCGCTGGACTGTCTCCAGGGCCTGGCGGAGAAACTCCGCGCTCACGAATGGAAAGTAACGGTCACCGTGGCCCGGCACAAGGATACGGGCCGTATCATCCGCGTGGAGCCCGGCGACACCTCCGAGCGTCACTACGGGATAGCCGTGGATATCGGTACGACGACGGTGGTGACCCAGCTCGTCCATCTCAAGAACGGCGAGGTCATCGGCGTGCGGGGAAACCATAACCTGCAGGCCCGCTACGGAGAGGATGTCATCTCGCGGATGGTGTTCGTCTGCGGGCGCGGCTCGCTCGATGCCCTCCACGATGCCGTCATCACGAACATCAACGACCTGGTAAAGCATCTCGCCGGCGAGAAGAACATCGATGTCAACGACATCACCTGCGTCGTGGCCGGTGGCAATACCACCATGAGCCATTTCCTGCTCGGCCTGATGCCCTGCTCGCTCCGCCTGGAGCCGTACGTACCGACCGCCAACGTGTATCCCCAGGTATCGGCGGCCGAACTCGGTATCGAAGTCAACCCCCATGCCATCGTGGAGACCATCCCGAGCGTCGCCAGCTATATCGGCGGGGACACCGTGGCCGGTGTTCTGGCCGGGGGCCTGGCCGATCATCCGGAGATCAAGTGCCTCATCGACGTGGGCACCAATGCCGAGATCGTCATCGGCAACAACGAATGGCTTGTCTGTGCCTCGGCATCGGCCGGTCCGGCCTTCGAAGGCGCCGGTACCCGGAACGGCATGCGGGCCGCGGCCGGAGCCATCGAGAAGGTGGAGATACGAGACGGGCAGGTACACTACAAAACGATCGGTAACGCCCGGCCGCGAGGCATCTGCGGCTCCGGGTTCATCGAAGCCATCTATGAGCTGGTGAAGAACGGGATAATCAACCAGAGCGGGACCTTCAACGACAGCCTCGAAGACCGGCGGCTGGTGAATGAGGACGGTATCTCCATGTACGTCCTCGCTTTCGCGGAAGAAACGGAGACCGGCCAATCGGTGGCGATTACCCAGATGGACATCGACCATCTTATCCGGTCGAAGGGAGCGGTCTATGCGGCACTGAAATCGCTGGTGGACTACGTGGGCCTCACGTTCACGGACCTGCACACCATCTACCTTTCCGGAGGGTTCGGCAGCTCGCTCAACATCCCCAAGGCGATCGGCATCGGCCTGGTGCCGGACGTCGAGCCGGACAAAATACAGTTCCTGGGCAACAGCTGCGTCATGGGTTCACGGATGGCGCTGCTTTCCAGGCCCTCCTTCGACGCGGCGCTCGACATCGCCCGGCGCATGACGAACATCGAGCTTTCCAAGTACCCGCCTTTCATGAACGAGTTCATCGCGGCGCTGTTCCTGCCCCACACGGAAGGACAGCTTTTTCCATCGGTCAAATTCTAAGGTTGGATTCGCCCTGGTTGTTTCTCCATCTCAGACGATATAATCATATGAAAAGCCGCCGAATGCAAACATAACGTTCAGATACGAGCATGGAATACGGACAGTTTAAGTGAAAACAGCGATACTCGGTGCCGGTCTGGTTGGATCATATCTCTATCGGTGTTTATGTCAAGCTAATTTTGAGCGTATTACACTATTCGATACGCCCAAGCCTTTCAGCACGAGCTGCGGGATAAGCCCCTGTGCCTGGGGTACCTCAGGCGGATTTGAAGAACTTATCGAGGACGCCGGCCTCGACCCTGCAAAGTACATACTTCAGAAATACAATGAAATAGTGCTGAACGAGATACGAGTCACGGCCAACGTCATGTTGATCGACAAGCCCAAACTCAATGCTGATTTGCTGAACGGGGCTGAAGTGTTGAGATCACCGGTACACGCTGACGATTTTGATACGATTATCGATGCGACGGGTTTCAGCCGTGCGTTCCTCCCACCAATCGCCGACGATACAGTCGCGTCCTGTGTCCAGTACCGGGTGTCCAGCCGGGAAGCGAAGGAATTACGTATAGATATCAGCAATCTCGGCTATGCGTGGTGTTTCCCCCTGTCAGACGATGAATACCATATTGGAGCAGGAAGTATAGCGGTACCTCCACAAAAAATGCTGGAAAAACTGGGCTGGCTGAAAACCGGCTCACGAATCTGCTCGTGCACCGGGAAAGTACGCCTTACCGGTCCTCACGATTCTCTGCCGGTGGTGGATGTGACAAACGGCCGTCATCCGGTATGGGGCGCGGGCGAAGCAATAGGTTGTGTGGCCCCTCTCACGGGGGAGGGCATAATTCCCGGGTTGAAAAGTGCCCGTATCCTGCTGGACAATCGGGACGATCCGGAGGCCTACCGGCGGAAACTGCTCGATGAGTTTTCATGGATGAAAGCCGAGCGGAAAATACTGGATAAAGTAGCGCAGCGGAAACGATTGAATTTGCATGATGCCTCGGTATTGAAAAGCAACGCTAAAAGGCTTGAGATAAACTTAACTGTCAACCAGGGTTTACGATTGCTCAACAGCCTTTACAGAACGTGAGCTTGCATCTCAGCTGACGTACTAGAATCTCTCGCCAAAGCCAGCTGTGGCAGATCGATGTAACGTTATCCCCGTACAACAGCAACATCCTGATCCAGAGTCCGACGTATTTCAGACTCACTATTTTTAATCCGCAGAAAAAAGGGGTCCCCTGGTTCCGATTACTGGTTCGGCTCCCATCGAGGGAGAAGGAGGAGGCGGGCGTCCCGCTTGCGCCGGGCGGGGGTTAAATCCCTCTCAATCTCCCCTTCGGCAGGCTCTTTACGATAGGGAGACGATACACGGGTGCTCAATGTAGGCACCGGTTCAGGGAGTACCGAGAGGACACGAGATTCTTCGGTCGTGGTGCCCCCTTAGAATGACAGTATAAGGGATCGAGGGATCCACCCTCACCATGACCCCTCTCCCATCAAGGGAGAGGGTGAAAGGACGGATTGCTTCGGTTGCTCATCCCCTCGCAATGACGGGAAAGCACGGCTTGTCCTTTTGCCTCCCTGCCGGGCTATAATGGGGCAAGGAATAACGCCACCTGGAGGCAACGGACATGGACGGCATGAATATCTTCGATCTGACCGGCAAGGTAGCCCTCGTGACGGGAGCGAGCCGCGGGCTGGGGCGGGCCCTGGCGCGGGCGATGGCCCAGTTCGGGGCGGACGTGGCCTGCATAGGACGGGACAGCGCCAAGCTGGCCGAGACGCTGGCGGACATCGGCAAGTACGGGCACGCGGCCATCGCCATCGAGGCGGACGTCACCGACGAGGAAGCCGTCAAGAACATGGTGAAGGAATGCGTCAACCAGCTCGGCAAGATCGATATCCTCTTCAACAACGCCGGCATGACGACGCCGTTCCGGAAGATACACGAGATCCCGTCCGAGGAGTGGGACCTCGTCATCAACACCAACCTGCGGGGGGCGTTCCTGACGCTCAAATACGTCGTCCAGGTGATGCGTGAGCAGAAGAGCGGCTCCATCATCAACATCTCGTCCATCGCGGGGCTGCGGGCCGAGGTCCCGGAGGTGGGACCGGCGCCCTACGGCGCCTCCAAAGCGGCGCTGATGAACCTGACCCAGGTGGCGGCCATCGAGTACGCGCCGGACGGCATCCGGGTCAACTGCATCGCGCCCGGGATGCACAAGAGCGAACTCGGTAGCCAGAACCGGCCCACAAACCCGGACCCGGCGATGGAGAAGCAGATGCAGGGCTTCATCCGGGAGTACTGCGAGAAGTGGATACCGATGGGGCGGCAGGCGGAGGCGGAGGAGTTGACCGGCCTGGCGGTGCTGCTCGCCTCCGACGCGTCCGGCTACATCACCGGGCAGGTGTTCGCGCAGGACGGCGGGCAATCGGCGCGGCTCTAGACCGGCTGCTCCCTGTAGACGGAACCGAGCCCCACGTTCATGAGACGGTACGGGGCGTCTGTCCTATTGCAGGTCAGCGGGAAGTGCGGCAGGCCGCGGGGGATGGCGACGACGGTGGGGACATCGAAGGTATGTTTCTCCCGCTCCTCACCGAGTTCGATGGTGATTTCCGCGCCGAGGCAGCTTAATTCGTCCGTCTTGTGCCCGAAGAAGATATAGACCTCGTCATAGGGATGGACGTGCGGGGCCTTGCTATGCTTTCCCGGGGCGTTGTGCAGACTCATGGTGAAGTTGACGGGGAAGCCCTCCAGGTCCGTGCCGTCCCAGTGGACGGACTGGACGGCGTCCGCCCCGCCGGGACCCGGTGACGCCACCATATCGTGGAAGACGCCATCGTACTTGTGGCCATCGGTCGAACCCTCCTGCGGGCAGTGAGCGCCGGCGTAGGATGCGCTCAGGGCGAGGTGGAAGTGGCCGAAGCGGTCGTAGACCTTCTCCGTGACGAGGGGACAGTGGGCCGAGCCGGCCGGCGCCGCGACGACGGAAGGTTTACTCAGGTAGTGCTTCTCATACTCCGGTCCGACGCAAAGAGATAAATCCGCACCGAGGTAGTTCATGTCCTCCGGATTATAGCCGAAGAAGAGGAGCAGCTCGTCGAAGGTGTGGGTGTGGGCGCCGCGGTTCGGGGCCCAATCGCCGACGGTATCATAGACGCCGACGATGAAGTTGAGCTCGAAGCCGCCGAGCTGTTCGCCGTTGACGAAGACGAGCTCCTTCGCATTGGCACCGCCCCTCCCCTGCCGGTAATCGAGCGTTCTGACCAGGTTACCGTACTTGTCTGCCACGGGTGACCTCCTGCAACCAATATACATCGGGAGCTTTCCGGGCATGATAGCACGTCAGGGGAAGAAACGCCAGCGAACGGATTGCTACGGTTGCTCTGCTCCCATCAATGACGGAAAGCACGAGTCAGATTCCGGCCTGCGCCGGAATGACGGGGTTTTTCTTCACCCTCGTCCCGACCCTCTCCCATCGAAGTCGCTCGTCCTTCGACAGGCCCAGGATGAGCGTTGTCACATCAGACGCAGGTCGTACTCATCGCGGAGGCGGCGGGCGGTCTGCCGCGCGCCCGGCACCCGGCTCTCCAGCTCCTTCCAGAAGGCCGGTCCGTGGTGGTGATGGCGCGTATGGACAAGCTCGTGGAGGATGACGTAGTCCCGGCAGGCCGGCGGCACGAGCGCCAGCTTGACGTTGAGGCTGATGGCGTTGAAGCGGGAGCAGCTCCCCCAGCGGGTCTTCTGGTTGCGGATGGTGACGCGGCGGTACGAATAACCGTGCTTCCTCGCCAGGTCGGCGAGACGCTGTTTCAGCTCCTGCCTGGCGGCAGTGATATCGAGGGAATCCAGACAGCCCGCTATCTGCTGGAGATGGGCGGCGCGCAGTTTGATCTTCCGCACCACACGGCCGAGCCAAAGTTGCTTGTCCCGCGCGAACGCCTCGGCGGCGGCGTAAGGGACGCCCCGGGGCACAGCCACGCGGATGCGCTCCGCGTTGACGGTCATGGAGATGCGGCGGGCGCGGTCACTTCGCTCCAGGAGCACCGGACCGATGCCTGCCAGTTGGATGGTGCGCGAGGCGGTCACGGCGACTCCCCGGCTACCCCGTGAACTTCTTGACGAGGGCCGGACTGTACGGCTTGCGGCGGCCGGCGCAGTGGGGCTGGAGACAAAGCTGGCAGCTCTCGAAGCTCATCCCGTTGGAGAAGAGGATGCCGGTGCCGGACTTGATGGGGTCGAGGGTCAGGTTGGGGGTGAGTTTTACACCGATAGCCGCCTCCGGGTCGTCGAAGAGGGCGAAGAGCTGGGTCTGTTCGGAGATGGGCCAGTCCGCGAACTCGCCGGGGTGGAGGTGGGTGGCCTGCTCGAAGCCGTAGTGCTGCTTGAGGTAGTCCATGAAGTAGGCGAGACCGTGGAACATCATGCGCATCTTGATCATATCCAGCAGGTAGTAGCGCATGAAGTCCGCCGGGGTGATGCCGGTCTCCTCGAGCTCCCGCCCGGCGGTGGTGACGTAGGGGATGACGGTGTTGATGGAGGAGAGGTTGGAGGCGAGCACACGGCTGGTGAAGCGGACGCCGTCGATCTCGACGCCCTCACGGTCGTGCTCGCCGACACAGGCGATGCGGTAAAGGCCCTTCGGCCGGGCGACGTTCAGGGCCAGCGCCAGCACCTCGTCGATGAGGGTCTCGGCCTTGGCGCGGGTGCGCTCCTGCTTGAACTGGGCGAGCACCTCGTCGCGCTTGACCTCGACGGGCAGATCGATGCGGTGGTCGGTATCCCCTTTGACGGCAGGCTGTTCCACGATCACTCCATTATGTCAACTCCCGGAAGACGGCGCCCTCCGGGAGTCGGCAGTTCCATACATTATTGTAAAGCACGACCAAGCGGGGTTCAAGCGGAGCGGTAACGATTGGGCGCGAGGGCGAGTCTGGCGTTACGCGCGTTCTCCGAGGTCGGCTTGCCGGTGACCGGATGGACGAAGTGCATCGGGTAGATGTAGCCGGAGGGATAGCCGAACTCGTGGGGGGCCCATTCGTCGGGGTGGAGTTCCGGCGGCCGGTGCGGCGTGTCCTCCCGCCCTTCCGGCACCTTGCCGAGCCCGTAGGAATAGGCGAAGTGCATGAGCAGGCGCAGGGTCAGGATCTTCCAGACGCCGTCCTCCCTGATGTAGTCCATCTCGTAGGTAACGGCCATGTAGATGGGGTCGAGCGGCCGGGTGTAACGGGAGAGGATGTTGCCGTAGCCGTACCAGCGGCCTTTGGCGTGGCTGCCGTCCGGGTTCAAGGTGATGACCGGGGAGACCTGCATGACCATGTGGAGGAAGGCGGGCGGCTGCTCGCGGTCCGGGTGGAAGTAGCGGCGGATGCCCTCCCGGCCGAAGTAGCTGCCCTCGACGAAGGTGGCGGACACGTCCGGGGACTTCGAGAAGCAATCGATGATCTCGTCGGCCATCCAGTGCTCCAGATAGTAGCCGTAGGCGCACTGGAGCTTCTTGATGTCCTCTATATCCTGCAACTCACGGAGCATCTTGTCTTTCTCCGCCGCAGCTTTTTTCAAATCGGCCACCTGGCTTTCGAGGGCCTGGAGCCGGGCTTCGAGCGCGCTCGTGTTCATGGAGCAACTCCTTTGTTTCGATGATACCGACAGTATAGCACCGCCACCGGGAAGCCGCTGACACTCTCCACGGCGTGGTACAATAAAGCACCGATCCCGGACCGAAAGGAGCCTCCATGGACTTCGAGAAAAAGTGCCACCTGGCCGGCTGGATCATCTTCATCATCTGTGCGGGATTTTTCATCGCCGGCTCGGTACGGTCCGGAGACGCGGTGATGACGGCCGGCAGCGTGCTGTTCCTGCTCGCCTGCCTCGTCTTCCTTGTCCCGTTCTTCATCCGCCGCCCGTCCCGGTAGCCCTAACCCACCGTGGTACAATGAAACCATTGCCTGAAAACAGGGGGTTGCGCGAATGGACAGCGAGAACAAGGTGCAGTGGGTCTACGCCTCGCAGAACGAGGACGAGCTCACCGAGCGGTACGACGAATGGGCCAAGACCTACGACCGGGACCTGGCGGAGGACTTCGCCTACCGGGGGCCGCAGATAGCCGCCGACTACTTCGAGAAGTACGTCCCGAAGGATGCCCGCGTGCTCGACGCCGGGGCCGGTACCGGCATCGTCGGGCAGCTGCTCGACGCCGCCGGCTACGCGAACGTCGAGGCGATGGACATGTCGCCCGGCATGCTGGAACAGGCCCGCGCCAAGAACGTTTACCGGGCCCTCCATCGCAAGACCATGGGGCAGCCGCTCGGCTTCGATACCGGCGCGTACGACGCCGTCATCTGCGTGGGGACGCTCACGGTCGGGCACGCGCCGGCGTCGTCGCTGGACGAGCTGGTGCGGGTGACGAGACCCGGCGGCTACGTCATCTTTACCCTCCGGCCGGACGTCTACGAGAAGGACGGCTTCAAGGAGAAGCAAAGCGCGCTGGAAGAGGCCGGGAAGTGGGAGCTCGTCGAAGCGTGCGACCCCATCCAGATCATGCCCAAGGGCGAACCGGACGTCTACCACCGGATCTGGGTCTACCACGTGAGGTAGCGCCGTGGACATCATCCCGGTCATCGGCCGCATCGCCAACTGGTACCTGCTCCGGGGGGAGCTGGGCTTCGTGCTGGTGGACAGCGGCGCGGTGGTCGGGCGGGGGCGGCTGCGGCGGGTGCTGCGGGAGCATGGCTGCCGTCCCGGGGATATCCGGCTGGTGGTGGTGACGCACGCGGACTTCGACCACGCCGGCAACTGCGCCTGGCTCCAGCGGCAGTTCGGCGCGCCCATCGCGCTCCACCCCGCCGAGCTCCCGGCGGTGACCGGCAACATGTTCGACAACCGCAAGCGGAAGGTCGGGGCGGCGCTGCGGGGGGTGATGAAGGTGCTCGGGTGGGGGTTCGGGCGGCCGTTCGTACCTGACGTGCTGCTCGACGAGGAGAGAGACCTGGCGGAGTACAGCCTCGACGCGCGCGTCCTCTTCCTCCCTGGGCACTCGCAGGGGTCGGTGGGGGTGCTGACGGGGGACGGCGACCTGTTCTGCGGCGACCTGCTCAACAACGGCCGCGGCGAGCCGGTGAAGAACTGGCTGGTGGACGTGCCGGAAGAGATGGACGGGAGCGTGCGGCGGCTGGCCGACCTTAACGTGCGGACGGTCTACCCGGGACACGGGCAGCCGTTCCGGTGGGACGATTTCATGAAGGGGAACTGACGTGCGTTTTCCGCGGGCCTGTCGTACAATAGACGCGATACCGGAGGAGGGCCGCCCATGAACGACCAGCCGAAGACCATCCGCGAAGCCGCCCGGGACACGGACGTCTGCTACGAGGCGGACGTCGTGGTGGTCGGAGGCGGACCGGGAGGCCACTCGGCGGCGGTGGCGGCGGCCCGCAACGGGGCGAAAACGGTGCTGCTGGAGCGCTACGGGCACCTCGGCGGCATGGCCACCGGCGGGCTCGTCATCCAGATACTGCTGATGTCGGACGGGACGAAGGAGCCGCAGATCGGCGGTCTCTGCCGGGAGTGGATCGACCGGCTCGACCCGATGGGCGCGGTGCTCTACCCCAAGGCCGAGGAGCTCGGCTCGTCCGACCCGGCGGTGCTGGAGAAGTGGCGGCGCGTCCTGTTCGTCGTGGTCAGCAACCGCGTCCGGCTGACCGCCACCATCGACCCGGAGTTGACCAAGTGCGTCCTCAACGACATGGTGGAGGAGGCGGGGGTCAAGCTCTATCTGCACTCGTGGGGGACGCAGGCCATCGTCGAGGACGGCGCGGTCAAGGGGGTCATCTTCGAGAGCAAGTCCGGGCGGCGGGCGGTGCTCGGAAAAGTCATCATCGACGGCACGGGCGACGGCGACGTGATGGCCTCGGCGGGCGTGCCCTACGAGGACCACTTCGAGCCGAAGATGCGGGCGGCCAACATGGCGCTCGTCTGGCGTTTCGGGAACGTGGATTTCAAGAAGGCCTGCGAGTTCCAGGAAGCCGACCGGGCCCGCTATAACGAGCTCATGGGGCGGCTCGTGCGGGAGACCGGGATGCACGTGCTGCCCATCGCCAGCCACCGCAACGACGTCGTCTGGGTCAACAACCGCGTCCCGAACCTGAGCGCCACCAACGTGGAACACCTGACGCAGGTCGAGGTGGAGATGCGCAAGGTGATGCGGAAGGCCCACGCGTTTTACAGGAAAAACGTGCCCGGCTACGAGGACTCCTTCATCCTGGACACGGCGAGCCAGACGGGAGTACGCGGCGGGCGGCGGATGGTGGGTGCGTACGTCTACTCCGCCGAGGACATGGCGGCCGGCACCATCCATCCGGACACCATCGGCGTGTTCCCGAACACGCGCAACGCCCCGATGACCGACGCCCCGGAGGGCGAGTGCGCGCGCGGCTACATCCCCTACCGCTCGCTGCTGCCGAAAGAGACGGAAGGGCTGCTGGTCGCCTGCCGGGCCTTCTCCTCGGACATGCTGGCCAACGACACCTACAACTGGCTACCGCACTGCGCCGCCATGGGAGAAGCGGCGGGTACGGCGGCCGCGCTGGCGGTGAAGGCGGGCGTCCGGGCGCGTGACGTGGACTACGGCCTGCTCCAGCAGGCGCTGCTGCGGCAGGGCGCACTGCTGCCCGGGGTGCCGCGCGTAGCGCCCGCGCGTCAATATAGCGTATAAGGTCCTGATGCAAGACACGGGAGGTAACATTATGAAAGCCCTCGTCGTCTACGATTCGACTTTCGGCAACACGGAAGCCATCGCCCAGGCCATCGCCGGGGCGCTCGGCGTAGAGGCGCGCCGGGTCGCCAGGGTCGCCCCCGGCGACCTCGTCAACTACGACCTCATCGTCGTCGGCGCGCCGACCAACGGCGGCCAGGCGACCGTCCCGATGCGCTCCTTCCTGAAGAGCCTCGACAAAACGACCGTCGGCGGCATCGCGGTGGCGGTCTTCGACACCCGGGACACCCACCGCTGGGTGAGCATTTTCGGCTACGCCGCCAAGCGCATGAACAAGCAGCTCGCCGGGTACGGCGCGAAGCCGGTGGCGGAGCCGGAAGGGTTCTTCGTCACCGGGACGAAGGGGCCGCTCAAGGACGGGGAGCTGGAACGGGCCGAAGCCTGGGCCAGGAGCCTGTCCGTGCCGTCCGCCTGACGGGTCCC
>CAZOMF010000034.1:0-14596 GCA_964580635.1 uncultured Dehalococcoidaceae bacterium
TCATCTACCGGAAGGAGCGCCCCGTCTACGAGGACGGCCTGCCCCAGCTGGCCAAACAGCCGGTCGTCCGGCAGAAGCTGGACCCGAAGCAGGTGGAGAAGCTCCTCGACGCCTTCTAGCCCGGCGCCGCCTTGACAAAGCCCGCGCCGCGTCCCGATAATGGCCTCGAACGAAACCCTCGGGAGGTGGCGATGCGGGCTTTACGCTGGCATGGAAAGCGCGACCTGCGGCTCGACGAGGTCCCGGAACCGGAACCGGGCCCCGGTGAGCTGAAGATCAAGGTGGCGCTGGCCGGTATCTGCGGCACCGACCTCAAGGAGTACGCCGGCGGCCCGGTGCTCGTGGACGCCGCGAAAGCGCCCCTCACCCTCGGTCACGAGTTCTGCGGCGCCGTAACCGCCGTGGGACCGGGCGTCACTGGCTTCACCCCCGGCGACCGCGTCTCCGGGGTCGGCTACCGCTACTGCGGCAAATGCCACTACTGCCGGCAGGGACGCGTCAACCTCTGCGTCGAGGCCGGCTTCAACGGCCTAACCGCCGACGGCTGCCTGGCCGATTTCTACATCGCTCCCGCCTACGCCTGCTACGCCGTGCCGGAGTCCGTCCCGGACGAGCTGGCCGCCCTCGTCGAGCCGCTGGCGGTCGGTCTCCATGCCGCCCGGCAGGCGAAGGTATCGCCCGGCGCGTCAGTCGCGGTCGTGGGGGATGGGGCCATCGGCCTGTCCGCTCTGCTGGTGGCGAAGGTCCTGGGCGCGAAGGCGGTCTATCTGGTCGCCAAGCACCCGGGCCGGGCGCGCCTCGCCGAACGGCTCGGCGCGACGGCGGTGTTCTTGACCAGTGAAGACCCCATCGTCAAGGTCCAAGAGCTGACCGACGGTCTCGGCGCGGACGCGGCGGTGGAGTGCGTCGGCTACCCGGACACCCCGCAGCTCGCGGTGGACCTGGCCCGTCCCGGCGGCACCATCGCCGTCGCGGGGGTGTTCGAGAAGCCGGGGACGCTCGACTACCGCACCATCACCTTCAGCGAGAAGACCGTCGTCGGCAGCTCCATCTACGTAAACGAGGGGCAGGAGGTCATCGACCTCCTCGCCGCCGGGCGGCTGGACGCCGCGCCGCTCGTCTCTGCCGTCGTCCCGCTGGAGCGGGCCGTTGCGGACGGCTTCGAGGCGCTGCTCAGGGACAAGGAGAAGCTCGTCAAGGTGCTGGTCCGGATTTCGGCGCCCGCCACCTCTTTTTGAACCACCGAATCATGCGCTGCCTGAAACGACCATGAAAGGAACCCCCGATGGACGACAAGCTCATTTTAGAAGTGTCCGTAGATATAGACCAGGCACAGGTCTCCCGATTAACAGGGCCGGCCGGCGAAGTCGTCATGATCCCGTTTGGCGGCACCGTCACCGGCACGGTCTTCAACGGGCGCATTCTTCCCGGCGGTGTTGACACCCAGACGGTCGACAGGAACGGCGTGCGGCACATGTCCGCGCGCTATATGCTCGAAGGCGTTGACAGCTCCGGCGGGCCGTGCCGTATTTTTATCGATAACAACGGCTGGTTCACGGATCCCTTGCCGGTGCCTTTCAGGACTATTCCGACGTTCTACACCGATAGCAGGGCGCTTGCCGCCTACCTCCACGGCAACAGGTTCCGCACCGAAGGCCACCCCCGCCCGGGCGGGGTAACGATCAAGGTCTATGAGATCGTTGACGCCTGAGAGGGCCGCGCGCCGCAGTAGCAAATAAGGGATGAGGCCCCCCGTCCTGTCATTCCGGCTTGTGTCGGAATCCGGTTGATACCGCCTTCTCCGGCTTCGGTTCTCACCTCGGATTTCACGGTGGGGGCGGCGGCTGCGGCCGCCGCCCCCGCGAAGCCACGTACCCCCTCGTCATCGAGGACACAAAGAAGCGATCACTCGTCTCCCGTCATTCAGCTGCAGGCCGGGATCTTTCTTGAAAGTACGACAAAATTCCCTTGACATTAGAACGTATGTACTGTATATTTTGGGTACAGTCATAAAATTGCTGCCGCACGGGGGTGCAGTGCGCTGTGAAAACTCGCGATTTCAAAGCTGAACCGGGCCGCCCGGATGGTGACCGGGGTAGTCTCGCCCGCTCCGTAGCTGTAAAAAGGACACGTTTTGTAAAAATTGCCGATTTTGAAAATTTACGCGCCGGTGTGAACGTTTGCCCGAAAAACGGCCCGCCGGTTTTCCGCCCCAAACCCCACCTTTGACTTACCCGAAGTACTGGATATCCGCACTCGGGTAGACGGCCGCTTTGGTGCCCGGCCCGTGCCGCTCGCCCAGCAGCCGCGCCACCTCGTCCCACCGGTCTACCAGGCAGATATTGCCGGTGTCCTCCAGGTAGTAGCGGCTCGCCAGCTCGGGGTACTCGCTGAAGACGATGAGCCGCTCCACGTTCGGCGGCGCCGTCATCCTGAGCTGGAGCCTGCCGCCCATCGAGTTGCCCCACGGCCCCATCAGGTAGTGGGTCATCTGCCCGTCCGGCGTGTTGGCGAGGAGCACCACGTCCCCGCCTGACGCCTTCACCGAGGGGAAGGCCACCAGCAGCCCGGAGACCGCCTCGCTGGCCTTGGCGAACGTGTTGGCGATGACGACGTCACACTCTCGAGCCGCCGGCGTGAGGTAGTGTTCCTTCGCCGCTTCGAGGGCGGCGGCGTAGCACAGTCCCGGCGCCCCGGCGAAAAGCCCGACCGTCTCGCCGCGGCCGTTGACCACGGCGTCCAGTTTCATGTCCAGTCCCACGATGGCCGCCGCCTCGTCCACGTCCCGCCGCCGCGGGTTGTCCGCCAGCGCTCCCATGCCGCTCACCGTCGAGCTGCCCGCCTCCCGCGGCGCATGGAGCGCCACCACCGTCTCGTACGCGGCCACGCCCGGCAGCACGATCTTGCTCCCGCCGCCGAACCCGGCCATGATGTGCGGCACGATGGAGCCGATGCCTATCTTGAGGTCGCAGGCCATGACCTCGGCGTTCATGACGAGCGGCGTGCCGCTGCCCGTCGTCCCGACGGGAACGCAGTTATCGAACGGCGAGTGGTTGTAGACGGGAAAGCGGGCCAGGACGTCCCTGCCGAGCTTCTTCTCGAAATCGGTCCGGTTCATGGCCCCGTGGCAGCCGTTGGCGCAGATGAAGCGCACCTGCTCGTCCCGGATGCCGGCCGCCGCCAGTTCCGCCAGCACGTGCGGGACGATCCCGGCGACCCGCGTCACCCGGGCCAGGTCGTCGAAGAGGACGACGACCTGCTTTTTGCCGCGGGCGTATTCCCGCAGCGGTGCCATCCCGATGGGTTCCCGCACGGCCCGCCGCATCGCGTCGGCGGACATCTCCGGCCGGTCGTGCCCGGCCATCGGGTGGACTGTCACGTCCCAGTCGTCCGGCAGCGGGAAGTCGCGGTCTTCCGCTCCGTGCCAGGCCAGCTGCGGCAGGGTTATCTTCATGCCGCCATTGTACCACGCGCCGGGCCGGGCCTACGTGAGACCGGCCTAAAATGTTTATGGAATCTTTATCCCGGGGCGAACGCCGTTCACCGGCTGTTTACCTTGGTAATGGTACGCTTGGGCCATATCGCGGGGAGCGGGGGCGGCAGCGCCCCCTTGACATGATATGAAAGCAGCGAAGCAGGCGACCCTGGAACCCGCCGCTCCGGCCGTTGCCGGGCAGAGCGCGGACCTTTTCCGCGCCCTGGCGGAGAACTCCAACGACATGATACTCCATCTCTCGCTGGTGCCGGAGAGACGCGTCGCCTACGTCAACCCGGCCTGTTACACGCTCACCGGCTACACCCAGGAAGAGTTTTATCGTGCTCCGGAGGCGCCCGGCATCGAGCCGGAAGACGGCGAACGCTACCGGCAGTTCCTGGCCCTGTCAGACCCGGACAACCCCTGGGGCTCCACGCCGGTGGAGTTCTGCTGGAACCGCAAGGACGGGACCGAGGGCTGGATGGAGCAGACCAAGACGGTCATCCGGGACGAGCAGGGCCGCGCCACGGACATGGTCTTCATCAGCCGTGACATTAACCGCCGCAAGGCGACCCAGAAGGCGCTGCGGGAGTCCGAGGCGCGCTTCGCCACCGCCTTCAAGACGAGTCCCGCCGGCATCTCCATCGCCCACCTGCCGGACGGTCGCTTCGTGGAGGCGAACGACGCCTTCCTTCGCAACAACGGCTACACCCGCGCCGAGGTCATCGGCAGCACCCCGGACGAGCTCGGCCTCTGGGCCAGCCAGGCGGACACCGACTATATCACCAGCCTGCTCTACAAGCACCGGGAGTTCCGGGGCGAGCTGCTGCCCTTCCGCACCAAGTCCGGCGAGGTCCGCATGGGCTACGCCTCCGGCCAGGTCATCACTTTGGACGGACAGACCCACGTCATGATGCACGTGCTGGACATCACCGAACTCAAGGAGACGGAGCAGCAGCTCCGCCTGCTCAGCTCCATCACCGAGCAGGTCTCGGACGCGACCGTCGTCACGGACGTCAACCGCAAGATCATCTACCTGAACAAGGCGGCCGCGGACCTTTTCGGCTACACTTTGGAAGAAGCGCAGGGGCACCCGCTCTCGCTCTTCAATGAAAAGCCGCTGCCCCGACGTGTACTCACCCGGATGCACCGCACGCTCGACCGGGGCGAGGTCTGGACCGGCGTCCTGCGCAAGCGCCACAAGGACGGCACGAGCATCACCTGCGACTGCCGTTACGCCCCCCTCACGGACGAGGAAGGCAACACCGTTTCCTCCATCGGCATCTACCGGGACATTACCCGGCAGCAGGAGACGGAGTCCAAGCTCCAGATGAGCAAGGAGCTCGTGGACAGCATCCTGGCCGCCATGCCGGAGGGCGTGGTGGTGGCCGACCGGAACGATAACGCCATCCTGGTCAATCCGACGTTCCGCCGCATGTTCCGCACCGGCAGCCGTCCCGCCGCGGACCGCAAGCTGAAGGACATCCTGCCCGTCAAGCAGCTCTTGGATGCCTACCGGGAGGTCAAGCGCGGCCGCCGGAACGAGACCACCCTCGAGTTCCGCTACCAGAAGGGCCGAACGGACCGGGTCATCGCCTGCATCATCACCCGCATGGAAAGCACCCGAACGCTGCTGACCTTCTCGGACATCTCCAGCGCCGTCGAGGAGCGGGAGAAGCTCTACCTCACCGACCGGCTCGCCTCCATCGGGCAGATGGCCGCCGGCCTCGTCCACGAGCTCAACAACCCGCTCACCGGCATCCTGGCGCTTTCCCAAATGCTCCTCGAGGGCGGCATCGGTGGGGAATACCGGGAAGACCTCTCCTGCATCTACGACGAGGCCAAACGGGCGGCCGGCATCGTCCGCAACGTGCTGCTGTTCACGCGGAACAACAACTACGCCCACGGGAGCGCCAACGCCAACGACATCGTCCGCGATGTGCTGCGGCTCCGCGACTACCTGACGAGCACGGGCAACATCACGGTGGTCACCAAGCTGGCCGACAACCTGCCGGAGATAGCCATCGACCGCTACCAGCTCCAGCAGGTATTCCTCAACATGGTCCTCAACGCCGAGGCGGCCATCGAGACCGCCAACCGGCCGGGACTGCTGACCGTCACCACGAAGCGTTCCGGCGGCACGGTAAAAATCAGCTTCGCAGACAACGGCTGCGGCATCAAAAAATCGGTGCTGCCGCGTATTTTCGACCCCTTCTTCACGACCAAGGAGATCGGCAAGGGCACCGGACTCGGCCTCAGTATCTGCTACGGCATCGCCGTCAAGCACGGAGGCAAGATAAGCGTCCGGAGCGAGGTCGGCCACGGGGCCACCTTCACCATCACCTTCCCCACCGCCGGCGAGACGCCGGCCGGCGGGGCCTGAACCGATACCCACGAGGGAGGAACCTGAAACATGTCGATAATGGCCCCGCCAAACCGTGAATCGATACTCATCGTCGACGATGAGAAGACCGTCCGCCGGAGTCTCAACAAGTGCCTGACGCGGAACGGGTTCACCTGCGCCGAGGCCGCCAGCGCCGACGAGGCGCTGGCGCACCTCGAAGCCGCCCCGGCGGACGTGGTCATCCTGGATATCATGATGCCCGGCACGGCCGGCACCGACCTGCTGCCGCAACTGCGGGAGCGGCACCCGAACACGGCCGTCATCATGGCCACCGCGGTCGTGGAGCCGGACACCATCGTCACCTGCATGAAGAACGGCGCGCTCGATTACATCACCAAGCCCTTCGACGTGGGCCAGCTCGTCGGCAACATCGAAACGGTGCTCCGGAAGCGCCAGCTCGAGCTCAATCTCAGGGAAAAGCGGCAGGACCTGGAGGGCAAGGTGGAGCAGCAGGCCCGCGAGCTCCAGAAGCTGTTCATGGACGCCGTCGAGTCCCTGGTGAGCGCCCTGGAGGCCAAGGACCCCTACACGGCGGGCCACTCCCGCCGCGTCACCAAGCTCGCCATCGATACCGGCCAGGCGCTCGGGCTCTCCGTCACCGAGCTCGACGACCTGCACTGGGCGGCGTTGCTCCACGATATCGGCAAGATCGGCATCGACCCGAGCATCCAGAACAAGCCCGGCTCGCTCACGTCCGCCGAGTACGACTATATCCTGACCCACTGCAGCATCGGGCCGGGCATCGTCCAGCCGCTGGTGAACACCGCCATCGTGGAGATGATCCGCCACCACCACGACAGTTTCAACGCGCGGACCGGCAAACAGGTCTTCGACGGGCGGGACATCCCGCTGGGGGCGCGCATCCTGACCGTGGCGGACTCGTTCGACGCCATGACGTCCGACCGCCCCTACCGGGCCGCCATGCCGGCCGCCCAGGCCATCGCCGAGATAAAACGCTGCTCCGGCAGCCAGTTCGATCCCGCCGTCGTTAAGGCGTTCCTCAAATCCCCCATCGTTAAATCGCTTATCGCATGAGCAAGGGAGGCCGCGTCCCAGTGACCAAAGGGCTATTTACACCCCGGAACCGGGGAACGATAATCCCCTCAGGGGAACCCGCCGGCCCGCGGTTTCTCCTTCCGCCGTCAGGGCGGACCGGGAGGGCCTGAGATGAAACCCGAAGTGTGCCGAAAGAAGCGTCGTCACCGGAGGGAGCGGGGGATGGGACTGATCGAGGTGCTGGTAGCGCTCGCGCTGCTCGGCATCATCGGGGCCGCCTTCATGGGCGCGCTCGCCACCACCTCCACTTCCCGCGTCACCGCCGACGAGCATTCCAGCGCCAAGATACTCGCCGAGAGCACCATAGACACGGTCAAGAAACTCCCCTACGCCAACACCTACAACGTGACGGTACCGAGCGAGTACACCGGCTACAGCCTGGACCTGACCGTGGAAGACATCCGCACCAACGACATCCAGCTGCTCACCGTGGCCGTCGAACGCCGCGGCCGTGAGATCTACACCCTCCAGGACTACAAGGTGACGCGATGATGCGGTTCGGGCGCCGCCCCGGCGAAAAGGGGTTTACGCTCATCGAGATGATGCTCAGCCTGGCGCTGACCTCGCTCATCGGTCTCGGCGTATCCGTGTCCATCGCCCAGATAACCCGCCAGACGGCTGTGAACTCGAACTACACCGCCGCCAGCCAGCAGGCGATGAACGCCGTGAGCTGGATCGGCGAGGACATCCAGATGGCCCAGACGGTCGACGGCACCGCCGGCTTCCCGGACTCGGACGACCTGGTGCTGACCTGGACCTGGTGGAACAACACGGAATTTTCCAGCACCTACTCGCTCCAGGACGGCGTCCTGCGGCGCACCTACAATGACGGCGCGTCCAGCGTCACCACGGTCATCGCGGACTACGTCAGCGAAGACCCGGACCTGACCTACTGCACCTCGGACAACAACAGCTACAAGATCAGCATTACCATCGGCATCGGCTCGGGACAGGACGCCGTCCAGGTTACCCGCGCCCGCAATGTCGCGGCCCGGCCCCACCTGTAGAAGAAGGCACCATGAAACAGTATTTCAAGCGCGCAGTATCCCGCTGGCACGCCGCCCAGGACGGCCAGGCCATTATACTGGTCCTCATCCTGCTCGTCATCGGCAGCCTGGTCCTGGTGCCGGCGCTTTCGCTGAACATGCTGGCGCTCCGCAATAATACCCAGTACCAGTCCCAGACCAACGAGGTCTACACGGCGGATTCCGGCATCGAGGACGGCGTCTGGCGCATCAAGTACGACTACTTCGGGCCGGACTACGACCCGTACAACTTCGGCTCCGCCTACAGCTACCAGGGCGATACCGTCAACGGCCTGATCCCGACCATCACCATCGAGAACGTCTGGGCGCCCAGCGTGACGCCGGCCAGCCTGGGCCTGACCCCGGCGGAAGCGCAGGCCATCATCGACGACCAGCGCCTCGTCGTCTCCGGTACGGCGGGCGCCGTCGTCGGCGAGCCGTACCATATCAAGATCGACTACGACCCGGCGGACCCCAGCGAGAACCTGACCGTGACGTCCATCGGCGTCTGGCTGCCGGCGGGATTCACCTATACCCCGGGCTCCAGCAACCTGGAAGGCCTCGATTTCAGCGAGCCCGCCTACTGCGTGGCGGAAAACACGACGGCGCCGGGCGGCACCTGGATCGTCTGGAACTACACGCTGGGCGACTATCCCCTCTTCACGGACTTCCCCGGCGTGAGCACCGAGGACTCGCCCATGCACCTCGACGTCAGCTTCAGCTACTCGCCGCCGGCGGACCATCCGGACGAGATGCCCACCGCCATCGCCTGGGTGACCACCCAGCTCGAGGACGGCTCCGAGAGCCCGTACCCCCTCTCCTGGGATACGGACACCCGCATCTACAAGATCACCTCCACCGTCGGGGACACGACCATCCAGGCCTACTCCGCCAAGTCCGAACTGCGCCAGATGGGCGACGCCATGACCGGCGAATACGTGGCCATCGGCAACTCGAACATGATAAATCCTGACTCTTGGAACAGGCGCCAGACCTTGCTGGAGGACAGCACCACCTCCATCGACTCCGTCCCCAGCGACGGCGACGCCCTCTACGCCTACCTCTACTGGACCGGCTGGCGGGATGGCAACAATATCATCGATATCCTCGGAGAAGACACCGGCGGCAGCATCGATACCAACTGGGACCGCGCCACGCCTTCCGACTGGTCGCAGGGCTCCGGCGACTACGTGGGTACGAACACCGGCGGCGGCGTCGAGGCCGACTATCTGACGTTGAAAACGCTGGACCTGAGCTCCTATACCCCCGGCTCGGTGCTCATCACCTGGGACCAGGATTCCTCGGGCGGGACGGTGTACCTCGATACCTGCGACGACCTCACGGACTGGACCGCCGGCAGCGCCTGGTCGACCGACGGGTCGACGTTTCGCGCCCGTTACAACAGCGGCGGCAGCGCGGCCTACCTCACCATGGACACCTCCGTCGACCTCAGCAGCTTCGGCGCCCAGCCGGCGTCCCTTTCCATGGACCTGACTGAAAATGACTACAACCTCGGCTCATCGGAAGGGCTGGATTACGCGTTCTCAGCCGACAACGGCACCACCTGGAGCACGTATGAACAGGTCTTCCGGAACGACCTGTCTCACGGCGCTGAGCAATGGACCATTACCATCCCCTCGGAGTACCGCACCTCCGGTTTCAGGCTCGGTTTGAGAGTAGTCGGGTTCAGCGGCAGCAGCACGCTTACCGTGGACAACATCAAGGTCACCGCGCCGCTCTCCCTGAACGACGGGCTCGATTTCGCGGTCTCCGGCGACAACGGCGCCACCTGGAGCGACAGCATGGAGGCCTTCCGGGACGACGTCACCAGTGACGATGACTCCTACGAATACTACCTGCCGGCGGAGTACACCACCGGCCAGTTCCTGCTCCGGTTCGATACCGTCGGCCTGGATAACGGACAGTCCGTCAGCATCGACAACTTTTACATCCGCGACCTGCCGCCGGACACCGAAGCCACTTTTAAAATCGACGGCCAGCAGGTCTACTACGACGGCAGCGGCGACCCGCAGGTCGGGGCGCAGCCCCTCGTTGCGGACAGCTCCGCCGTCCTACTGGCTCGGACCGACCTCGGCGGCTACTTCTACCGCTGTAAGACGGATGTGTCCAGAATCGTCAAGACCTACCCGGTGGTCCCCGGCGAGGAGCACCACACCGGCAACGCGAGCTATACCGTCGGCGATGTAGCCGGTGACACCGGCAACTACCTCTCCCACTGCGGCTGGTCGATGATCCTCATCTACGCCAGCCCCACCACCGCCGGCCACTACCTCTACCTGCGGGACTACTTCGCCCAAAACCCCGGCAATCACACCAACCTAGACTTCGATCACGACGGCGTCCCCGGCGGCGATGTCACCAACTTCGTCATCCCGGAGCCCATCCGGGACAAGGACGGGAACATCACCGAGACGAATGCCGCCCGCATCACCTGCTTCGTCGGCGAGGGCGACTCCGGGGACTGGGGGAGCACCTACACGGGCGACCAGCTCAACATTACCGGCCAGCAGTCCGGGGTGTTCGAGCACCTTTCCAACAGCGCCAGCCCCTGGAACGACGTCTGGAACTCGAGGTCTCCCGGTGTGAGCAATGAGGGCATCGACGTGGACACGTTCGAGATCCCATGGTCCTCCGGCATCCTGACGCCGGGGGATACCTCGCTCCACCTGGATATGCCCTCCGGGGGCGACTCCTGGACGTTCATCTACCTCATCCTGTCCGTCCGCAGCGAGGTAACGACGGGCGGCACGACGCACTACATCATCAACCGGAACTAGCCGGCTTCAGACGGCGCTGGTGCGGAACCGCCACACGGCGATGACCCCGAAGATCACCGCGAAGACGAACAGCGCGACCATGTTGGGCACCGCCGAGGAGAAGTCCGACCCGTAGAGCATCAGCCGGTTGAAGCCGTCGGTCGCCCAGGCGTGCGGCGTGATCTTGGCGATGGTCTGGAGCCACTGAGGGTAGAGGAAGAGCGGCCACCAGCAGCCGCCGAGCGGCGCCAGGATCAGCGAGGTGATATTGGCCAACGCCCCGGCGGAGCGCCGCGTCTTCACCAGTGTGGCCAGCATGAGCGCGAAGGCGGAGGACATCAGCACCATCAGCAGCGACAGGATGATGACGCCCGCCGGTGCGATGCCCAGGTCCACGTGGAACGCCAGGATGCCCACCGTCCAGAAGATGATGATCTGCACCAGCCCCTTGGCGAAGATGCCGGTGAAAATACCCCAGAGGACGGCCTGCCGCGGCACGGACGTCGTCAGGAGGCGCTCCAGCGTGTGGTTGGTGCGCTCCCGGACAATCTGCTCCGCCGTGATGGCCGCCGCGAAGAACACGAACATCACCAGGTAGCCCGGTATCACGAACTCGGCGGCATTGGTCCCCTCGACGTTCCCGTAGTTCCGCGTCGCGTAGGTGATGAAGGTCTGCGGCGTCCCGGACTGCCCCTGCGCCAGCAGCGTGTCCAGCATCTGCTGGACGGCCTGGTCGATGTCCGCCTGGGAAAGCTGCCCGCTCTGCACGAGCAGTGAGACACTCGCTGCGATGGTGACGCGGTCGGTCGCCATCTGCGAGGCGATGGCCTGGGCCAGGCCGTTGAGCGCCGCCTCCGCGTTCGGGTTGTCCGCGTTGGCCACCACGGTGAGATTGGCGCCGCTGCCCGCGTTTATAGCCGCCGTGAAATCGGCCGGGAAGAGCAGGTAGCCGCCCAGGTCCCCGTCCTCGACGCGCTGCCGCGCCGCCGTCACATCCTTGTCCCAGATAATGGCCGGCTGGCCGGGCGGCAACTCGGTCCCGTTGGCCGTCGCCATGGCGCCCAGTATCTGATAGCTCAGGCTGCCGGGCCCCTCCAGCGTCGCCACGTGGAGCTGCTGGCGTGAATCAGCGGCGCCCACGTTCCCGAGCAGGAAGTTGAACAGGATGATGAACATGAACGGGAACACGATGAAGAAGAACAGGGACGTCCGGTCCGTGGCGAATATCCTGAGGTCCTTCTGGGCCATGAACAGGATCTGCTTGAAGGTCTTCATCGTCCCTACTTACCCCCCGGCACGGCCCGGAACAGGGACCGGGCGACGATGAAGCCGATGAGGGCCACACCCACCAGCACGGCGAGCTGCGACCAGGTGCCGGTGATGCTGCCGCCCTTGGCGATGACCGTGCGGAAGGCCTCGTTGGCGTAGGTATTGACGGAGATGGTGCCGATCTTCGCCAGCACCGAGCCGGAGGTGACCTCGAAGAAGGTGCCCCCGAGCATCACGGTGAACATGGTGAACACCACGCCGATCCAGGTAGCCCCGTCCTCGCTGCGGGCCACGGCGGCGATGACGAGCCCGAGCGCCCCGCAGGCCGCCGCGAAGATCAGCGCGACGATGAGGGAATAGACGAAGGAGAGCGGCGTGAAGAGATCGAACACGGCGTAGGACAACGCCAGCAAAATGAACGTCTGGACGAACCCCCGCGCCGTGGCGGAGAAGTACTTGCCCAGGAACAGCTCGGTCGCGGAGAGGCGCGTCGTGAGCAGGCGCTCCAGCGTGCCCCGCTGGCGCTCCTCGACGATGGCCCGCGCGCTCAAGGTGAGGGAGAAGAGCACGTACATGGTGATGATGCCGGGCAGGAAGGTATCGATGAAATTGGGGCCGCCGCCCAGCGTCTCGTCGCTGACGGTGACGGTCGGGTCCTGCCGTTCCTGCGCCAGCTGCTGCTGCACGGCCGTCGTCACCTGGGTGGTCGTGATGTCCGTGCCGGCGGTGAAGGCGGTGACGCCGGCCTGCGCCTGGAACTGCTGGTCGATGCTCCCGGCGACGCCCCGGATGATGCTGGCCAGTATCTGGCCTTCCTGGCCGCCGTTGCCGCGCTGCATGAACAGGAGCTGCGACCGGCCCCCGGCGGTCAAATTGGCCGAGAAGTCCGCCGGGATAACGAGCACCATCAGCAGGTCGGACCGCTGGAGCTTGCGGTCGGCCTCTTTGAGGCTGAGGGTCTCCACGGTTATGCCGGGGACGGCGTCGATGCCCTTGATGAGCTGCTGTGAGTACGGGCCGGTGTCCTCGTTGACGATGCTGGCCGTGGCCTTGAAAAGGGTGTTCCCCCCGAAGGCGCCGTACATCAGCGCGAAGGTGGCGATGGGCAACAGCAGCGCGAAGGCCAGCTCCCCCTTGTCCTGGAGGAAGAGGCGCACCTCGTTGAGGGTGATGTAGAGGGCCCGTTTCATACCGCGCTAGTCCCGCAGGCTCCGTCCGGTCAGGTTCAGGAACACGTCCTCCAGTGTCGTCTTGTCCGGGTCGCCGATCTGCGCCTTCAGGTTCCGCGGCGTGTCCATGGCGATTATCTTGCCGGCGTCCATCACCGCCACGCGGTCGCAGAGGCGGTCGGCCTCCTCCATGTAGTGGGTCGTGTAGAGGACCGTTAGGCCCTGCTTCTGGAGGTTCTGGATGTTCTCGAAGATGTAGTTGCGGGACTGCGGGTCGATGCCGACCGTCGGCTCGTCGAGGAAGAGGAACTCCGGGCTGCCCATCAAGGCGATGGCCAGGTTGATGCGGCGCTTCATGCCGCCGGAGAAGGTCGCCACCTTGCCTTTGGCCCGGTCCTGGAGGCCCATCAGCTTGAGGTTAGCCTGCGCCTGTTCCTTCGCCAGGGGCGTGGCGAGCCCGGACATGCGCCCGAAGAACACCATGTTATCGAAGGCGGAGAGGTCCTCGTAGAGGGCCAGTTCCTGCGGGCAGACGCCGATGAGGGCGCGGATGGCCTCCGCATCGGTCTTCATGTCGTGCCCGCCGATGACGATATCACCCCCGTCCGGGACGAGCACGGTGGAGAGCATGCGGATGGTGGTGGTCTTGCCGGCGCCGTTCGGCCCGAGCAGGCCGAAGATCTCGCCCTTGCCGATGGTGAAAGAGACGCCGTCGACCGCCTTGAAGTCCCGGAAGCTCTTGTGAAGGTCCGTCACGCGTAAATATACCTCGGCCATGGCGCCTTCCTTTCCCGAAGATCGTCGCAAGCAGGCAAAATTCGTAGGCATTATACCGTGTCCTACGAGGACAAACAAGGGGCGTTTTCTCATAAAAAAGGGCCCCCGAAATCGGGGGCCCCGTGAGTGACCGAAAATTTTTTCTCTTACGGATAGAGCACTTTGGCGACGTCCGCCATGCCGAGCTCTTCCAGTTTGGCCTTGCTTGGCTTGCCGGTCTTGGTATCCCAGCCGAGCTCGGTGAAGTACTCGTCGGTGAGGTCCGGCGGGTTGAGGGTGGCGCCGGCCCGCGGCCCGACCGTCTTGGGCGGCTTGCCGATCATGCGGTCCGGGAAGTGCCACGGGGTGGTGATGCCCTCGCGGATGTTGAATGCTTGGCGGATGGCCTGGATGCGCTCACCGGCCTTGATGACCTCGGCATTGTCGATGGGCCAGCCGGTGATGGTGGCGAGGGCCTCGACGAAGTCGTCGATGTGCCCGTAGCCGTCGCCGATGACGATCATGCAGAGCCCGGCCGAGTTATAGGCCACCGTGTAGCAGGCGCCCTGCTTGTGGGCCTTGCCGCGGCCCTTGGTGGCGTTGCGGTCGTACTCCGGCAGGGCGCCCTTCGGCAGCGGGCCCTCGCCGCCCTGGGTATGCTTGGC
>CAZOMF010000035.1:0-8155 GCA_964580635.1 uncultured Dehalococcoidaceae bacterium
GCGGTTCGTCTCGGTCATGGTGCCGAGGAACGAGCCGCCGTAGCGGTAGAACATCTTGACCTCGGAGTGCCCCGGCAACGGGTAGGTGTACGGGATGAACTGCTGCTCCAGCGACTGTCCGGAGAACGTTTGGCCGGTCCAGTGGATGGGCGGGTTCAAAATAGCCTCCGGCGCCAGCAGCCGGTAGACCCGCTGCTTGACCGGATTGGCGACCTGGCGTCTGGCGAAGCCGTTCATGAAGTTCGGCCCGAAAGAGCTGTAGCCGGGGAAGTTGAACCCGGCGTTGTAGGGAGCGCCCATGGTGGTGCCCCATATGTTGACGCCGGGGTTGCCCAGGCCCTGCATGGCCTGGAGGAGCACCATCAGCCGGGCCCACTCGGTGCCGTGGGCCTGGCGGCAGGTGCCGGACTCGCCGCCGCGGGAGCCGCCCGCCAGCATGGTGCGATGGGAAGCCCACTCCCTGGCGAGACTGCGGATGACGTGGGCCGGCACGCCGGAAAGCTCCGCCGCCCACTCGGGAGTGCGCGGCGTCCCGCCGTCCTCGCCGAGGATATGGCGCTTGAACTCCTCGAACCCGAGCGTCTTCGCCGCCACGTACTCTTTATCGTAGGTATTCTCGGTCAGCCAGACGTGGGCAACGGCCTCTGCCATGGCCGCGTCCGTCCCCGGCCGCGGCGCGATCCACTTGTCTCCGAGGATGGTGGCGGTGTAGTTACAGAAGGGATCGATGAATATCTGCTTCTTCCCGAGTTCCCGCAGCCAGTACCGCCACTGCACGGACTCCTGTCCGCCGTAGATGCCCCGGGTGGAGTCAGGGTCGTTGCCCCAGTGGATGACGAGCTCGGTGTTCTTCAGCGCGTCTTCGAGCAGGTCGTACTGCTCCGGCATGCCGAGCCGCCAGTAGAAGCCGTAGGTGTGCGTGGCCCCCCAGTGCCAGCCTTCCCAGCTGTCCGGGTTGTCCATAATGTCCGTGAACCCGATGAGGTTGAAGAAACGGGCCCAGGTCGAGGTCCGGTAGCCCACGTTGCCCCAGTTGTGGTGGGACGAGGCGCGGGACATGACGGCCTCCGGACCGTAGCTCTCCCGGATACGCTTCATCTCCCCGGCCACGATGTCCAGGGCCGTGTCCCAGGAGATCCGCTTGTAGCCGGACTTGCCGCGGTTCCGCGGATTGCGGTCGCCGTCCGGGTCGAAGTCCTCCCGGATGAGCGGGTACTTGATGCGGGCCTCCGAGTAGATGCGGGCTTTCTCCACCGCCGTGAACGGCGCCACGCAGGCCTTGCGGAGGGGGGAAAACGTCCGGCCGCCGGCTTCGATCGTCCAGGATGCCGCGTCCGAGGCATCGTACGCCATCGGACGGACCCGGACGATCTTCCCGTCCCGCACGTAGACCTGCACGGGACCGCCGTTGGTGAGATTGGTGAATACCTGCTCCAAAACGTCAACCTCTTCGCGCCGATGGGGACGGAAAATGACCGGCGCGGTGCAGTTTACAGCGCGCCCGATATCAATTACCCTATAAAAAGTATATCTGATAAACGTGCGTGAGGCAAACACGGGAGGGGCCATGAAAGAGTACCGGATACTGAGCTGGAACGTGAACGGTATACGGGCGGTGCAGAAGAAAGGCTTCCTCGAATGGCTCTCTCGGGACGCGCCGGATATCCTCTGCCTGCAGGAGACGAAGGCCCGGCCGGAGCAGCTCGACGAGGCCGTCCTGCAACCGACGGGCTACCAGGCGTACTGGAACTACCCGGAGAAGCCAGGCTACGCCGGCGTGGCGGTCTATACGAAAGAGAAGCCACGGGAAGTGAGCTACGACCTGGGCGAGAGCACGCTCGACATCGAAGGCCGGGTTATCACGGCGACGTATCCGGGATTTACGCTGATGAACCTCTACTACCCCAACGGCGGCGCCGGCAACAAGCGGGTGCCGTACAAAATGGAGTTCTACGACCTTTTCCTCGACCATGCGGACGCCCTCGTGAAGAAGGGAACGAACCTGGTGGTCTGCGGCGACGTGAACACGGCCCATCACGAGATAGACCTGGCCCGGCCTAAAGCGAACGTGAAGAACACCGGCTTCCTGCCGGAGGAGCGGGCCTGGATGGACAAGTTCGAGTCCCACGGCTACGTGGACACCTTCCGCCATTTTCACAAGGAACCGGAGCAGTACACGTACTGGGACCAGAAATCGCGGGCGCGGGAGCGGAACGTGGGCTGGCGCATCGATTACTTCTTCGTCAACGAAGGCTTCCTGCCCGCGGTGAAGGAGTCGTTCATCCTGCCGGATGTCATGGGGTCGGACCACTGCCCTATCGGTATCAAGCTGGCGATGGACTAGTCCAAGACAATCGTTCTGACCCCGGCGAGGACGTCCCGGAAATCCCGGAAGGGCGTGCAGGTCATTCTTTCGCGGCGGCATTGTTCCAGGAGCGCCTCCGAAGCGAAAACGCGGTCCGCCAGCCGGGCCGCGTGAATGTCCGAGGTGCCGTTACCGACGAAGATGACACGATAGCCCTCGTCGAGAAGCGAGCGCGTCCAGGCTTCCTTGAAACCATCGTCCATCTCGATGCCGCCGGGGCCGACGTACTGTACCTTCATACCCTCGGGGGAGAACTCGTTCTCCGAGGCGTGGACCTCGATGCCGCCGATGCCGAGATTCGCCAGAATGGCTTCTACATAGAAGCGCAGGCCGTTGCTGGTGATGATGAGCCGGAAATCCCGTTTCTCGCAATATACGATGAACTCCTCGAACCCTTCCCTGATGACGAGCCGGTCGCTGGTGAGAACGAAGTCCGTCATTTCTTCACGGGAAGCCTTCACCAGCCCGAAGGAGCGGCGGTTGAAGGTCCCGACATCGATGCGATCGGCTTCGTAGTCGCGGAGATACGGATGCCAGGCGTCGCCGGTAAAGGCATCGAGGAGCAGATAGCTGATGTCGTGGACGGTGACCGTACCGTCGAAATCGAGCTGGACCGCCGTCTTCATCTCATTTCCCCGCGTTGGCTTCCAGCCAGTCGATGATGGTGTGCAGGTCTTCGAAGGGTGTGCAATCAAGCCCCTCGCCCGCGCAGGCGGCCAGCAGCCGGCCGGTCGCAAAAACGTGGTCGGCATCCTTGGAAGGGGCAATATCAGCCGGGCCGTCGCCGGCGAAGTAGGCGCGGTCATAGCCGCGCCGCCGCAGGTACGCGGACCAGGCGGCCTTGAAGCCGTCCATGGTAGGACTGCCGTCGGGATTGGTGAAATGAAAATGGATGCCCCGCTCGGTGATGTCCGCGGAGGCGGCGTGTATCTCCACGTCCTTCCAGCCAACCCGGGCCAGGATGCGCTCGATGTAGAACGTCATGCCGTTGCTGATCACCGCGAGATCGATATCATGCGAGCGGCAGTACGTGTAGAGGTCTTCGATGCCCGGCCGCATGACGATTTTATCGGTGGTGGCGACGAAATCCTCGACCTGCTGCGGCGTGGCCTTGGCCAGGGCGAAGACGCCGGTCATGCACTCCTCGACGGTGATCTTGCCGGCGATGAAATCATGCAGGATGGGCCGCCAGTCGCCGTCCACGAAATGGTCCAGCACCGCATAGCTGACATCGCCGACGGTCAGGGTGGCGTCGAAATCGCATTGCAGCAGGATTTTCAAGAGAGGGCGTTCGTCCTTTTCGGGCGGGATTACCCTTCAACTATATCGGCTGGAACAGCCCACGGTCAAGCGGCGGGCCGGTGGTCAGGCCCTGCGCCCGGGTGCTACAATACGGGGAGCACCCCCTTGAAGGCAGTCCGATGACACAACGTTTCAAATTACTGGTCACCGACGTCGACGGCACGTTACTCGGCCCCGACGGCCAGATATCCGGCGAGAACCATGCGGCCATCCGCAGCCTCGTAGAGCGGGGCATACCGGTGGCGCTCTGCACCGGTCGTTCCATCGTGTCCTGCCGGAAGATCATCGACCTGGCCGGTCTACGAGACCAGAACCACATCTTCTACGACGGCGCTTTGGTCGGGTCGGTGGACGGACGGGACCCGGTGCACTCCGTCTACCTCGCTCCGGCGCTGGTGAAGGAAATGGTCGAGTTCGCCGCGGAGAACGGCATCGACCTGGAGCTGGCGGCGCTCCAGGGCTCCTTCTCAGAACGCGAAACCTGGTCCGCCCGCATCAAACCCGCCCTGTTCGGTCACCCGGTAGCTATCGGGCCGCTGAACGGCGTCTGGGAGCGTGAGAGCATCATCCGGGGCTCGCTCACGATACGGGAACAAGGGGACCAGGAGCTTGCGGACCTGTTCACGGCGCGGTTCAAGGACGATCTCTGCCTGAGCCCCGCCCACTCACCGGAGTTCCCGGACGTTATTTTCCTCAACCTTATCTCGCCGGGGCTGTCCAAGGGGAAGGCCATCGAGGCGCTCGTCAACCACCTCGGCATCACCACCGCCGAGGTCGTGGCCGTGGGCGACTGGCTCAACGACCTGCCGATGCTGGAAACCGCCGGTATGGCGGTGGCCATGGGCAACGCCCACCCGGACGTCAAGGCCGTTGCCGACTACGTAACGCTCTCCGCCGCCGAGGACGGGCTGGCCCACGCCATACGAAGGTTTTTCCCATGACCGGACCGCGCTATAAACTGCTGCTGGTGGATGTCGACGGCACGCTCGTCAGGAAAGACGGCAGCATCTCGGGTGAGAACCTGGCGGCGCTGCGGGCGGCCCACGAGGCCGGCGTGCACATCTCCATCTGCACGGGACGCTCGATGATGTCCAGCACGGAGCAACTGCGGGCGCTCGGTTTGGACGGGTTCCACGCCTTCTACGACGGCGGCTTCATCTGCCACGGTGAATCGGGCGAAGTCCTCCACGCCGGGGCCATCGATCCGGTGCTGGTCAAGCGGCTCGTTGAGTTCGCCGGTGCGCATGATTACTACCTGGAGCTTTCGACCGGACTTAAATCCTTCGCGGCGCTTCCCTGCCCTGTCGCGGAACTGAAATCGCTGGCCTTCGCCGCCGAGCACATGACCGGCAGCCTCGAAGGCATCGAGGAACGGGAGACCATCGTGCAGGGGCTGCTCGTCAGCCCGGGCGATGATGACCGGAAGGCTGCCGAGGCGTTCGTGGCGGAGCTGGGACCGGGGCTGCTCCTCGGCTACGGACCGTCCGGCCTGACGCCGGGTGTCAACGTGGGCGTATTGCTCGCCGGGGGGACCTCCAAAGGCGGCGCCATCGCGCACTTCTGCGAGTACCACGGCATCACGCGAGACGACGTCATCGCGGTGGGCGACTGGGAGAACGACATCTCCATGCTGAAAGAGGCGGGGCTCGGCGTGGCGATGGGACAGGCGCCGGACGAGGTCAAGGCGGCGGCCGACCGCGTGACGGGGACCATCGACGAGGATGGACTGGCCCAAGCCATCAGGAAGTTCATCCTGTCCTGAACTGAGGTCCTAATATCATCCCGCCCCGGGATTCTTCGGTCGTCCGCCTCAGGCGGACTCCCTCGGAACGAAACCCTTTGACCGCTAGAGGTAATCCTTGACGTGCGCGGCCTGGTCCGGGGACATGCCGGTGGCGGCGACGAGTTCCTCGACGGTGGCTTCCCGGATGCGCTTCACCGAACCGAACTGCCGCAGCAACGCGCTCTTGCGCCGCGGCCCGATGCCGGGCACGTTGTCCAGCGGTGAGGCGAAGGTGGCGCGCCGGTGCAGCTTGCCGTAGTAGCTGATGGCGAAGCGGTGGGCCTCGTCGCGGAGGCGCTGGAGCAGCTGCAGGCCGGCGGAGTTCCGGGCCAGGATAAGCGGCTTCTTTTTACCGGGCTGGTATATCTCCTCGTGCTCCTTGGCCAGTCCGATGGCCGGCACGTCCGTACCGGTCTCTTTCAGCACCTCCAGGACGGAATTGAGCTGGCCCTTGCCGCCGTCGATGAGCAGCAGGTCCGGCTTCGCCCAGGAGGTGTTGGCGGCATCCTCGTGGGAGGCGCGGCGGAAGCGGCGGCGCAGCACCTCCTGGAGCATGGCAAAATCATTGGCGCCCTCGACGGTCTTGATCTTGAAGCGGCGATAGTGGTCCGGCTTGGGTCTCCCCTTCTCGAAGACGACCATGGAGCCGACGGCGTTGGTGCCCTGGATATTCGAAATGTCGTACGCCTCGATACGCTGCGGAGGCCCATCGAGAGTCAGTGCTTCTTGAAGCTCCGCCAGAGCGTCGTCCGCCTTGACGGCGGCGGTCATCTCCTTGAAGGCGAGCTGCTCCAGTCCCTGGCGGGCGTTCTCGGCGGCGATGTCCACGAGCTGCTTCTTGACCCCCTGGCGGGGCACCTGGATATTGACGGCACCGCCGCGCCTGTCCCTGAGCCAAACCCGCAGGACCTCTTTATCTTCGACGGCATACTGGAGCAGCAGCAGCGGCGGGACCTGGTCCGTGGCGGAGTAGTACTGCTTGATGAAGGCGGCCAGGACCTGCGGCGGTTCTTCCTGCTCGGCGCCCTGGAGGAGGAAACCTTCCCGGCCGGTCATCTTGTTCTTGCGGACGAACATGACCTGGACGTAGGCGCGGTCGCCCTCCTGGACGAAGGCGATGACGTCCTCGTCGCCGCGGATGACGGCGGCGATGCGCTCCCCCTCGATGACGTTCTCGATGGCCTGGACCTGGTCGCGGAGCTGGGCGGCCTTCTCGAAGTTCATCTCGTCGGCCGCCTTGCTCATGCGGCGCTTCAGGTCGGTGACGATGGAATCGCGTTTGCCTTCGAGGAAGCTGACGACCTCGGCAATGACCTGGTCGTACTCGGCGCGGACGGCGTCCCCCGCGCAGGGGGCCAGGCAGCGGCCCATGTGGTACTCCAGGCAGGGACGCTGGACCTTCCCGGTCAGGTTTTTCGCGCAGTTCCGGAACGGAAAGATGTTCTTGAGCACCTTCAGGGTATGCTTGACCGACCTGGCGGACGAGAACGGTCCGAAGTAGCGGCCGCCGTCCTGCTCGAAGCGGCGGGTGGCGTAGACGCGGGGCCACTCCTCGTTGACGGCCACTTTAATATACGGGAAGCTCTTGTCATCCTTGAGGCACACGTTGTAGTGGGGACGGTGCTGTTTGATGAGATTGAGCTCAAGAATGAGCGCTTCCTGCTCCGAGCTGGCGATGAAGAAATCGATGTCCGCGATGCGGGCGACCATGCGCTGCGTCTTGGGCGTGAGCTTGCCGGTGGACTGGAAATACGACTTGACCCGGTTGGAGAGGTCCACCGCCTTACCGACGTACATAATGTTCTTCCCGGCGTCCTTCATCAGATAGACACCGGGCTTGTGCGGCAGACGCTTCACCAGATTTTTTACCTGAGGGCTCGTCACGGTCCTTTTCCCTTCATCCTCATTTTAGCACAGGGGTTCGCAAGGGCACACGTGATGATTTTCAGAATATGTCGCATTTTTTGAATATCAAAAAATTTTGTTTCTGTATACATGCTACAAGAGATGAGCAAGAAGAATGCGAACGCCGATACCGATCAGGATAATACCGCCGACGATCTCGGCCCGTTTGCCGACCAGCGCACCGACCCGTCGGCCAAGGTACATCCCGGCAATAGTCACGACGAAGGCCGTGACGCCGATGGTCAAGGAGGCCGACGCGATGTTCACCTGGAGAAAGGCGAAGCTCAGCCCGACGGCGAGCGCATCGATACTGGTAGCGACGGCAAGGATAAGCAGGACGGTCCAGCTGGCGATGCGGGCGGCACGCCGTTCTTCCGCATCGCTCTCGTGAAAGGACTCCCAGAGCATGTGACCGCCGATAGCGAACAGTAAAGCGAAGGCGAGCCAGTGGTCATACGAGGCAATATAATCCAGCACCGAGCTGCCGGCGACCCAGCCGAGCAATGTCATACCCGCCTGGAAGATACCGAAAGCAAGGGCGACCCGGAAGACGAGCCAACGCGGAAGTTCTTGGAGCGAGACACCGCTCGCCAGGGACACCGCGAAGCAGTCCGCCGACAGTCCCAGCGCGATGATGAAAATGGAGAGGAAACCCGATTCGGTCACGCTCCAGTATGCCATATACGCCGGCAACAAATAAAACCGGGGGGGGGGGCCCCCCCCGCGGGCCCCCCCCCCCCCAGGGGCCCCCCCCCCGCCCCGGGGATGGGGTAATTTTTTGCCCCCCCGGGTTTGGCACC
>CAZOMF010000035.1:8165-14594 GCA_964580635.1 uncultured Dehalococcoidaceae bacterium
GTCCGCCAAAGGCGGACCGCCCCCTGCGATGCGACCGCACCAGGACCCGGGTTAGGCTATCTTGATGAGCCCCTGCTTGATGGCCACGACGACGGCTTCCGTCCGGGCGTTGGCGTTCAGCTTGCGGAGGATGGAGGTGACGTGGTTCTTGATGGTCTGCTCGCTGATGCCGAGTTCGGCGGCGATCTGCTTGTTGAGGAAGCCCTGGGCGATGTATTCGAGGATCTCGATCTCCCGCGGGGTCAGCGGTGAGATGAGCGACTCCGTCTCACTGCGGAAGGAGAGCTCCTGGAACTGCTGGAGCACGTGCTCGGCGACGCGGGGCCGTGAGGTCAGGGCTTCATTGATGGGGTGCTCGCCCCGGGCGACCCGGCGGACCATCTCGGTCAGCTGCTGGCCGGTCACCTCCTTGCTGATATAGGCCACCGCCTGGGCCTTGAGGGCCAGAAAGAGCTGGTTATCGTCCGGGTTGGACGTCATGACGATGACGCCGACGCTCGGCGAGCGCATCTTGATCTTGCGGGCGAGATCAAGCCCGGGCTCTACCTGGCCGCCGTCGAGATCGAGCAAAGCGACGTCCGGCGGCAGGTTGTCGATGGCCACCAGCATCTCCTCATCGATGCCGGTGGTGCCGGCGATGATGATATCCATCGCGTTCTGGAACGTTTGTTCCACCGCGGCCTGGAAGAGCGACTGCTGGCTGATGACGAATACCTGGATCTTGCTGTTGTTTTTGCTGCGCATGATGTACGACTGGTTACCTCCTCACCTTACTCTTCTCTCCAGCGTGCTGCTTTTCGTACGCGGCGACGAAGACGGCAACCAGCTCCGGATCGAAATTTTTACCCGCGTGTTTCTTCAACTCATCGATCGCCTGGGACGGCGAGATGGACTTGCTGCAATCATAGGGATCGGTCATAACGGTAAAGGCATTCGCGATGCTGAGGATACGGGCCGGGAGAGGGATGGCATCGCCGCGGAGCCCGTCCGGGTAGCCGGTGCCGTCGTACAGCTCATGGTGGTACAAAACGGCCTCCCGGCAGTGGGCGATCTCGGCGATATTGGCGACGATGCACGCCCCGACGCGGCAGTGCCCCGTCATGACCTCCCATTCTTCCGGCGTCAGCGCGCCGGTCTTGCTCAAAATTTCTTCGCTGATCGTAAGCTTGCCGATGTCGTGCAGTAGAGCACTGGTCTGGAGACAGTCCTGCTCTTTCATGCCAAGACCAAGCTCCCGGCCGAGCATCACGGCATACTCGCTGACGGTCTGCGAGTGGTTCCGGGCGGAACGGCTGATCTGGTCTACCGTCCGGGCGAAGACGTTGGCCACCTCGAGGAAACGGTCATCGCCGGAACGCACCTGGGAACCGAGCGCGCCGGTAAGGATATCTATCTCCGAGACGGCCGAGGCGCAGACGGTCTGGTTGCCGCCGTTTCGTTTCGCATGGTACAGCGTGGTATCGGCGGCGGTGACAATGTCCACGTGACTGATACCGTCGTGGGGCCAGACGGCGATGCCGATGCTGGCGGTGATGGAGATGTCCGTCGAACTGTTGTTCGCGGCGATACGGCGTCCCACCCGCTCGGCGACCTGGCGGGCCGACTCGATATCCGTCTGCGGCAGGACGATGGCGAACTCGTCGCCGCCGTAGCGGAAGGCGTTGTCCGCGGTGCGGATGCTGGCCTTGATACGGCCGCCGATTTCCCGGAGGAGCTCGTCGCCGGCCAGGTGGCCGTAGGTATCGTTATAGGTCTTAAAGTTGTCGAGGTCGAGAATGGCCAGCGAGAACTCTCCGGAGTAGCGTGAATGACGGCTTATCTCGTTATCGAGCATTTCGTCGAGCGAGCGGCGGTTGAGCAGACCGGTCAGCTCGTCCACGCGGGCCTTCTTCTCCGCCTGGGCGTAGAGCTGGCCGTTTTCCAGCGGCATGGCGATCTGGGAAGCGAGCTGCTCCAGCAGCTTGATGAGACGGAGGCTGAACGCATTCGGCTCCGCCCCGGCCACTATAAAGCAGCCGATGATGCGTCCCTTGGCGATGAGCGGCAAATAGACCAGCGTCTTCAGGCCGTGGCGAAGGTGGCTCTCCCCGGTCTGGAACGAGCTGTCCTTCCCCAGGTCCGGCTCGATGAAGGGCTTGCGGTTGGCGATGACCCACCCGACGCCGGAGCCCTCCCGGGGAATGGCGTCGCCGAGCTGGTACTCGGAGTGTTCCGGCGCGGACAGCGCCATGCAGCGGAGTTCGCCGTCCTGCTCCAGGACGATGGAGGCCCAGGTCACGTCGACGACCTTCTTGAGCTCCTCGACGAAGCTGCCGAAAATCTCCTGGATGTCCAGGCTGGAGGAGAAGATGGCGCTCGAGTTGTTGATGACGGAGAGCTCCTCTTCCCTCTCGCGAAGCTGCTCGCGGAGGTACTCTTTCTCCATGCTTACGGCGACACGGTTAGTAACGTCGCCGACGATGGTGTAGTCCTCCAGCGTGAAGCGGCCGGAGACCTTGGAGCCGAGCACCAGAATGGCGATGAGCTGGTCGCGGGAGATGAGCGGTACGAACATGGAGATATCACGACCGCGTATCTCTTCCCGCTCCTTGGCCCACATGCCGAGGAAGGCCGGGTTGGTCTCCAGGTCGTCCCGCATGAGGGTCGTGTGCTCGCGCTTCAGGTGATTGATGATAAGGTCGCCGGCATGGAGGCGGAAGGAACCGAGCTCGTCGGATTTTTGGGCCGGCTCGGTGAACTGGGCGATGTAGTCGTCGCTGCCGGCCTCCGGGAACATCAGGCAGGCGTGATTGACATTGATGGAACGGAGCAGGAGGTCGAGGAGCTCGCTGCCCTGCTCCTTGAGCGAAAAGACATTGTGGATCTTATCGGTGAACTCATCCAGCCGTCGGCGTATCTCGTACCGGGGTCCCTGGAAAGCGCGGGTCACCAGTTCAAAGAAGTACCCCCGTACCTTGAAAAGAACGGCCACTACCAGGATGGCAATGCCCGTTGCCACGAAGACGGTGGTGAAATCGAGCGTGAACGCAACCACCGTATGAAGCAGCAGGATAACGAGCCAGTAGGTGGCGATACCGATAATGCTGAAGAGCGCCCAGGCGGCGCCCTTTCTCAGGACGAGCTTAATGTCCAGCAGCTTGTGTTTCATGACAGCATAGCTGAGGATAAAGGCGTTGAGCAGGTTGCCGAAATGCGCGAAGGGGAAGTGATTGAACCACGCGGGGAGGCTTACCAGCAGGAAAAAGGCGAGAATGGAGACGCTGACAATGAACGTCAGTACGTGGTTCCTCTGTAGCGGGTCGTTGGCGTGCCGGTACATTTTGCCGAACACATAGTAGTTTCTCGCGGCGATGATGAGCAACGGGATAGCGACGATGAGGACGCCCATGCTGTAGGTGCTCTGGACGTATTGACCGTCAACATAGATATCCGAGACCACGTAGCCCGCGAACACCGCGCCGACGATAACCGCCAGCGAGATGTAGGCAAAGGCCAGCCAGCGTTTCTCCCCTCTTGAATAGTACGAGGAGATGAAGCTGTGAAACTGGACGGCGGTTACCGCGAACAGGATCACCTCGAACTTCCACAGCAGCGGTCCCAGGTCCTTGAACAACAGGCTGCGGTCGATGAAGTCAACGAAACTCCACGCCATCGCCGCGGCCAGGAACAGCGTGAAAAGCATGTGACGTCTCTGCCAGGGACGGCTGCCGGCGGTGATGAAGAGCAGCGGGATATAGACGATTGTGGCGATTAATGGCGCAATCGCATACGCATTCATACGTGTGGATTATCGGGCGTAACTACGAGGCTGTCAATAGGTAACTAAAGTAAGCGAACCAAGGTAACGGAGCTAAAGTACTATGCCACCGGCAGCCGTTCCGCCCCCGGTCCGACCTCACTCACCCCGTGCCTGGTGACCACGATCGTCTCTTCCGTCGTGGCGGTCAGCTGCGATACCACGTCCGGTGACGGGTTTACGTGACGCGGCTTCAGGTGAGCGAGGTAAGCGCCCTCCGCCTGCCGTCTGGCAACGTAGCCGTCGAACGTGCCCGCGGGCAGGACGTCCAGCTTGACCTTGAAGTCAGCGGCATCTGTCAGGTCGTTCGTGCGGGTCACCTCGTCCGATTTATTGCTGTCCGGCCGGATCAGGTTGCGGTAAATCGAGGTCGCCACCTCCCTGGCGGCGCTCGCCGAACCGTTTCCGAGCTCGATACCTATGTTCAGAGTCAGGTTCTCGGCGTCCTTGTAGGCGATCCAGTCCTGATAGGCGACCCGGGTGTTTTCGATGGCCTGCCAGATGTTTCTCTCGGTGAAGTTGACCACGTAGAAATCGATAAAGTCGTCGACACGTCTCTCGAAGGTCATTTGCGGCAGCGCGATGTCGAGTTTGTCGTTGCGTAGCGCGATGATCTTTATCATGTCCCCGATACGGTACCTGGTGACCGCGTTGCCATGGAGACTGGTGATGACGATCTCGTAGTTCTCACCGGCCCTGACCTCGTTCAGGAGCAGCGTCTTAGGCTGATAGCTGCGGTCCATCTGGTTTTTGAGCTGTTCGTCCTCGGGGATAAACTCCAGGAAATTCAGATTGGGGACGAACGTCATGCCGTCATAGTCCCAGGTCTGGGTGGCGATGACGCCGCCCTCCGTGCAGGCATACAGGTCGAGGGGGCTCCTGCCCCAGGCCTCTCTGATTCGCTCCTTGTATACGAAGCTGTCGGTACCGCTGCCCATGATGCCCCGTATCTTCCACAGGTCCTTCGGCAGCATGGGCCGGCCGCTCAGGCGGCTCTTGAGCTTGCCTTTCCCCAGCCGCCACAACGCCCGGGGGCTTTTCAAAAACGGCCTCAGACTGGTCTTGCTGGAGGACTCGGCCAGCTTGTCGCTCACGTTCACCAGCACCAGGGAAAGCCCGAAGAAATAATCGAATCCCTGGGAAATTGCCTGGTTGAACCCGGCTTTGATCCTCTCTTCGAATGACATGTCTTTGGACTCTGCAATGCCGGGCAGGTAGTTCAGAGGGAACTGCATCCTCAGCACGTCCGCGAAGATACCGGAAATATACGGCGCCGGGGCCACTGAGTACAACAGGTTCACTTTCTTGGGAATATGCGTGGTATCGTACCAGTCCGCAGCGCCTGAGATGATGCCCACGCCGAAAAGCACTTTACTCAGCTCATACGCATAATCCGCCGTCAATGGCACCCACTTGCACGGGTACTCGCCGGAACGGCCGGCCGTGTGCGCCCAGAGCATGGGTTTGGCCGGCAAGGTGTCTTCCTGTTTTTCCAAGAGCTCCGGGCAGTAGTCTTTATAGGTAGTCAGGGGCACCACCCGGCGGAACTCGTCGACCGTTTCCGGCCGGGTATCGTGAAATATCTTGCGTCCGATCTGGCTGTTGTTGAGCCGGGCAAGCTGGTCGGTCATGAGGCGGTACTGGGTGCCCATGAACTCGTCGAGGGACATACGCAGATAGCCGCAGCACATGTCCCATAGTTCTTCGGTCCTGCCCTGCCGGAACAGGTCATCGGCTTTCAGCATGGCGTTCTCCCCCACAGCAACCACTGCGTACAGGCACAGCGTACGGGAAGAACGAAGGAATTGGGAAGCGGTTATCTTCTAGAACTGTGTTCTAGAAGATACGAAACGGCCGAAACGTTTACCGCCGGATAAACGTCACTCCGACTCGCGGTGGTAGCGTGAGAGGGTTTCCAACTGAGTGCCGAGCTGCTGGAGGTCGATGTCCTGCCTCGCCGGCCCGATGTTCATGCCATAACTGATGAAGAACTGGAGGAAGTTGTAGACGAGCTCGGACATCTGGCGGGAGAACTCTTTAAACTCGGCGGCGGACACGTAGTCCTGCTTGTCTTCCTGCTCGCGGAGCTGGCACTGGATGAGATAGTTGACGAACTCGGTGCGGTTGAGCTCGCCGCGGTGGTCGTCTATCTGCTGTACGACATCGGACTTGACCACCATGATCAGGTCGTCATCATCGAGCACGAGCGTTCGTTTCACAGGCGGTTTTCCTTCCAGCCGGGCCGTTCACCACGGCCCTACTTGGAGTCTAGCAACCGCCTATAAAAAACGGCATAAAGAGAATAAAGGAAATGTAAACATTTGATAAATGTTTCGTGAGGAAATAAAAAAAACCGGCGAGGCCGGGGGGAGCGGGAGGTTGGCGGGAAGGTCAGGATTCGGGCTGGGACGGTCCGAGCATCTCCATGAGGGTATCGATGGCCTTGAGCAGCTTCATGCCGGTATCCGTCACCCGGTAGGCGGCGATGGTATGGTCCATCTCGACGCGGTTGACGAAGCCCTGTTCGACCAGGTACGAAAGGTATCGCTGGACCTGAGAGAAGCTCATGTTGGCGGTATACATTATCTCCGTCTTGCCGGCGCCGTTCTCCCCGACGCGCAGCATATCGGCGA
>CAZOMF010000036.1:0-14516 GCA_964580635.1 uncultured Dehalococcoidaceae bacterium
TGCTCCTCTGCATCGGCACCAACGCCACCGTCAACGACGAGAAGCGCCTCAAGATGCCCGGCGATTTCTACTACCTGAAAAGCCCGGAAGAGATGGCCGCCCAGTACCGGGACATACCGGACGCCATCGAGAACACCGGTATCATCGCCGATATGTGCGACCTGCAGCTAGAGTTCGGGCGCCTCCACCTCCCAGAGATCGAGCGGCCCGATGATAAAAGCCCGGACGAGTACCTGGCCGACCTCTGCTGGGAGAATTTCAAGCAATACTACCCCCACCCCACCGAGGAGCTGCGCCAGCGCCTCGAGTACGAGCTCGACGTCATCAGGACGACGAAGTTCGCCAACTACTTCCTCGTCTGCTGGGACATTATCAGCTTCGTCAAGGGCGCCGGCATCGAGTACGGCGTCCGCGGCAGCGCCGCTTCGTCCATCGTGCTCTACTGCCTCGGCATCACCTTCCTCGACCCCGTCGAGCACGGCCTCGTCTTCGAGCGCTTCCTCAACATCGAGCGCAAGGAGATGCCGGATATCGACCTCGACCTCCAGGACGACCGCCGCGACGAGGTCATCGCCTACGTCCAGCGTAAGTACGGCCAGGACCACGTCGCCCAGATCATCACCTTCGGCACCCTCGGCGCCCGGGCGGCCATCCGTGACGTCGGCCGGGCCCTCGGCATGCCCTACGGGGACGTGGACCGCGTGGCGCGGCTCGTGCCGGCTATGCCCAATATGACCCTGAAAAAGGCCATGGAGGAAAACCCGGAGTTCAAGAACCTCTACGAGGCCGATAACATCGTGAAGAAACTGGTCAACGAGGCCAGCCGCGTCGAGGGCATCTCGCGCCACGCCAGCACCCACGCTGCCGGTGTCGTCATCTCCGCGGACGCCCTGACCAAATACGTCCCCCTCCAGAAGGCGAGCCGCGCCGAGGGCGAGCAGGGCCTCATGACCCAGTACGCCATGGGGGAGATCGCCAGCATCGGCCTGCTCAAGATGGACTTCCTCGGACTCGCCAACCTCACGATCCTGGGCCGCGCCCGTGAGCTCATCCGCCGGGAGCGCGGCGAGGAGCTCGACTTGCTTCACCTCCCTACGGACCGGGACAGCGACGAGCGCGCCCGCAAGACCTTCGACCTCCTCACCGCCGGCGAGACGATGGGCGTCTTCCAGCTGGAAGGCGGCGGCATGCGCCGCTACATCCGCGACCTCAAGCCCACCGTTTTCAACGATATCACCTCTATGGTGGCGCTCTACCGCCCCGGCCCCATGGAGCACATCCCCGAGTTTATCGAGTCCAAGCACGGGCTCAAAAAGGTCGAATATCCTCATCCCGCGCTGGAGAACATCCTCAGGGACACCTACGGCATCATCGTCTTCCAAGACCAGGTGCTCTTCATCGTGCGGGAGTTCGCCGGCTACAGCCTCGGCCAGGCGGATGTCTTCCGCAAGGCGATGGGCAAGAAGATCGCCAAGGTCATGCAGAAAGAGGAGAAGAACTTCCTGGCCGGCGCCCAGAAAAAGGGGTACACACCCGAGCTGGCGGAGCAGATCTTCGAGCTTATCAAACCCTTCGCCGGTTACGCCTTCAACCGCGCCCACAGCGCCAGCTATGCCTTGGTCGCCTACCAGACCGCCTACCTCAAGGCCAATTATCCCGCCGAGTACATCACCGCCTTCCTGACCGTCCACTCCGGCGAGACGGACAAGATAGCCGCCGCCGCCGCCGAGCTGCGCCGCCTCGATATCACGTTGCTGCCGCCGGACATCAACAAGTCCCGGCTGGAGTTCTCCGTGGAGAAGACCGACGACGGGAAAGAGGCCATCCGCTACGGACTCGCTTCCGTCAAGAACGTCGGCGCGGGGGCGCTCGAGCCCCTCATCGCCGAGCGGGACGCCGGCGGCCCCTTCGTCTCCGTCGAGGAGCTCTGCCGCCGCTGTAATACGCAGTCGTTGAACAAGCGCGTACTGGAGAGCCTCATCAAGGTGGGCGCCTTCGACGCGTTCGGGCCGCGCCGCACGCTGGTGAACAACATCGACCGCGTCGTCTCGCTCGCCCAGCGCGAGCAGAAGCTGCGGGAGACCGGCCAGACCACCATGTTCGATATGTTCGGGGAGGCCGCCCAGGTCCCCCTCGCCGACCTGGAGATGGAGAACGGCGAGGAAGACGTCTCCGACCGCGAGAAGGCCTGGTGGGAGAAGGACCTGCTCGGCGTCGGCTTCTCGGAGAAGCCGTTCTCGCCGGTGTTCAGTAAGAGCGAGGCGGACATCTCCTGCCTGTGCGGCGAGGTCAGCGCCGAAATGGACAAGCAGGTGGTCATCACCGCCGGGCGCATCATCGCCACGCGCTACGCCTTCACGCGGAAGAACGAGTCCTTCGCCATCGTGACGCTGGAGGACATCAGCGGCCAGCTGGAGGTCATCGCCTGGCCGCGCACCTACGAGCAGACCCGCTCCCTCTGGGAAGAGGGCAAGGAGGTCATCGTCCAGGGCAAGGTCCGCGTCCGCGACGACGAGGTGAACCTCGCTGCCGATTCCGCCCGCGAGTACGCCCCGCCCGCGCCGGGCCAGGAAGCCCTGCCGCCCTCCCGGGTCGAGCCGTCACCCGGACCTGCGCCCGTTCCGTCCCCGGAGCCGGCTGCGGCTGCCGGACCCGAAGTAGTCTCTGCGGCCCAACCGGAGACGCCCGCCGAACCGACCCCGGCACCGCAGCCCGCCGCCGAAAAAGCGTCCCCATCACGTCCGGCCGTTCGACAACCCGCTCCCGCTCCGGCTGCGGTCGCGCCGCCATCCAACGGCAACGGCGATAACGGCAATGGCAACGGCCACGCCGGGAGCCCGCGGCGTATCATCGTCTCCCTCACCCAGACCAAGGACGCGGACGCGGACGTCTCATTGCTCAACGATGTGCTCGCCGCGCTTCAGGAGCAGAAAGGGCCGGACCATGTCCAGCTGAAGATCACCAACGGTGCCGGGCCCGTCTTTATGCGACTTCCCATTAAAACGGAGTATAATCGTGATTTGAAGAACCGCCTCGCCGAGCTTGTCGGCGACGCCAACATCAGGATCGAACCTGCCAACGGGAGGTAACCTGTGAAAAGCACGTTCAAGCTTGGCCGTATCTTCGGAATCGAGATCGGTTTCCACTACACCTGGATCTTCATCGTCGTCTTCTTCAGCTGGTCGCTCTCACAGTTCTTCGCCGCCACGCATCCGGCCTGGAGCACCGCCACTACCTGGATCACCGGCATCATCGCCTCGCTCCTCATCTTCGTCTCCGTCCTCCTCCACGAGCTGGCCCACTCGCTGGTGGCCAAGGCCCGCGGTCTGCCGGTCCACAGCATCACCCTCTTCATCCTCGGCGGCGTGAGCAACCTGGAGGAGGAGCCCAAGTCCGCCAGCATCGAGTTCTCCATGGCCATTGTCGGCCCCGGCATGAGCATCCTGCTCGGCGTTATCTGCTGGGTCATCGCCAGCGTCTACGCCGGCAGCGCGCTCAACTATAACCAGCTCACCGGCAGCACCCTCGCCAGCCCGGTCATGGCCACCATCGGCTATCTGGCCATCATCAACGTGTTCCTCGGCATTTTCAACCTGCTCCCCGGTTTCCCCCTCGACGGCGGCCGCGTGCTGCGGTCTATCGTCTGGCAGAGCACCGGCAACCTCATCCGGGCCACCAACGTGGCCGCCGGAGTGGGCCAGCTGTTCGGCTGGCTCATGATCGCCGCCGGTGTCGTGGTCGCCTTCCGGTACGACTTCTTCAGCGGCATCTGGATCGCCTTCATCGGCTGGTTCCTGAACGCCTCGGCGGACGCCAGCCGCAAGGAAATAACCATGCGGGAGCGGCTCGCCCACGTCAGGGTACAGCAGGTCCTCGCCGAGACGGAGACCATCGGCCCGGACACCCGCGTCTCCGAACTCGTGGAGAATATCTTCACCCGCAAGCACGGACGGGCCGTCCCGGTGTGCAAGAACGACCGGCTCCTCGGCATCGTTACGGTCGGCGATATCCGCAAGGTACCCCAGGATCGCTGGTCCATGACGCCCGTCTCCGAGATAATGACGACCGAGCCGCTCTACACGGTCGAACCGTCCGAGACCCTCAACAAGGTCCTCGACCTCATCGCCCACCACGATATCAACCAGGTGATCGTCAAGAACCAAAACGGCTGCGCCGGCCTGCTCAGCCGCGCCGATATCATCCGCTATCTCCAGTTCTCGCATGAAATGGGAATGCGGAGGTGAACCATGCCGAAACGGGAGTCAGCCCTCGGTTTCAAGGCGATGGCCTGGATGTTCCGGGTGCGCGACCTGTTCAAGCCGCGGGGACCCGTCCTCGCCGAGGCCGGTCTCAAGCCCGGCGACCGCGTGCTCGATTTCGGCTGCGGACCGGGCGGCTACGTCCGTCCCGCCGTAGCCGTCATCGGGCCGCAAGGTGAATATATCGCCCTGGACATCAACCGCGTCGCCGTCAAGATGGTCGAGGACCTTGCCTTCAAGCACCACCTGAAGAACGTGCGTACCGTGCGGAGCGGCCTCAAGACCGGCCTTCCGGACGCCAGCGTGGACGTCGTCTTTCTCTATGACGTCTTTCACGGTCTCTCCAAACCGGAGGCCGTCCTCACGGAGCTTGCCCGCGTGCTCAAACCCGGCGGCATCCTGTCCTTTTCCGATCACCACCTGGAGGACGATGCCGCTAAAGCCGCCGTCACCGGCGGCGGCCTGTTCCGCTTCGTCTCGCGGGGAGAGCACGTGTTCACCTTCGCGCCGGAGAAGACGGCATGACGGATGACTCCCGCCGGGGGCACCGCAAACGCCTCCGCGAGCGTTTCCTCAACTCCGGACTGACCGGGTTCCAGGACTACGAGGTCGTCGAGCTGTTGCTCAGCCTGGGCACGCCCCGCCGGGACTGCAAGCAACCGGCCAAGGACGCCATCAAGAAGTTCGGCGGTCTGCGCGGCGTGCTGGAGGCGGCGCCGGAGGAGCTCGATAGAATCGAGGGCATCGGCCCCCACAACGCCTTCGGCATCCGGCTCATGCGGGAGGTCGCCGCGGCGTTCCTGGAGGCCCGGCTCATGGAACAGCCCTTCGTCTCGTCATCGACAGAGGTCTTCGACTACCTCTCGGTGGTCATGCGCGGTCTTAAGAACGAGGTCTTCAAGGTTCTCCACCTGGACGCCGCCAACCGGGTCATCGCCGTGGAGGATTTATCGGAGGGGACGGTCAATGCGAGCGGCGTCTCCGTGCGGAGCGTCGTCGAGGCGGCCCTGCGCCATCACAGCGTGTCGCTGGTGCTCGCTCACAACCACCCGTCCGGCGAGGTACACCCCTCGATCGCCGACAAGACACTGACACAGGAGCTCGTCCAGGCCACCCGGCTCGTCAACGTGAAGGTGCTCGACCACCTCGTCATCGGCGATAACCGGTTCTACAGCTTCGCCGGGGAAGGGCTCATCGGGGAGTACGAAGACGAGGCGGCCGTGATGAAGATGAAAAATACCACCGGGTTGCGCCGGCGGCACTATCCGCCCGAGTGATTTGATTCGATATCGAGCAGCCGCCGCTTCATGGTCAGCCCCCCGCTGAACCCGCCGAGCGAGCCGTCCATGGCGATGACGCGATGGCACGGCACGATGACCGGCAGCGGGTTCTTCCCGAGCGCCCCGCCCGCCGCCCGCACCGCCAGCGGCCGGCCCGCCTGCTCCGCTACCCACGAGTAGCTGCGCGTCTCGCCGCGCGGTATTTGCCGCGCTGCCTCCCAGACGGACCGCTGGAACGGGGTTGCCGCGGAGAGGTCGAGACGGTCCGGGAAATCCACCGCTTCTCCGTTGAAATACGCCCGGAACCGCCCCACGAGGTCGATGAGGCCGTCATCCGGCGTTCCCGCCGCGGCGCCGAGCTCGTGCTCCACGCTCCTGCGCGTTTTCTTCGGCAGGACGATCTCCGTCAATCCCGCCTCGGAAGCGCGAATGCCCATCCATCCGGCCTTGGTCTGAAAAATAGCCGTCTTCATGCTTGCCTCGAGCGGCGCTGCCGCGACGCCGCGATGAAAATAAGGATAACCCCGACGACGATACTCACCACGATCTTGATGAGCGCGTCCACGTCCAGACTCAGGAAGTAGCCATAGGTAAACACCGCCGCCAGGATGGAAATGGCATAGCTGACGACGTGCGCCGTCAGCGTCTTTTCCCTGACCGCCCGGAATATCAGCCAGGCGATGAAGGCGAGCGAGCCGAGGACGGCGATGGCGATGGCGGCGCCCATCATCACAGCCCCGACCTTTCAAAGTATTTCCCCAGGAAGCCGAACAGCCCCACCGTCAGCAGCAGCGAGCCGATTTTCCCCCAGTCGGAGAGGTACTCGATGTACTCCGCCGCCAGGTAGGCGATGCCCGCCACGCAGAGGAACGTGCCGAACCCGTAGAGTATGTATTCCAGTTTCATGCTGCTTTATCCCTCCGGTACCGGCACGCCTTTCAGGATACCGCTGGTGCGGTTGACGTAGAGCGACAGGCTGCGGGTGACGCTGCCTCGCTGGATGGTCAGTTCCACCATGACCGTGCCGTTCGTAGCCCCCACCGGCGGGAGGTCAGCGCTCCGGAGCGTCCAGCTGACCTCCCCGCTCCGGAAGGCCCCGGCGGTGAGCGTCTGCCGCGTCACCTCGGTGGTCTGACCTGTCCCGTCCGTCAGTGTCACCGTCACCGGCGCCGAGTAGCCGGTGAAACGCCGGTTATCGACTCGGTACGTGAACGCTAGCGAGCCGCTCGCATCGATGCTCATGGAAAACGGCCCCGCGTAGCGGTCCGTGCTCTGCCATTGCTCGGCGGAGACCTCCTGGATATACGTCCCGTTGTCAGCCTTCAGGGAATCGTAGACGCCCACGTAGCCGTCGAAAAAGAAAATCAGGACGATGCCCAGGAAGCACGCCAGCGCCAGATAGAGGTACAGGTTTTTGCCCGGTCTTACGGCCATCGAAGTCCGCTCCTCCGCCTCACCAGTATACACCCTATCCGGCCGTCGTCAATTGCCCACCTGCGGCTCGATGAGGCCGTATTGGCCGTCGTTGCGCTTGTAAAGCACGCGGAGCTCCTCGGCGTCCGCGTCGAGGAACACGTAGAAGCTGTGCCCCAGGCGCTCCATTTCTTCCATGGCGATGCGGGCGGTCACCGGTTCCATGAGGAAACGCTTACGCTTGACGATCCGGCCCGGCGCCGTCTGGTTCTCCTCGGCTTCGTACATGCCGCGCACCGCCGGATTGCCCCGGCCCTTGTCGTATATCTTGCCCTTGCGCTTCTCGAGCTGCCGGGTCATCACCTCGACCAGCTTGTCCACCGCCAGGTTTATCTCCTTGCCGCGGGCCTCGCCGTGGAAGATGCTGTCGGCCACGCCTGAGTTGACGGTCGCCCGGACCAGGAAGTGCTCCTGGGGCGAGCGTGTCTTCTCCAGCGCGACCTCCACCTTGATATCGATGATGTCCGGCAGGTGCTTGGTCAGCTTGGTGATCTTGCCTTCGATATACTGCTGGGTGGCCGAGTCGATGCTGACGTGGGTCCCGGTGATTTGCAGTTCCATGGTTCCTCCTGATGGTTCTCCCCTGACCTACGCTTCCAGCGCCACGGCCAGGCCGGTGACGGTCACCGCGCCGGCCTGCTTGAGCGCCGTCGCGGCGGCGCTCATGGTGGCGCCGGAGGTAGATACGTCATCTATCAGTATAACCGATTTCCCCATTGCCTGTCCGCCCGGCGCGGCAAAAGCGTCCCTGACGCGGTCCCTCCGTTCCTCGACGCCGGCCGTCCGCGCCAGCGGCACGGTGTACCCTTTCCGTACCAGGATATCATCGACGACCGGCAGACCGGTGAGCCGGCCCAGCTCCCGCGCCAGCAGCCCGGCCTGGTTGTAACCGCGCTCTCGGAGACGGCGGCGGTGGAGCGGCACCGGCACCAAAATGTCCCCATGTAGGCCGTTTTGCTTCAGGCAGTCATGGAGGAAACCGGCGAGCACCGGCGCCAGGCCGCGCAGATTGTTGTACTTGAACTCGTGGACGGCCCGGCGCACCAGTCCCCCGAAGAGGAACGGGGCGCGGATACCATCGGTCGCCAGCGTCAGTCCGGCGCAGTTTGGGCAGGCGCCGGGACCGGGCAACGGCCGCCCGCAGACCTCGCAGATGGGCGGCGCAACGGCGCTGAGCTGTTCCCGGCAGGCCCGGCAGAGATAATCGCCCTCCCGGCCGCAGCCGAGGCACCACTTGGGAAACAGCAGATCGAGCGCCGCCTTCGTCAAGCCGGTAACGGCTGGAAGCACCTTGCCCATCGGATCTTCCCGCGGTACGGCGGCTCGTTATCTCGGGCGGGAGTTGTGGTTGGACCCGTTCATGATCGGCTCGTTGATGTACACGTCGCCGTTCCTGATTTTCAGATTGTACCCGCACTCGGGGTTCGTGCAGACCCAGGCCTTGTAGCGGATCGCAGCCCCCTGACTGCCGAAATCGGACAGCGGCACGAGGTCGCCGGTAGTGCATTTCTGACATTTCGGGAAACTTGTCTGTTCCATGGGGTCCTCCTCCCAACCGATGTATCGTAAACGGTTAAAGTATAGACCAATGGAAGCCGGATTGACAAGGGGAGAATGCGGGGCCATGGAGGACCGATTCACCCCGGAATAGAAAACGGGACGGGCGATGCCCGTCCCGCGGAAGTCTGAAAACGGCGGGGTTCAGCTCTTGGCGAAGCGGTGGGCCGCCTCGCGGAAGCCCTGCTGCTGGACGAGCCGGATGAGCGTGTTGCTGACGATGGGATCGAACTGGGAACCGGCGTTCCAGGTGATCTCCTCGATGGCGTCCAGCGGGGACATCGCCTTGCGGTACGGCCGGTCGGATATCATGGCCTGGTAGGCGTCCACCACGGCAATGATGCGTGACTCCACCGGGATCTCCCGCCCGCGAATGGTCTGGCCGAAGCCGGTGCCATCGTAGTGATCGTGGTGGTGGGAGATGATATCGATGATACGCCCGTTGACGAACGGTTTCACCAGGCTCGGGCCGACGATGGCGTGGGTCATGATGTGACGGTACTCGCTCGAGGTCAGTTCGCCGGGCTTGTTGAGGATGTCCGGGTCCACCGCCACCTTACCGACATCGTGCAGCATGGCTCCCCAGCGGAGGTCTTCGAGCTGCTCCGGCGTGAACCCCATCTGCGTGCCGATGGACAGGCAGAGGTCGGTCACCTTCCCGGTATGCCCGGAAGTGTAGCTGTCGTAGGCCTCCAGCGTGTTGATGAGGTCGATGATCTCTCCCTGGAAGACCTTGCGAAGGTCGGTACCGTGATCGGCGGCGTCCTTTTCAAGCTGCTTGAAGTAGCGCTGGATCTCCACGGCCACGCGGCGTTTGTCGAGCGCCCCGTTGACGCTCTGGAGCACCTGCTCGAAGCGGAACGGCTTGGTGAGATAGTCCTGGGCGCCGCTCTGGATGCACTCGGCGATGACCTTCGGCTCGGAGACGCCGCTCGCCATGATGACGGCCGTTTCCGGAAAGTTCTCGGTGATAATGGGCAGTATCTCGCTGCCCGGCCGCCCCGGCATGTTGATATCCATGATGACGAGGTCGGTCGGCTGCCGTTCCAGCCGCTCCAGCGCCTGGTCGCCGGTCTCGGCTTCGTCACACTCGAAACCGCGGAGCGCGAGCCCCTTGTTGAGAATGGCGCGGATGGCTTCCTCGTCGTCAACGAGCAGCACTTTCTCTTTCGGGTCGGTCATGGACTTACCTCCGGATACGTTGAAGATAACCGTACGCATTCTAGAGCGCCGTTTCTAAATAACGTATCAACAGAGGTTCGGAATAGATAAATATTTGATAAAAAAGTGCCCCGTACGAAAAGGGGGTCAGCGAAGGGCGACCGAACCGATGACGGTGTAGACCGGGCCGTCCCGGTTGAGCTGGCTCCTGATGAGGTGGAGGGCGTCCACCCTGAACGATCGCCCGGCGCCGGCATCGAGGGCGGTCACCGCCCGTCCCAGCGTCTCCCGTTCCGCGGCCGAGGCGCGGTCCCGTACCCGCCCGAGCGTCAGGTGGGGGCGGAATGGCCGTGTGTCCGGCTTAAACCCGAGCGGTTCCAGCGCAGCAGCCAGTTGCTGCTGGAGTTGGCCCAGCAGATTTATATCCCCCTCCAGGCCGGCCCACACCACCTGGGGCCGGTGCGGGTTCGGGAACACCCCCAGACCGTGGACCTTGACGGTGAAGGGCCGTACACCGGCAGCGGCCGTATGCATGGCTTCGATGAGGTGAGGGATTTTGTCCGGTGCGATATTCCCGAGGAATACGAGCGTCAGGTGGAGATTATCCGTCTCCACCCACTTGACCGGCGCCGGTGTCTTCCGGAGTCTGGTCTGGAACCCGGCGAGAAGCCGGCGTATATCGTCCGGCAGCGTGACGGCGATGAAGGCGCGGATGCCGTCCATCGCCTAGAGGCCCAGCAGCCGCGCGGCGTTGCCGCCCAGCACGAGCGCCCGCTCCTCGTCGGCGAAGGGGGCGGCGGCGATCTCCTTCATGATGCGTCCCGGCGACATCAGCGGAAAATCGCTCCCGAAGAGCACCTTCTCCGCCCCGACGAGGTCCGCCACGCGGCGGTAGATGTCCGGCCCGTAGAGGTACGGCGAGGCAGCCGTATCATAGTAGACGTTGCCGAGCGCTTCCCGTACCTCCGGCATGAGCGTGTAGAACGGCAGTCCCCCACCCCAGTGGGCCAATACGACCGACACGTCCGGCACGGTCTGCAGGAAAGGGTACAGCACCTCCGGGTGGGCCTCGCCCTTGCCGCTGTAGACGTGGCCGACCGGCTCGGAGGCATGGAGGAGCAGCAGCAGGTTATGTTCGCGGAGCAGGCCGGCGAAATTGGCGCAGGCGCCCGGCGAGGTATAGGAACCCGGGCAGAAGTCCGGCCGCAGCTCGCCGATGCCCTTCGCCCCGGCTGCCGCGCACCGCTCCGTTTCCCGGAGGGAGCCGTCGCTCGTCAGGTCGGGAATGGCGCAGAAGGCGAAGAGACGCTCCGGGTACCGCGCCGCGCTTTCCAGGATGTAGTCGTTCGATTCCCGGCAGAGTTCGGCGGTCGTCCATGAGTAGTTGGCAATAATGGCGGCGTCGATCTCCCGCCTGTCCAGCTCGGCGATGACGTCCTCCGCCGTGGCGATACGTGCCTTGGGGTCTTCGTAGATGGCGGCGAAGGCGGCGTCCCGCGCCACGTACGTGCCCCGCCCCTCCCTGACACGGGGCGGCAGCACGTGCGTGTGGCTGTCGATGATCATGGCGCGTCCGCCGCGCAGGGGACCGGCGGTCCGGTCCCGCTACTCGGCTTCGCTCTCCCCGGCGGCCTCGCCTTCCTCGGCAGGCCCTTCGGCGGCCTCGGCCTCCTCGCCCTCTTCGCCGACAGCGGCGGCTTCTTCGGCCGCTTCGGCGCGTACCATGACCTCGGAGACCTTGACGATGAGCTGCTCCGGGTCGGCATGGACCGTAATAGCCGGGTCGATGACGAGGTCCTTGATGTGAATGGCTTTTTCCAGGTCGTCGAGGATGCTGATATCCACGTCTATCTGCGGCGGCACGTTTTCCGGCAGGCACTCGATATGGAGCTCGGTCGTGCCATGCGTAAGCATCCGGTTCTTGAACTTCATGGCCGGGGCATCGCCGAAGAGGACGAGCGGCACCGTCATGTGCATCTTCTCGCCCTTCTTGATCTGGTAGAAGTCAACGTGGATAAGCTGCTTGGTGAAAATGTCCCGCTGGACCTCGCGGACGAAGACGTTCTTGGCGCCCTTTTCGCCCTCGACATTCAAGCTGACGAGACGCGTCGTCCCGGCGTGGTCGACGACCTTCCTGATCTCGGCAGCGTCGCACTGCAGCGGCAGCGAAGCTATATCATGCCCGAAGAGGTGGGCCGGGGTGAACCCCTGGCGCCGCAGCGCCTTGTTCTTCTTCCCCAGCACGTTCCTCTTGCTGGCCGTGAGTTTCAGTTGTTCCATCTTTCCGTCTATCCCCTTTCCAACCTATAAATTTAATCATATCCAGTCGTAAAAAGCAATCGCGGCACTCTGGAATATGTCCATGACAGCGTTATTCGAGAATCCTTTAAAGTCAACTGGACGGCCCTCTCCAGCCTACGGTATAATAAGCTCGTATGGCTCCCGATGCCCCATTATTCACTTCCGACGAAGATTTAACGTCCGTCTGCAAGCAGCTGCGCCGCGACATCGTCACGATGATCGGCAAGGCCGGCAGCGGCCACCCCGGCGGTTCCCTCTCCGCCGTGGAGATCGTCGCCACGCTCTACTGGAAGGTACTTCGCCACCGGCCCCTCGGCCCCGGCTGGCCGGACCGCGACCGCTTCATCCTCTCCAAGGGCCACGCCGCTCCCGTCCTCTACGCCGCCCTGGCGGAGTGCGGCTACTTCCCCTGCAGCGAGCTGGACACGCTGAGGAAGTTCGGCAGCCACCTCCAGGGCCACGCCGACCGCACCCGCACGCCCGGCGTGGAGATGTCCTCCGGCTCGCTCGGCCAGGGCCTTTCCTTCGCCACCGGCGTCGCGCTTGCGGCACGGCTGGACGGCAGGGACTACCACACCTACGCCTTGCTCTCCGACGGCGAGTGCGAGGAAGGCCAGACCTGGGAAGCCGCCATGGCCGTCGGCATGTACAAGCTGGACAACCTGACCGCCTTCGTGGACCAGAACCGCATCCAGCTGAGCGGCTTCGTGAAGGACATCATGGACGTGGACCCGCTCGGCGCGAAGTTCGCGGCCTTCAACTGGCACGTCCTCGAGATCGACGGCCACGACCTGAAACAAATCGCCGACGCCATCGCCACGGCCAAAACGGTCAAGGGCAAACCGACCGCCGTCATCGCGCACACGATAAAAGGCAAGGGCGTCAGCTTCATGGAGAACAATCCGGAGTTTCACGGCAAGGCCCCGAACGCCGAGCAGCTGGCACAAGCCCTGAAGGAGCTCGCCTGATGCCGGATATGATAGCGCCGCGGGACACCTACGGCCGGACCATCGCGGAGATGGGCAAGACGAACCCGGACATCGTCGTGCTGGACGCCGACCTCGGCCCCTCGACGATGGTCAAGTACTTCGCGGCCGCCTGCCCGGAGCACTTCATCGAGGTCGGCATCGCCGAGGCCAACCTGATCGGCATCGCCGCCGGGCTGGCCGCCTCCGGCAAGATACCGTTCGCCTCCACCTTCGCCGCGTTCGCCTCGTGCCGCGCCTTCGACCAGGTCCGCGTCTCGGTGGCCCAGTCCAACCTCAATGTCAAGATCGTGGCCACCCACGCCGGTATCACCGTCGGCGAGGACGGCGGCTCCCACCAGGCGCTGGAAGACCTCGCCCTTTACGGCGCCCTGCCCAATTTCACCATCATCGTCCCGTCTGACTCCGTGGAGACCGCCTCGGTCATCCACGCCGTCGCCGAGCATATCGGGCCCTGCTACGTGAGGCTGCCCCGTCCCAAGGTGGCGGTCTTCAACCCGCCGGACTACCGGTTCAAGCTCGGCGAGGCGGCCGCGCTCCGCGACGGCACGGACGTCACCATCATCGCCATCGGGCTCCTGGTGACCGCCGCGCTCGAAGCCGCCGACACGCTCGCCGCCGAGGGCATCAGCGCCCGCGTGCTCAACATGGCCACGGTGAAACCAATCGATACAAGGGCGGTGCTGGCCGCCGCCGAGGAGACCGGCGCCATCGTCACCGCCGAGGAGCACCAGCAGCACGGCGGCCTCGGCAGCATCGTGGCGGAGATCGTCGCCGAGCACCGGCCGGTGCCGGTGCACTTCGTGGCGATCAAGGACGTCTTCGGGCAGTCCGGCACGCCGGAAGAGCTCCTGGAGCACTACGGGCTGACGGCGGCGGACATCGTCCGGGCGGCCAAGCAGGCCATCAGCCGCAAGAAATAGCGGTTATTTCAGTTACCCCGCCCGAAGCGACTGAGCCGCTCATCCTTCGACAAGCTCAGGATGAGCGGCTTTAATTTCGAGCAGACGTTCACACCGGCGCGGAAAATTTTACAATCAACGATTTTTACAAAACGTGTCCTTTTGTTAGCTACGGAGCGGGCGGACTACCCCGGTCACCATCCGGGCGGCCCGGTTCAGCTTTGAAATTGCGAGTTTTTCAGGCGCACGGCACCCCCGTGCGGCACCCTTTTTCTGCCGCACCATGATTATGCAGTACATTTGTTCTATTGTCAAGGGAATGTTGTCGCTTTTTACGTGAGGTCAGATTCCGGCCTGCGCTGGGATGACAGGGGGCGGATTGCTTCGCTGCGCTCGCAATGACGGGGAACGGGGAAGCGGCTTAATCCAGGAACGTGATCAGCTCCGGCGGCCGCGGCAGGATGGCCACCTCTATCCCGGCTTCCTCGAACAGGGCGACGAACTGGTCGTCGCTGTATTTCCCGAAGCTCACGCTCCGCGCGATGCGCGCGTTCACCATCATCTTGGCGCACAGGATGCACGGCGTGTGCGTGCAGT
>CAZOMF010000037.1:0-14427 GCA_964580635.1 uncultured Dehalococcoidaceae bacterium
CACCATGGCCATCATCACGGCGCGCAGGCCGGGCCAGTAGAACTCCTCGAACTGCCTGTCGGACATGAACACGTCATCGCCCTTGTGGAGCGGGATGGCGCAGATGGGACAGGCCGTCATCGGGAAGCCCTTGATGCGCTCCAGTCCGAAGGCGAGTTGCATGGCCATGCCTTCCTTGACCTTCTCCGGCTGGCGGAAGAGGTCGAGCGAGATGCCCTTCGTGCCGCGGAGCAGGTCGGCAAAGTGGTCGAACGGCGCGCCGACCATCAGGCCGAAGCCGAGGAAAGAGGGGTACCCGCGGGAGAGAATAAGGCGGTTCATCTCCTCGTGGGCGTCGCGGTGCTTCTTCTCCACGTCCGCCATGCTCATGAGGGTCTCGAACGTCTTACGGATGTCCGGGTCCGCCAATATGCTGACCCACATCTCGCCGCGGATCATGCGAAGCGGCGGCAGCTTCTTGAAGGAATCGAAGAGGCCGGTGGTGCGCGGGAGCATGGTGCGGAGCTGGAAATCGGTGGGGTCCTTGATGTAGGCGTCGTACTCGTCGGCGAACATATACTCGCCTTCGATGATCTGGTTCATGGTGGCGTGCTCCGGCAGGCCGAGGCCGGGGAGGGCGGTGACCTTGCTCTTCATGATCTCGGCGATGGTGCCGCAGGGCACGAGGCCGGGGCCCATGAGCGTATCCATATCACCGAACTCGTCCATGAACCTGTTCCAGGCCTTTTTCATGGCGGTGTAATCGTACATCAAGGTGCGGAAGTCGATGCCGTCGTGGTAAGCGGGGAAGTTGCCGGAAGGGAGCATGACCGGCACGCGGTCCGGCTCCTCGAGCTTGAGCGCCTTGACGAAGCGGCCGACGCGGGCCTTGTACTGCTGCTCCGCCTCGGGGCTCACGAAGTTCGCGTCTTCCGGGTTGAGCCAGACCTTGAAGCGTTCCTCGCGTTTCTGCTGCCAGGTCATGTTCTGCCATTCGGGGGTGGTGGTAATGTCCTGTTTCAGGTTCGTCGTCGTCACGTTTCGTTTCCCTCCTCGCTGGTTCAGTTACTATAGCATAGCTACAGGTACATTCTCAATGCGCATTTGGTTGGCCGTTCTTTTTATCGTACCGGCTGCGGCGCCTTCGGGGTCGGACGGTCCAGTTTCACGAAGGTGAATATCATGAGGGCGACGAACGCCAGCGCCGCCCAGAAGTAGAACGGCGCGCTGCCGCTGATACCGGTGAAGAGGGCGCCGAGGGGCGGCCCGGAGACGGCGCCGACCAGCCCCATGGTAAATATCATGCCGATGGCCGTGCCGAAATACTCCGGCTTGATGTCCTTCGATTCCATGAGCAGCGTGGTGGTGAGGGACATGAAGGTATCCAGGAACATGCCGTGCATGATCATCAGCACCCAGACGGCGGCGCCGTTGGCGACGGGCATGAACACCGTGCCGATGACCGCGGCCACCAGCGCGGGTATCATTATCTTGCGGCGGGACCGGATGCGGTCCGAGAGGAAAGTCAGCGGCACCACGGCGGCGGCGCTGACGGCGTAAAACGCGGAGAGGGTACCGTCCGCCGGGCCGGCCGACCAGTCCAGGAAGTCACGGAGGTAGAGGGGTACGTAGCCGGTCACGCCCATGAGGCAGCCGACGCGGAACATCAGCGTGAGGCCCATGACCCGGATGGGGCGGACCTTGAGCAGCTCGCGGAAGGCGTGCGGGATGGAGACATGGCTGACCTCCATCGGGGCTGCCGGCGCCTCGCGGGCCAGGAGCCACCACAGCAGGCATACAACTCCGGCCAAGCCGCCGAGGAAGTACATCACGTGCCGCCAGCCGCCGAGCCAGGGCGAGAGCACCGAGGCGCTGATGAGTGGCCCGAGCATGAGACCGAGCCCCATGCCCATCATACCGAGACCGGTGGCCAGCCCCAGCCGGCCGCCGCGGAACCAGAGACCGATGTTCTTGGTGACGGCCACCGGGATGACGAGCCGTACCGCGCCGTTGAGGAAGACCGTCAGGACGAGGATGCCGAACGAGTCCGACAAACCCCGTGCCGCGCCGGTCAGCGCGGTGAGCAGGCTGAAGAGAATGAGGGTGCGCCGGGTCCCGAAGCGGTCCGCCATGACGCCGGCGAGCAGGCTCATGAAGAGACCCGCCAGGTTGGCCATCCCCCAGACGGAGCCGACCTGCACAAGGCTCAGGCCGAGATCGCCGGAGATTTCCTTGAACAGCACCGGCAGGCAGGACATGGGGATGGTGGCGACGAGCGCGTTGGTCGCCACCATGAGCGCCAGCATGAACCACTTGGTGCGGGGGTTCGCTATATCATGCACGGCGTCCCTCCCGCGCGCCGGGGATAAAGTGATGGGCGTTCTTCCGACATGCCATCATACAACTGCCTCCTCGACCGTCTCCCGTTGCGGGGAGATCGCCGTGGCGACCGGAAAGATGGACAGGATAACGAGTGAGATGAGCCCGAGGGCGCCCCAGAAGTAGAACGGCGCGCCGCCGTTGATATCGGCGAGCAGGTTCCCGAGCGGCGGCGCGACCACCGAGCCCACCTGTCCGAACGTGAACACCAGCCCGAGGGCGGTGCCGAAGTACTCCGGCCGGATGCCGTCGGCCTCGGCGACGAGGGTCGTGGTCAGTGACATGAAGCTGTCCATGAACATGCCGCAGGCGATCATCAGCACCCAGACGAGCACGCCGTCGGCGGAGGGAAATATCATCAGGCCGATGAAGCCGACCACCAGGGCCGGCAGCATGACGGCGCGGCGGGAGCGGAGGCGGTCCGAGAGAAAGGCGAGCGGCACCACGCAGACAGTGCTGATGGCGTAGAATGCGGAGAGGGTGCCATCGGCGGGGGCGGCGTCCCAGTGGAGGAAATCGCGGAGGTAGAGCGGCACGTAGCCGGTGAGGCCCATGAAAGCGCCGGCGCGGAAGAGCAGCGTCAGGCCGATGACCCAGATCGCGCGGACACGGACCAGCTCGCCGATGGCCCGCCGGACGGGCACGCCGGTACCGGCCGGCACGTCCGCCTGCCCGGGCATGTCCTTGGCGAGGAACCACCAGGCCAGGGCTACGATAACGGATAGCCCGCCGAGGAAGTACATGACGTTGCGCCAGCCGCCGAGCCAGGGCGAGAGCACCGAGGCGCCGAGCAGCGGGCCGAGCATGAGGCCGAGCCCCATGCCCATGGCGCCCATCCCCATGGCCAGGCCGAGGCGCCGGCCGCGGAACCAGAGGCCGAGGTTCTTGGTGACGGCCACCGGCACGATGAGGCGTACGGCGCCGTTCAAGAGCACCGCCGCCAGCAGCACCACGAACGAGCCCGCCAGGCCGCGGAGCGCGCCGGTGACGCCGGTGAGCAGGCAGAAGAGGATGATGATACGGCGCGTCCCGAAGCGGTCCGCCAGCACCCCGGCGAGCAGGCTCACGAAGATGCCGGCGAAGCTGCCGAAACCCCAGATGGTGCCCACCTGCACCAGCGAGAGACCGAGGTCGTCGGCAATCTCCTTGAAGAGGGCCGGCATGACGGACATGGGAATCGCGGCCACGAAGGTGCCCGTGAGTATCATGAGCACCATCATCCAGAAACGGGTCCGCGGGCTGGGCGTCGCTGGCATCGTGTTCCTCTCGGAGAGGGAGACCGGGGATCCGCGGCCTCCCGTTTAGTTCATCTTTTTAACTATTGCGTTAATAATACACAAAACACCGGACGAATGCCAATCCCGCGGAAGGCGCCCGTAAACAGCTCACCGATGCCCCCGCCGGAGTGCTATGCTATACTTGACCCGTAGGGAGGCCTCATGTCCAGCACGTTCGTCGGTATCCTGCTCGTCTGCGTCGGTTCCTTCGCCTTCATGGTGGGACTGGTGCGACCGGGACAGGGAATGAAGCGCTGGTGGCGCTGGCGCGTCCTCATCGGCGGGCCGGTGGCCATCATCCTGGGTATCCTGTTACTGACCGGCGTCATCGGGGGGAGACTGTGAAAAGGTTCGCCATCATTACCGCGGCGCTCATGCTCCTCGTCCTGACGGGATGCGGCGGCGCCACAGGCACCGGTACGCTGGAGGGCACGGTGACCATCGGGCCGCTGACGCCGGTGCAGTCCGAGAACGTGACGCCGACGACCCCCTGCTCGGTGTACGAGGCGCGCAAGATCGTCGTCTTCTCGGCCAACGGGCAGCAGAAGCTCCACGACGTGAACATCGACTGCCAGGGCCACTACGAGATCCAGCTCGCGCCGGGTACCTACACGGTGGACATCAACCACGCCGGTATCGACTACGCGGCGGGGCTCCCGAAGCAGGTGACCATCACCGCCGACCGGACGACGACGCTCGACGTGGACATCGATACCGGGATACGGTGACATGGCGGTTTTCGAGAAGGACAGCTACTACCAGGCGACCTTCGCCGGGCTCGCCCTGACCGAGGAGACCGTCAGGGGCGTGACGTTCGAGGAGTGCCGCTTCGAGAACTGCACCTTCATCTCCTGCAAGTTCGAGGCCTGCCGCTTCCTCAACGCCGCGTTCAGCGGCTGCGTGCTCTCCGCCGTGGTGCCGATGAACAGCCGCTTCGACGAGGCGACGTTCAAGAACTGCAAGGTGATGGGCATCGACTGGACGCGCACCACGGAGACGCGCAAGCTCCAGTTCACCGGTTCCCAGATCACCTACTGCAACTTCCGCTTCCTGGCACTGCCGGGGCTCAAGATGGAGAAGTGCGAGGTGAAGGACGCGGACTTCATCGAGGCCAAGCTGAAGGGGGCGAGCTTCGCGAAGTCGGACCTGGAGAAGAGCCGGTTCTTCAAGACGGACCTGAGCGGGGCGGACTTCCGGGATGCGGTGAACTACAGCATCGACCCGGGGACGAACACCCTTAAAAAGGCGAAGTTCTCGCTGCCGGAGGCCATCGCGCTGCTGGAGAGCCTCGACATCATCATCGAATGAGATGAGGATAGCATCAAGAGAACGGCAACCGACTAGGCCAGCGGGTGCCAGCAGGCCACCCGGTGGCCGTCCGCCGGGCCTTCCAGCAGCGGCTCATTGACCTTGCACTCGTCGGTCGCCCGCGAGCAGCGGGGATGGAACCGGCAGCCCGGCGGTGGGTTGGAGGGGCTCGGCACCTCGCCGTGCAGCAATAATCGGGTCCTCTTCCGCTTGGGATCGGGTACCGGCGTCGCCAGCACAAGCGCCTGTGAGTACGGGTGCAGCGGCGTGCTGAAGACCTCCGCCGCCTTGCCGATTTCCACCAGTTTCCCCAGGTACATCACGGCGATGGTATCGCAGACCACCTGGGCCACGTTCAAATTGTGGGTAATGAAGAGGTAGGTCAAACCCTGCTCATCGATGAGCCTCTGCAGCAGCTCCAGTATCTGCGCCTGGACGGACACATCAAGCGCCGACGTCGGCTCGTCGAACACGATGAACTCCGGGTTGGTCGCCAGTGCCCGCGCGATGGCGATGCGCTGCCGCTGGCCGCCGCTGAACTGGTGCGGGTAGCGCCGGTAGTGGTCGCCGTTCAGGCCGACCATCTCAAGGAGCTCGACCACCCGGGCGTGCGCCGCGGCACCGCGCATCATGTGGTGCACGATGAGCGGCTCGCCGATGGTGGTGCCGACACGCATCCTCGGGTTGAGGGACGTGTACGGGTCCTGGTGCACGAGCTGCATCCGCCGCCGCAGCGCCTTGAGCCGCCCGTGGTCGAACGTGCTCAGGTCATGCCTTTGCAGCAGCGTTTTCAGGGTGCCCGGACGTCCGTGCTGCTCGTCCAGCGAGGCGATGTTCTCCTTCACGTCGTCCGGCGTATTGAAGAAGATGTGGCCGGACGTCGGCCGGGTGAAACGCAGGATGGTCTTGCCGAGCGTCGTCTTGCCGCAGCCGCTCTCCCCGACGAGCCCCAGCCACTGGCCTTTGCGGATGCTGAGGCTCACGTCGTCCACCGCCTGCACCCAGCCGATGGGTCGCCGCAGGAATCCCCCCAGTATGGGGAAGTGCATCTTCAGGTGCTGCGTCTCGACCAGAGATTCCAACATTATCTCCTTATACCAGGTGACAGGCCACGAAGTGGCCCGGTGAGACCTCTTTCATGCCCGGGTTGGCGCTCTTGCAGATCTCCTCGCATAACGTGCAGCGCGGGTGGAAGTCGCAGCGGTTCCGCTCGTCGTCTTCCGGCAGGAAGCCTGGGATGGAGTGGAAGGTCTTGCCCGGCTTGGGGACCGCCGCCATGAGCGCCTGGGTGTAAGGATGGAGCGGCTTCTCGAATATCTCCGCCACCGGCGCCTCCTCGCAGATGCTGCCGCAGTACATCACCCCGATGCGGTCGCACAGCTCGGCCGCCACGCCGAGGTCGTGGGTGATATAGAGGATGGACGCCCCGTGTTCCTTCTTCAGGTTGCGCAGCAGGTCCAGTATCTGGGCCTGGATGGTCACGTCGAGGGCCGTCGTCGGCTCGTCGGCGATGAGCAGCTTCGGGTTGCAGGCCAGCGACATGGCGATGACGGACCGCTGTTTCATGCCGCCGCTCATCTCGTGCGGGTAGCGGACCGCGATACGCTCCGGGTCCGGTATCTCCACGTCCTTCAGCAGGTCCACGACGATGCGCATCGCCTCCCGCCGCATCCGCCACAGCAGCCGCCGCACCAGCCAGATGCGCTGCAGGATATCCGGCAGCGAGGTCTCCGGGTCGGCGGCCAGCTTGCGATAGATGACCTTTTCGAGCGACTTCGTCAGCGGCGCGAACATCCTGGTAAAGATCGTGGGCCGCGCCACCGGACTATCGATGTTGCCTAAAATCCGCTCGGCGATCTGCTTGCGGCGGTGGAGCAGAATGACTTCCGCGATCTGGTCGCCGATGGTGTAGACCGGGTTGAGCGCCGAGTTCGGCTCCTGGAAGATCATGGCGATCTTGTTGCCGCGTATCTCCCGGATATCGCGCTCCGGCAGCCGCAGCAGGTCAACCTTCTCCCCGAACTCCCTGCCCCGGAACTCGATGCTCCCGTTCACTATCCTCCCCGGGGGCGGCACCAGCCGCAGGATGGACATGGCGGTCATCGTCTTGCCGCAGCCCGTTTCGCCCACGATGCCGTAGGTCTCGCCCTCACCGATGTCCAGGTTCACCTCGTTCACCGCCGTCACGATGCTCTGGTAGCTCTCGAAGCGGACCGTCAGGTCCCGTATGGCAATGACGCTGCTCATGCTACCCCTTGCCCAGCCGCGGGTCGAGAATATCGCGGAAGGCGTCGCCCAGCAGGTTCCATCCCAGCACGAAGAACAGGATGAAGAGCCCGGGGATGGTCACCGCGTACCAGTAGGCGAAGGTGTTGCCGGACGGCCCGATGATCCAGTTCCGCGCGAACTGCACCATCTGCCCCCAGTCGGCGTAGCCCTCGGGGGCGCCCAGTCCCAGGAAGCTCAGGGCCGCCGCAGAGAGCACCACCGCGCCGATGTCCAGGGACGCCATGATGAAGGTGGGGTAGATGGAGTTCGGCAGGATGTGGCGGACGATGGTCCGGAAGTGAGAGCTGCCCACGCCGCGCGTCGCCTGCACGTAGTCCTCCTCACGTACCGCCAAAATGTCCCCCCGCACGAGACGGGTATACGAGGGCCACTGAACGATAATCAACGCGATGATCACCGAGTTCAGGCTCGGTCCCAGCGCCACCGTGATGGCCATGGCCAGAATGAGCGCCGGGAACGCCAGAAAGATGTCCGTGATACGCATTATTATCTCGTCGATCACCCCGCCGAAGTACCCGGCGATGGCGCCCAGACTTATGCCGATGATAAGCGTCACCCCTATGACGAGGATGCCCACCCGGAACGCGGAGCGCGTGCCCCAGATGACCCCGTAGAAAATATCGTACTGCCCCTGCGTCGTCCCGAAGATGTGCTCCGGGCTCGGCGGCTGCGGCGTCGGCGAGAAGCCGTCCCGCGGTATGGCGTAGGCGCTCCGGGCGCCCGCCGGCGTCGGCGCGATGACCGGCGCGAAGACCGCGATGACGAGGAAGATGAAAATGATGGTCAGCCCGGCGATGGACAGCGGGTTCCGCCGCATCTGGTAGAGAAAATACTTGAAACCGCTCATGAGGCACCGGCCCCCAGGCGTATTCTCGGGTCGATGCGGGCGTAGAGCAGGTCGACGACCAGGTTCGTCACTACGAACAGTATCCCGTTGAACAGGGCGAAGGCGAGGATGGACGGCACGTCCAGGTTGACGGCCGACTGCCAGGCGAACCAGCCGAGCCCCTTGTAGTTGAAGATGGTCTCCGTGATGACCACGCCGTTCACGATACCGGCAAAGATGTAGCCGCTCACCGTCAGCACCGGGATGAGGGCGTTCCGCCCGGCGTGCTTGTTGACGACTTCCGTCTCGCTCAGTCCCTTGGCGCGCGCCGAGACGACATACCCCTTGCCGAGCGCTTCCAGCATGCTGGACCGCGTCAGCCGCATGATGAAGGCGATGTTCACCGCCGCCAAAGTGATGACCGGCAGCACCAGATGGCGCAGCGCGTCCAGGAACACCCTCATGTTCCCGTTGAGGATGCCGTCGATGGTATTGATCTGCGTGTAGCGCGTGAAGCCGGACGAGTGCACGATGAGGTCGACCTGCGTGCTCAGCCGCTCCGGCGGCAGCAGCCCCTTGAAGTACCCGTAGAAGACCATGAGCAGTATCAGGCCGAGCCAGAAGGTCGGCAGCGACCAGCCGATAATGGCGCCCACGCGCGTCACGTGGTCCACCGCCTTGTCCTTATGTGCCGCTGCCCGCTTGCCTAAAAAGATGCCGCCCAGAATGATGAGCGGCGTGGCGTAGAGGGCGAGCTCCACCGTGGCCGGCAGGAAGCCGATGATGGCGCTCAGCACCGGCTTGGAGACCACCTTGGACCATCCCAGGTTGCCGTGGATGACCTGGTTGAACCAGGTGCCGAACTGCACCCAGACCGGCTGGTCGAGGCCGTACTGCTGGATGATGTCCTGGATGTGCCCCATCTGCTGGGGTGTCCGGACGAAGAGCGCGGCACGCTCGATCGGGTCGAAGAGCTGCAGCAGCGCGAATATCAGGATGGTGACGCCGAACAGGACCGGGATGAGCAGCAGCAAGCGGCGCAGGATATAGGCTCGCATTTCCAAGGTGGACGGGCTCCTTCGGGGGGAAGGAAAGGCCTCCGGGGAGTAAGGTCGTGGGAGGCCTTTCCTTCTCTCTTATTCAATCAGGGTCAGCCTTGCTTCGGGGCTAGTACCCCTTCTTCAAGGCATAGAAGTTGCCGCAGTTGCCCGGGATCACCGGGTTGAAGTAGAAGCCGGTAATCCAGTCGCGGAAGTAGCGCCGTCCGGTCGCCTGGGCCTCGATGATGCTCGGGACATCGTCGAAGTACAGTTGGTCGAGCTGATGGTAGATACCGGCGCGGACGCTGGGGTCCGTGGCGCTGATGCCCTGGTCGATCAGCGAGTCCACCTGGGGGTTGTCGTAGTTCTGCCAGCTCGAGAACGTCCCGGCGCTGTCCATGAAGGGGAACTCGAAGTTATGGGCGTCCGGGTAGTCCGCAATCCAGCCGATCTGGAACATCGGGATAAGGCTGGAGTACATGTCGCGCAGCAGCGTCGGCCACTGCAGCACCTGGATGAGGACGTTGAACTTCGGGTTGATGGAGAAGAGGTTCGCCTGCATGATTTCGCAGGCCGTCTTGCGCTCCAGGTTGCCGGCGTTGTAGGCGATGGTCAAGGTGAAGCCTTTGTCCCAGACCTCGCCGTTCCACGCCTGCTTGAAGTACTCGGTGGCCTTGTCCATGTCGAAGGTATATTTGGGCGCGTTCGGATCGTAGTAGGAGATGCCCTTCACGATCGGCGAGCCGGGCCGGATGGCCTCGCCCTTGAACGCGTCCTTGATAAAGGTATCGTAGTCGAAGGCGTAGGCAAAGCCCTTGCGGACGTTCACGTCGGAGAAGAAGTCGAGCGGTATCCCCGCGCCGTCGAGCTGACCGCTGCCGACGAAGGTGCTCGTCGGGTCGATCTTGAACTGGAAGAACATGGCCGTGTTGGCCAGTGTCGGCAGGTCCTTGTAGATGGTGAGGTTGGGTACGGTGGCGAGATCGTCGATGTTGGCGCGCGGCACGTCGACGATGTCGGCGTCACCGGCTTCCAGCATGAGCCGGCGGGTCGTCCACTCGTCGACGACCTTGATGATGACGCGCTCGAGGTTGGCCGGGGTGCGCCAGTAGTTGTCGTTGCGGACGAGGTCGGTCTCGACGCCGGTCTCGAAGCGGTCGAGCATGAAGGGGCCGGTGCCGTTCATGATCTCCTGGAGCGGCGAGGTCCCGGCGGCCGGGTCATTAAGCGTCTCATAGGAAGCCGCGGTGCCGTCGAAGTCACCGTTATCGATGCACCATTGCTTGTCGACAATGGAGCCCCAGGACTGGGAAAGGATCTGCAGGAACGGCTCGTACGGGCCGGCCAGGTTGAACTGGACCCACTCGCCGTCGACCACGACCTTGCTCATGATCTCATCGAGCGGGATAAGCCCGCTGTCACTGCGGGAGGACTGGATGCCGATGCCGAACAGCGGTTCGAAGATCATCCACTGCGGGCCGGCGCCGTAGTCCTGCACCATGCCGCGCCAGAACGAGTATGCAACATCGTCCGGTGTCAGCGTATCGCCATTGTGGAATTTGACGCCCTGGCGGATGTGGAAGCGGTAGGTCTTGCCATCCGGTGAGATGGTCCACTCCGTCGCCAGCTTGGGCGAAAAGGTGGTGGTGCTCTCGGTCTCCGTGTTGGAAACCAGTGTTTCGTACACGGCCTGGATCACTTCGCCGCTCGCCGAGTCATAGGCGTAGGCGGGGTCCAGGGAGTCCCAGCCGCCGATGGTCGCGTAGATGAAGGTGCCGGGGTTCTTGACATCGGGCCTGGGTGCGGTCGGCGAAGAACTGGGGGTCGGCGTGGCGGTGGTCGTAACCGTCGCTGTTGCGGTCGTCGTGGCGGTCGAGGTGGCGGTGGTGGTCGCCGTCTGCGTGGCGGTCGAGGTCGCGGTCTGCGTCGTGGTCACGGTGGCCCCGCCCGAGCAGGCCGAAAGCAGCGTGACGATCAGCACGAGAACCATGCCGATAAAGTAATACTTGCCTGATCTTTTCACGAGTTCATGTCCCTCCTCTCGAACTTTTTACCCGTAAAAGGCTTTTATTATCCGGTATGTCAAGCCGTTCCTTGAGAACCAGCGGCGTTGTTGGCGAACGAATGACAAACGACTACCTGGCCGCAAGCTGCTACACCCCGGGGGTAGCGATAGTATGGTTTTGTTAAATTTGCCACCATTATAGTCCTCTTGTCAAATTTTTCACAGCTTACCTAGAAGCTCGAGGGGTATTGTTAATTTGAATTGATATTCACATTAACGCAGTATTAAGAAGGACCATCACGCGCCAGCAGGACCTCCAGGTTTCGGGCAATGAGGCGCCAGTCCTCCAGCAGCCACAGCGCCGCCAGTTGCTCACGGACCGGCGGCGCCAGGTCGCTTTCCTCCCGGGCGGCCAGCAGACTCGCGGTGGCGGCTTCGTCGAACCGAAACGGCTTTCCCGGCGTGATGTCGATGTCCCGGTCGACCGGGCAGGCAAACTGGCAACGCAGGCATCCGATGAGACAGTTGTGCCAGGCCGGCCCGACCCAGTCCGGGAAGTCTTCCGGACGCTCGTTGAAATAGGTGAGGCAGCGCTCCGCCCTTATAACGGCCCGGTCATCCGGTATCGCCGCGGTGGGACAGGCCTTCGCACAGGCGAGGCAGTCGGCGCACTCCGGCAGCCAGGCCGGCTCCGTCCAGTGGTCGGTCGCGGCCGGCAGGTCGGACAGGTAGGCCCGCAACCGGAAGTAGCTCCCCCATCGCGGGTGGTAGGCGATGTTGTTCCGCCCGTATCGCGCCAGCCCGGTCCGCACCGCCGTCAGCTTGAGCGGAATAACCGCCGGTTCGAGCGCCAGCCCCTGCGGTTCCAGGACCTCCCGCAGCACGGCCGATATCGCATCGTCGGTATCGCCGGAGTAGGTCGGCGGGATGGGATAGCGGTAGTCTTTGCCCCGGTAGTTGAAAACGGTCATCTGCTGCGGCTGGAACGCCGCCGTGACGATGAGGGAGTTCGGTCGTTTGCCGTCGATGACCGGGGAAAACTCGAAGTGCGCCAGCCGTTCCGCGGCGAAGTCACGATCGATCTCACCGCTTTCGATGCGGCCGGTTATCTCGCGGCGCAGGTCCTCGAGGTGCCCGGCGCCGGCGACCCTCACGTGGAACCCGTGGTCCGCCGCGTGCTCCACGAGCTCGCTGATAACATCCTTCATCCGGCGCTCCTCCGGCAATAGTCCGGTCCGGTTGTGGGGCGGCTAATGGGAGAGTATAGTTGAACCGGGCATGAAAAAGCAATACCCGGGCATTGCCATCGGCGTGGCGGCCGTCTCCTTCGCCGCGATCCTGATCCGCCTGGCCGACGCCCCGCCGCTCGTCGTCGCCGCCTGGCGCCTTACCGTGGCCGCGCTCGTCCTCTGGCCTCCGACCCTGGCCGCCGCCCGGCCCGAACTGTCCCGCCTTTCACGCCGCGATCTCGGCCTCATCTTCCTCTCCAGCATCTTTCTGGCGCTCCACTTCGGCCTGTGGATCACTTCGCTCAGCTACACCTCGATCGCCACGTCCGTCATTCTTGTCACGTCGAGCCCCCTCTTCGTGGCGGTCTTCTCCTACTTCGTCTTCCGGGAAACGATCTCCCGCACCATGATCGTCGGCATCGGCGTCTGCATTGCCGGCACGCTTATCATCGGCTTCGACAACTGGACCCAGGGTTCGGTCGATCTGCTCGGCAGCCTGCTCGCCTTCCTGGCGGCCCTGGCGGTTTCCGGCTACCTGCTCATCGGCCGCCGCCTCCGCCAGCGGATGGGCGTCCTGGTGTACGGTTCGCTGACCTATACGTCGAGCGCGGTGCTGCTGGTCGCGGCCGCGCTCATTGCCGGCGAACCCTTCTTCGGCTACCCGGGGAAAACATATCTCTGGATGGTGCTGCTCGCCCTCGGCCCGCAGATCGTCGGTCACCTCTCCCTCAACTGGGCGCTGCGCTTCGTGACGGCGACGCTCATTACCATCGCCGTCCTCGGCGAGCCGGTGGGGACCAATATCCTGGCCTTCCTCATCTTCCACGAGACCCCCCGGCTGCTGGAAGCCGTCGGCGGAGTGCTGATCCTCGGGGGCATCGGCGTCACGTTCTGGCGGGAGAACGCCCGGTCGGCCATCAACGGGGTGATGATGGAGTAACCCGAGCCAGACCCCGGCTTGCGCCGGGATGACGTGTCCCCTAGTCGCTCTTCATGTTGACGAACTGGAGGGGGACGTCGTAATCCTTCTCGCGGAAGAGCCTCATCAGGGCCTGGAGCTCGTCGATCTTCTTGCCGGTGAGGCGGACCTGGTTCTCCTGGATGGCGGCCTGCACCTTGTACTTGGTGCCCTTGACGACCTTGACCATGTCCCGGGCGACGTCCTGGCTGAGGCCTTCCTTGACCTTTATGTCAACCTTCACCCCGCCGTGGGAGGTGGGCTCGAAGGTGCCGACATCGAAGACCTTGGCATCGAGCTTCTGCCGTATGGCGTGCGTCTGGAGCATATCGATGACGGCGCGGAGCTTGCCCTCGTCGCCGGTGGAGAGGTGGATGCTCTTGGCCTTGCGGTCGAGCACAAGCTCGGTGGCGACGCCCTTGAAATCGTAGCGGGTGCTTATCTCCCGCTTGGCGTTGTTGACGGCGTTGTCCATGGCCTGGAAATCGACACGGCTGACGACATCGACGGACGGCATGTTAAAACCCGTGCTCCTTGAGAATTCGTTCTTTTTCCGCGCGGCGCGCTTCCACGCGGCGGTGGATCTCTTCGCGCATCTCCGGCGGGGGCAGTTCGTGGGTGTTCTCGACGATGTTGATGCCGTCCGCGACGAGGGCCTTATGGTACATCTTGTAGAAGGGGCAGTCCCCCACGATGCAGCAGCCGAGGTGGACGACCTCGGCGCCCTGTTTGGTGAGGCGGCGGGCCTTCTCCAGGATGTTGCGGGGGGTGCCGCGGCCGCAGCCGCCGCAGGTATCGAAGCCGACGAGCTCCACGGTGTCGTAGTCCGCGAAGCTGCCGGTCTTGTCCCGCATGGCCGGGAAGCAGTGCCAGCCGGCGCAGTCCGCGCTGTGGGTATCACAGCGGATGATGCCGATTTTCATGCGATGGGTCCACTCCTTCGGATGGGTATGGGTATCAGTATAGCAGATTGGAGGATGAAGAGGGAAAGGCGATTCGAACCGCTAATTCCATTCTCCATCCCAAGTGATAAACACGCCACCTATCATACCCATTGCATCCCATGTGGAATTCCAACCTGATTCAGGGAAAAGGCTGACGGGAACGTATTGTTTTCCTTCCTCAACTTGAACCCGC
>CAZOMF010000038.1:0-13429 GCA_964580635.1 uncultured Dehalococcoidaceae bacterium
AGAAGGACATCCGCGCCATCCAGCTCGCCAAGGGGGCCATGTACGCCGGCGCCCGTATCATGATGAACAAGATGGGCATCAAGAAACTGGACAAGGTCGTGCTGGCCGGGGCGTTCGGGAGCTACATCGACAAGATTTCCGCCGCCGTCATCGGGCTGTTCCCGGACTGTGACCCGGAGCACGTCCAGGCCGTCGGCAACGCCGCCGGCGACGGGGCACGCATGGCCCTGCTCAATACCGCCAAGCGGGTCGAGGCGGACATCCGCGCCCGCGAGGTGGAGTACGTCGAGCTGACCGTCGAGCCCCAGTTCAATCACATCTTCACACAGTCCCTCATCTTTCCTCATGGCGAGGACACCTTCCCGAGCCTGAAAAACATCCTTGCCGGCACGGACAGGGACTAGCTCCTCCACCATCGCTTTTCCTGATACGGCCGGCCCTCCGACTATGTGAGTTTAGTCATTTTACACGATATATCGCATTTGATATACTGAAATATCATATGGACTGTACCGTTACCCCCATCAGCCTTTCAGAACTAACCGCTTTGCAGCGTGACGCGAACGGACTGGCGTGGTCGATCCCCTTCGTCCTGCCGGCCTGGCTGAACGTCTGGTGGGAATCGTTCGGGGAGGGCCGGGAGCCATGTCTCCGTGTCGTCCGCGATGGCGACGAGGTCATCGGTTTCATGCCGATGATATCGAGCGGCGCCACCGTATCCTTCATGGGTGATACTGACGTGTGTGATTACCAGGACTTCGTTCTCAAGCCGGACCGCGAGCGAGACGCCCTCGGCGCCTGGCTGGACGCCATGACCGCGGAAGGCATGACCGGACTCGACCTCGCACACGTACGGCCGGACTCGCTCGTCGCCAACGTCTTCGCGGACCTGGCCCGGGAGCGCGGCCTGCCGGTTACTTTGGCCGACGAGACCGTCTCCTTCGAGATGCCGCTGCCCGGAGATTTCGAATCGTACCTGTCGACCCTCGATAAAAAGCAGCGACACGAGGTCCGGCGCAAGATGCGGCGCATCGGCTCGGCGGGAGAGGTGACCTTCGACCTGGTCGCCGATGCCCCGGCCATGCCGGCCCTGCTGGACGACTTCTTCAAGATGTTCACCGAGAGCCGGGCGGACAAGGCGGACTTCATGACCAAGGACATGGAGGTCTTCTTCCGGGCGCTCGTCGACGCCATGGCGGAGGTCGAGATACTGAAGATCGGTGTACTGCGGCTCGACGGGAAAGACGTCGCCTCCATCATCTGCTTCGACCAAAGCGGCACCCGCTACCTGTACAACTGCGGCTACGACCCGGACTACACGTCCCTCAGCGCCGGGCAGATAAGCAAAGTACTGGCCATCCGGGAGGCCATCGATAAAGGGTTCACGACCTTCGATTTTCTTAAGGGACACGAGGACTACAAGCACCATCTCGGCGGCCGGGAGGTCAAACTGGCCCGCTGCCGGGTAGAACTGGCGAGGAAATAGAGAAACAGTGGCTACAGAGAAGTTGCGAATTGCGATGATAAGCGCCCACAGCTGCCCGGTGGGCGAGCTCGGCGGCCGGGACACCGGCGGCATGAGCGTTTATATCCGGGAGCTGGCCGGCGAGCTGAGCCGGCAGGGGCACACGGTGGACGTCTACACCCGCGTCCATGACCCCAACGATCCCATCGTGGTCGATCTGGGGGAACGCGCCCGGCTCATCCACCTGGCGGTCGGGGAACCGGCCCACATCGACAAGCTGGCCGTGTACCCCCTCCTGCCGGACTTTGCCTGCGGCCTGGAACGGTACCGCAAGGACCATGGCTACGAATATGACATCGTCTTCTCTCACTACTGGCTGTCAGGCTGGGTCGGCGATTACCTGCGCCGCTGGTGGAGCGTGCCGCACGTCGCCATGTTCCATACCCTCGGGGCTCTCAAGAACGCGTCCGGCTACGGCTTCGACGATACCGAGCTCCGCATCGTCACCGAGGAAGAGATAATCCGGCAGTGCCAGCGTGTCATCGTCGCCACCGAGCGCGAGAAGCTGGACATGGCGGAGCACTACGGGGCGGTGCCGGAACATATCGGCGTCGTGCCCTGCGGCGTCAACATGGACCTGTTTCAAACCATGGACCGGGCGGAAGCCCGGGCGAGGCTCGGCTTCGGCGACGAGAAGGTACTGCTTTTCGTGGGACGCATCGACCCGGTCAAGGGGGTCGACCGCCTCGTAAGGTCCCTGCCGCTCGTGAAAGGGGTCGACAGGCTCAAGCTCGTCATCATCGGCGGTGACGAGGCGAGCGCCGGCGAAGTCGAAAAGCTTCAGGCACTCGCCGCCGATCTCGGCGTACACCATTCGGTCTCCTTCCGCGGAGCGGTCAACCAGGCGGACCTCTCGGTCTACTATAACGCCGCCGATGCCACGGTCATTCCGTCCTACTACGAGAGTTTCGGCCTCGTCGGGCTGGAATCGCTCGCCTGCGGCACACCGCTCGTCGCCGCGGATGTCGGCTGCCTGAAGGATATCGTCGTGCCCGGTCGAACGGGACTGGTGGTCGCGGACAACACGCCGGAACGGCTCGCCGACGGTATCAGCCGGGTGCTGACCGGTCCCGCCGCCTTTCCAGAGTTTATCCGGGACTCGGTCAAGGACTACAGCTGGGAGAGTGTGGCCGGCGGGGTGGTGAAACAGCTCCGCTACACGCTCTGCAAACAGCGTGAGCTTATCGCCTAGGGCGATCGAACAAAACAAGGAGCAGCTGCAAGCATGAGTGAAGGTGTCTATTTACTGGTTATCGCGCCCCATCCGGACGATCCGGAGTTCGGCATGGGCGGTACCGTGGCCGGTCTGACGAAGCAAGGCAAAAAGGTCGTTTACGTCATCTGCACCAACGGCGACAAGGGGACGAGCGACCGTTCCATTAAACAGGCGGACCTGATCGCGACGCGGCGCAAGGAGGAACAGGCCGCCGCGGACACGCTCGGCGTGAGCGAGGTGGTGTTCCTCGATTATCCGGACCAGACCATCGAAGATACGCCCGAGTTCCGCAAGGAGCTCGTCCGGCTCATCCGCAAGTACCAGCCGGAGATAGTCGCCTCCTGCGATCCGTATCGCAAGTACCAGTGGCACCGCGACCACCGCATGACCGGCCAGGTGGTGGCGGACGCCGTGTTTCCCTTCGCACGGGACCACCTTGCCTACCCCGACCTGCTCGAACAGGGTTACGAGCCGTGGAAGGTGAAGGAGATGTGGTTCTGGGGCACCGACGATATCAATCACCGCGTGGATGTCACCGATACCTTCGAGACCAAGCTCAAGGCGCTCCGCTGCCACAAGAGCCAGGTCGGGGACGTGCCCCCGGAGATGGAGAAGCGGCTGCGCGAGTGGGCCACGGCGAACGCCAAGGGCGAGTCATTCGAGCTCGGTGAGGCGTTCCACCGCGTCGAGATGCGGCGCTAGTCGGCCCAGGTCACATCACCGAACAAATCGTCCGGGTGAGGCCGCTGTATGAAGGCTTCATATTCTTTCCTGATGGCGCCGATGGTCGCGCCCTCGCCGTGACCGGGCAGGAACAGCGTTTCGTCCGGCAGCGTCAGAATTTTCTCCCGGATGGATGCCATCAGCCCCCGGAACCCGTCCGGTGAGAAGCTCTTTCCGGGCCCGCCGGGAAACACCGTGTCCCCCGCTATCAGAAACCCGGGACCGGCCACGCAGAGACTGCCTGGGGTGTGTCCCGGCGCCTGGAGAACGGTGAGGGTCACCTCCCCGATCTCAAGTCTGTCTCCGTCTTCAAGGAAACGGTCAACGGCTGTCGGCAGTCCGTCGGCATCAGCCGCGTGGGCCAGGAGCGGTACGCCCAATATTTCCTTCAACTCAGCCAGCACCAGAATATGGTCAGGGTGGTTGTGGGTCAGCAGCAGATAGCGTGGCGTCGTCCCGGCCACGAGGCCGGCGATGGTGTCCGGCTCGTCGGGCGCGTCGACCACCAGGCTCTCGTTCGTCCGGCGAAAAGTAAGCACATAGCAGTTAGTCTCCCACGGTCCTAATACCGTGCTATCGATAGCAAGGTTTTCATTTTCAAAGACACGCGTCATCTCCAAAATCCTTCCCGGTGATACTCGCATCTTCTCACAGTTTCGACCCGCTTGGCAAAATCACTCGTTTCGGCTACTATGGTGAAAACCGGCCGCTCATGAAACAACGAATCGCCAGGCTCATCACCAACGTGGTCAATCCTTTCGCGGTATCCGCCGTGGTCCTTGGGATCCTGGCGTTCCGGGATACGCCGGATACCGTTCATGCCCTGATATGGCTGGCGATTTCTCTGGCGCTCAGCGTGGCACCCGTGTCGTTCGCCGTCCTGGTCATGGTCCGGCGCCGCAAAATGGATGGCATTTTCAACAACCCGCGACCGCAGCGCTATCTTCTCTACGCCATCGCCGTCGCGGTCGGTATGGCGGGCTTCCTGGTCTTGTGGCTCGGTCACGGACCCGGACTGCTGCGGATAACCTTCATTGCCGGCGTTATTGCCCTGCTCGTCTTCATGACCATCAACTTCTACTGGAAGATCAGTCTCCACACCGCTTTCATTGCCGGGACCGCCACGATATTCACACTGGTGGTCGGCGGTTACGGAGCGCTGGCGCTCGTGCTGCTGCCGGCGGTCGGCTGGTCCCGGTGGGCGCTCGGGCAGCACACGCTGGCGCAGGTTTCGGCGGGGGCCGTCGGCGCGGCGGGCATCGTCATGGCGGTATTCGCCGCCGGCGGCTATTTGTGACGGTTATAATAGGATTTGCCGGACCTGCGGGGGCCCGATATAGTTCCAGTAACTGCGGGTCTTGGCCTTGTAGATACCGGTGTCACCCCGGCTATGGCGTCGAGCAGTCCGTTCCAGGCCCGGCGTATCACCCTGAGAAGTACCATGTCCCGCTTCCTTTACGTCCGTTGCCCGGATGGGTTGGGATATCCAGCCCGTTCCTTAGTCCGCAGGAGACGCCAGACAATCATCTCAGCCCGTCGTTCTCCGTCGTACCGGGTCCTTCATCGATGAACCCTGCCACGTCGAGGTCGTCCGGCTCGGCTTCAGCGGCCTCGTTCTGTTCGGCTTCGAGCGCCGCGTCGAGCTGCTCCTTGAGGCGGGCCGCCCGCGGGTAGCCGATGTGCAGCTTCCGCTGCAGGAACGAGGTCGAGACCTCGGAATACTCCCGCGCCAGCGCCTTGGCCTGCTCCAGCAGGTCGTCGATGGGGTGACCTCCTATCGTGTTGTTCGGCGTCGTGGCGACGAGCGTTTCCAGCTTGAGCCGGTCCGGTTCTTCCGCCTGCTGGTTGCCCCAGAAGTAGACGAGGCGGTCTATCTCGGCGTCGGAGAGGAAGCAGCCCTGGAGCCGTTTCGGCTTGGCGGCGTCGGTCGGCAGGTAGAGCATATCGCCGTGGCCGAGCAGCTTTTCCGCCCCCGGCCCGTCGAGGATGGTCCGGGAGTCTATCTGCGAGGTCACCGCGAAGCTGAGGCGAGTGGGGAAGTTGGCTTTAATGAGACCGGTCACCACGTCCACCGAGGGTCGCTGCGTGGCTACCACGAGGTGGATGCCGGTGGCGCGGGCGAGCTGGGCAAGGCGGCAGAGGTTGGACTCCACCTCGTCGAAGCCGGCCATCATGAGATCGGCCAGCTCGTCGATGATGAGCACGAGGTACGGCAGCCGGTCGGCGCCGATCTTGTTCTTGTTATAGCCCTCGATATTCCTCGCGCCCACCTGGGAGAATTTTTTGTAGCGGTCGTCCATCTCCTGGCACAGCCAGCGCAGCGCCGCCAGGGCCTTCGGCGTCTCCACGATGACCGGCGTCGCCAGGTGGGGGATGCTGTTGTACTGCACGAGCTCCACGCGCTTGGGATCGATGAGGATGAAGCGCAGGTCGTTCGGCGTATTGAACATGAGCAGGCCGCAGATGACGGTGTTGAGGCAGACCGTCTTGCCGCTGCCGGTGGCGCCGGCGATGAGCAGGTGGGGCATCTTGGTGAGATCGGCGGCCACGGACTCCCCGCCGGCCCCCTTGCCGAGGGCGACCGCCAGCTTGGTCTTGGTAAGGAGCTTCTGGAACGGGTTCGTCTCGATGACGCTCCGCAGGCTGACGACGTCGGAGGTCGTGTTGGGTACCTCCACGCCGACGTAGGTCTTGCCCGGGACCGGGGCCTCGATGCGGATGGATGAGGCCGCCAGCGCCAGCGCCAGGTCGTTGGAGAGCGAGCTGATACGCCCGGCCTTGACGCGCGTCTTGGAGACCTCGACGAGCCGGACGGAGACGTTCCCTTCGTCGTCCTTTTCCTTGACCTCTCGGTACTTGCGGTCCCAGCCGGGCTCCACGCCGAACTGGGTCACGGTGGGGCCGGAGTTGATCTGGACGACCTTGGCGTCCACGCCGTAGCTGGCGAGGGTATCCTCGATGAGCTGCGCCCGCTGCGTGTTGTCAGCCTGGGCGAACTGTTCCACCTCCGGCGCGGTGTCGAGGATGTCGAGCGGCGGCAGCGGCCATCCGTCGACGACCTTGAGGTCCTCACCCTGGGTGTATTGGTTGGCCAAGTCTTTGGCGGTCGGCTTGGTGTCCGCCCTGGCGCCGGTGATCGGCGTTTCGTTCCGCGGCTGCTTCGGTTTTTCCCTGGCCGGCGGTTTCACGGTATCGCCCGAGGGACGCAACGCGGCGGCGCGGGCAGCCAGGTCTTCCAGTTTCTTGCGGGAGGACGCCACCTCCGGCGGCACGAGCGGCTCGGTCATGTAGTCCGGGGTCGTCCGGCGGGTCGGGGTATCGACCTGCGGTTCAAGCGCGCGGTGGGCCGGCTGGCGTTCGCCTTTCACCGGACGGGCCGCGCCGGGCGGCAGGGGACGGCGCCTGAACTGCTCGACGATGAAGCACGCCGTGCCTTTCACGGTGTTGAAAGTAGCCTTTGGGGCGACCAGCACGATGCCGATGATGAACAGGCCGATGACCCGGAGCGCCTGCATCCAGGAAGCGGCGCCGGCGTCGAGCCCGATGATGGACTGTCCGAACGTCCCGCCGAGGCCCTGTTTGAACGAAGGCGTATAGTAGTTGACCGCCGCCAGGACGCCCCAGGCGGCCAGGACGAACGCGAAGGTCCCCAGCCAGCGGTTCCAGTTGAAGAAGAGACTGCCCAGCCGCCGGCGGATGGTGAGGGTCACCAGCGCGGCGAGGAGGGCCACGATGAACGCAAGTCCCCACCCCAGGTCGGTGAGCAACGTGGTGAAAAAGCCCTCGATACGCGTCCAGAACACGGCCAGCAGCACCACGACGATAACGACGAGCAGCAGCCGCCGCATGGTCTTGGAGAACAGCCAACCGGCAGACCCGCCGCCGCTCTTCCTTCGCGGGGCGGACTTCGGCGTCCGTTTGCCCCTGGTCGAGGTGGCCTTGACCGTCTGCGCCTTACGGGCGGTCCGTTGCAGTTTGTTCATGGATTTCTTGGTCGGCATACTCGCTATCCCGTATTACACCTTGACCATGAAGGGCAGTATCATGGGCCGGCGTTTCGTTTTGTCATAATAGTATTTTTCCAGGGTATCTTTCACCTTGGTATTGATAAAGCTCCATTCCGGGACACGCCCTCCGCCATGGTCGAGCGTCGTGGCCAGCAGCTGGCGGCTCTCGTCCATCATCTCCTTGAAGGACGCGGCGTCCACGAAACCCCGGGTTACGATGTCCGGCGCGCCGATGAGCCGGCCGGTCTGCCGGTTCACCGCGATGATGACGACGACGATGCCGTCCCGTGAGAGCATCCGCCGTGTCCGCAGCACCACCCCGCCCAGGTCGCCCACGCTCAGACCGTCCACGTAGACGTGCCCGGAGCTGACCTTGCCGTCGATCTTCGCGGTGTCATCGTGCAGTTCGAGGATATCACCGTCCTCCAGGATGAACACGTGTTCCGCCGGTATCCCCACCGATTCCGCCAGCCGCGCGTGGAAGCTCAGGTGTCGGTATTCGCCGTGGACGGGCACGAAGTACCTCGGCTTGACGAGGTTGAGGATGAGCTTCAGCTCTTCCTGGCTGGCGTGGCCGTGGACGTGGACCCGGCCCACCTTGTCATAGATAACGCGGGCCTTCTGCTTGAAGAGGCTGTCCACGGTACGGTTGACGAGCGCCTCGTTGCCGGGTACCGGCGTGGCGGAGAGTATGATGGTATCACCCGCCTGGATGTGGACGTGCCGGTGGTCGTGGTTGGCCATGCGGACGAGCGCCGAGGTCGGTTCTCCCTGGCTGCCGGTGGTGATGAGGACGATCTTCTCGGGCGGCAGCGACCGCACCTCGTCGATACGTCCCAGCAGGCCTTCCGGCGCGGTGAGATAGCCGAGGTCGAGGGCGATTCGTACGCTGTCGGACATGCTACGCCCGACGATGAAGACCCGCCGGCCGTGCCTGGAGGCCACGTCGATGACCTGCTGGATGCGTGAGATGAGCGAGGAGAAGGTGGTAACGATGACACGGCCCTTCGCGTTGACGATGACCTGTTCGAGCGCTTCTCCGACGGTCGTCTCAGAAGGCGTGTAGCCGGGCAGCTCCGCGTAGGTGGAATCCGAGAGGAGGAGCAGCACGCCTTCCGCCCCGAGCTGCGCCAGCCGCGAGAGGTTGGTGCCCGCGCCGCTTACCGGCGTGTAATCGATCTTGAAATCCCCGCTGTGGACGATATTACCCTCCGGCGTCCGGACGATAACCCCGGCGGCGTCCGGTATGCTGTGGCAGACCGGGAACAGCTCCACCGTGAACACGCCGAGCTGTACCGTTTCGCCGTAGTCGATGACATTGAGCGTGGTGCCGGTCTTGAGCCGCCGCTCCTTCACCTTGACCTTGATGAGACCGTTGGTGAGGCGGCTGGAGTACACCGGCACGCCTTCGAGCTGCGGGAGCAAATAGGGCAGGGCGCCGATGTGGTCCTCGTGACCGTGGGTGATGACGATGCCCCGCAGCTTGTCCGCGTGCTCCGTCACGTAGCTCATATCCGGAATGACGAGGTCGATGCCGAGCATCTCCTCTTCGGGGAACATCAGACCGCAGTCGATGACGATCATGTCATCGCCGTACTCAACGACCATCATGTTCTTGCCGATCTCGCCGAGGCCGCCGAGAGGTATCACTTTCAAGCGTGGCTTGGGCATGTATCAGTCCTCGAACAGGTTGAGCTGCTGCGCCTGGGGCGGCTTCGGTTTCTCCTCTTCGGCGGGCGGCAGCGCGGCGGCCAGCACCTCCGGTATCTTCCGCATGTCCTCCTCGATGGCCTGCTGGAGGCTGCGCTGGTGCAGGGCCGCGGCGGGATGGTACATGGCGAAGTAAAGCCGCCCGTTCTGGTTGACGGCGGTACCGTGGATCCGGCTGATGGTCTTGCCGGGAAAGAACTTCTGCATGGAGTACCGGCCCAGTGTGACGATCATGCGAGGCTGGATGATCTCTATCTGCTGCTCCAGCCAGGGGTCGCAGTTCTGGATCTCCGTGGGCAGCGGGTCGCGGTTGGACGGCGGGCGGCACTTGATGACGTTGGCGATGAACACCTTGGTGCGGTCGAGCCCGATGGTAGACAGCAGGCGGTCCAGGAACTGCCCGGCCTGCCCGACGAACGGCCGTCCCTGCTGGTCTTCGTGGAACCCGGGCGCCTCGCCGATGAACATGATGTCCGCCTTCGGGTTCCCTTCGCCGGGCACCGTGTGGGTGCGCAATCTGGCGATATCGCATTTCACGCAGCGGGCTATCTGCTCGTTCAGTTCATCCAGTGATGCCATGCGCCAACCTCGGAGGGCGTGAATTGAACATAATGTTGCACCCCTTGAGGTATCATAGCATCGGAGAGGGGTCAAGTCAATGAAACGACGCCGAACGAAAGTCCCGTATTACTTCGTGGTGGCGTAGCCGGCGGCCGTCCAGTCCGTGATCCCGCCGGTCATGTTCTTGACGTGCGTAAAGCCGAGACCGATCATGATGCCGCTGGCGCTGGCGCTGCGGGCGCCGGTACGGCAGTAGACGAGGTACGTCTTGCTCATGTCCTGCTTGGCTATCTCGGTATCGAAGGAGCCGGAGTTGAGGTCGATGTTCACCGCGTCGGCGATGTGCCCGTCCGCGTATTCCTGCGGCGTCCGAACGTCGAGGATGACGAAGTCCGGATTGTTCTGATTATCCTTGATGAGTGTGCTGGCCTCGGCGACGGTCACGTTTTCATAGCCCGTCGCGGTGGTGTCTGTCTTGGAGCCGCAGCCCGCCAGGCCGGCCGGAACGAGTGCAAGCAAACTGATGATGACGGTAACAAATAGTAGTCGGTTGCGCACGGAGGAACCTCTCTTACTTTTTCAGGGTAGCACACGAAAAAGAGCGGGACAAATACGCCCCGCTCTTTCAGGCCGGCCCGCTCGTCCTTTAGAGGGCGACGAGCGTGACCGAGTAAACGTCCGGTATGGCCAGGATTTTCTGCTGGTCGGCCTCCGGCATCGGCTCGTCGAGGGTGAGGACGAGCAGCGCCGGGCCCCGCGCCTTGAGACGACCCAGGTGCATGGAGCTGATGTTGATGTCCGCGTCCCCGGTTATCTTGCCGATGGCCCCGATGAACCCAGGCCGATCGAGGTGGTCGCTGAAGAGGAAGTAGCTTCCCGGCGTGGGCACGAGGTCCAGCCAGAAGTCTTTCACCCGCACCACGTGGATCTCCCGGTCCCGCACCGTTCCCGCCACGAGGCAGGCGCCGGTGTTGGTGGTCAGCTCGATGGTCAGCAGGCTGCCGTAGTCGGCGCAGGAAGCCTCTTTCTCCTCCACCACCGTGAGACCGCGCCGTGAGGCGATATGGTTGCAGTTGACGATGTTGACCCGCTCTTCCGTCAAGCCTTCCAGCAGCCCGCCGATAACCGCCGCCTTGATGGCGTTGGTATCGTACTCGGCCAGCTCGCCGGCGTACTTGATGCGCAGGTTCTTCGTCTGGCCCTCGCACAGCGCGTACAGAATCTTGCACAACGACTTGGTCAGGTCGAGATAGGGGGAAAGCACCGTCAGGGTCTCGGCGGGGATATACGGCGCGTTGACGGCGGCATGGGCGGGCCGCCCGTTGAAGATGTCGATGATCTGTTCGGCCACGTCGCTGGCGGCCATCACCTGCGCTTCCGCCGTGGAGGCGCCGAGATGAGGCGTGACGATGATGTTGTCCACGTCGAACAGGACGCTCTCGGTGCAGGGCTCGCTTTCGAAGACGTCGATGGCCGCGCCGGCCAGCTTCTTCTCCTTGATGGCCTTGACGAGCGCCGGTTCATCGATGAGCCCGCCGCGGGCGCAGTTGATGATGCGGGCGGTCGGCTTGCAGGCCGCCAGTTCCTTGGCCCCGAGCAGGTTCCGTGTTTGCGCGGTGAGCGGGATGTGGAGCGAGATGAAGTCCGACTCCGCGAGGAGCTTCTTAAGGTCGACGAGCTCTACCTGGAGCTTGCCGGCCGTTTCCGGCGAGACGAGCGGGTCCACGCCGAGGACGCGCATCTCGAAGGCGCGCGCCCTTTTCGCTACCTCGGACCCCACGTTGCCGAGGCCCACGAGACCGAGTGTTTTGCCGCGCAGCTCGGTGCCCATGAAGGTGTTCCGTTCCCAGGCGCAGGACTTGAGGCTGGCGTTGGCCTGGGGGATATTCCGGGCGGAGGCCATCAGCATGGCGAAGGTGTGCTCCGCCGCCGAGACGGTGTTGCCGGTCGGCGCGTTGACAACGATGACCCCGTGGCGAGTGGCCGCTTCGATGTCCACGTTGTCGATGCCGACACCGGCCCGGGCGATGACCGCCAGTTTCTTCCCGGCTTCGATGATAGCGGCGGTGACCTTCGTCTGGCTGCGGACGATGAGCGCCTCGTAGTCGCCGATGATGTCGATTATCCCGGCCTCGGGGAGCTTCGTCCTGACGTCCACGTCAGCCTGCCGGCGCAGTTCGGCGATGCCTTCTTCTGAGATGGCATCGGTTATCAGTACTTTCTTGCGTTGTTCGGCCATACTCAATCCTTCCGCCGTCTACTTCCCGAAGCCGATTTCCTGCAGGCCGGACTTCAGTGCCGCCAGGACTTCCTTGATATCGTCGTCGTTGACGTAGCCGAGGTGCCCGATGCGGAATATTTTCCCGTCGAGGCTCTGCTGGCCGCCGGCCATCTCCACGCCGTATTTCCCTTTGCAGACCTTGCGGAGATCGTTGCTGTTGAAACCCTCCGGCGCTTTCACCGCGGTGACGGTGTTGGAGGCGTGCTTCTCGTCAGCGAAGAGGGAGAGCCCGAGCGCCTTCACGCCGTCGCGGGTCGCCTGGCCGAGCCGGGCGTGCCGCGCGAAGATGTTCTCAATGCCTTCCTTGTGCATGATATCGAGCGCCGTGTTGAGCGCGAAGACGATAGAGAGCGCCGGTGTCCACGGATTTTCCAGCTTCTGGCGGTACTGTTTGGACTTGCCGAGGTCCCAGTAGAACCGCGGCATTTTGGCGGTCTCATAGGCCCGCCACGCCTCGGCGCTGACGCTGGCGAAGACGAGGCCCGGCGGCACCATCCAGCCTTTCTGCGAGCCGGACAGCACGATATCGCAGCCCCATTCGTCCACCGGCAGGTCGACCGAGGACATGCTGCTGATGGCGTCCACGAGCAGCAGCTTGCCGGCCCCCTTGACCACCTTGGCGATGGCGCCGAGGTCGTTGGTCACGCCGGTCGAGGTCTCGTTGTGGGTCACCATGACGGCCTTGATGGCCGGGTCTTTTTTCAGGGCATCGGCGATCTCGTCCGGGTCGGCGGCCCGGCCCCACTCGTACTTGAGGGAGGTGACGTCCGCGCCGAACGTTTTGGCGATGTTCGCCCAGCGGTCGCCGAACACGCCGATGGATACGGAGAGTACTTTATCGGCAGGAGACAGTACGTTGACGACGGCGGCCTCGAGGCCGCCGGTACCGGAGCCGGTGAGTATCTCCAGATCGTTCTTCGTCTGGTAGACCGCCTTGATCTTCTCGGTGACCTCGCTGAGCGTCTGGTGATATTCCGCTCCGCGATGGTTCACCATGGGCATGGCCATGACCTTGAGAACTTCAGGCGGGCAGGGGGTCGGTCCGGGGATCCGCAGCTGTACCATGGTCGTCTCCTTCTTTACTTTACTATCTTCACAAACAGGCGCTTGCCTGCCTGGATAACGCTGCCGTTCTTCAGGGGGGCGTTGAAGGCGCTTATCTTCTCGCCGTCGATCTTGATGCCGCCCTGCTTGATGAGGCGGGTAGCCTCGCTCATGGAAACGATGAAGTTGTTGTCCACCAGCAGCCGCCGGATATCCGGCTCCGCCTCGGTGACGGTGAGAGAGGGGATGCCATCCGGGACTTCCTTGTTCTGGACCACTCTGGCAAAGTGAGCCTCGGCGGCATCCGCATCGGACGCGCTGTATAGTTGTTCGATAAGCTCTCTGGCCAGCCGTTTCTTCAG
>CAZOMF010000038.1:13439-13745 GCA_964580635.1 uncultured Dehalococcoidaceae bacterium
TGGTACCGTTTTCCATGTCACGCCGGAACCCGGCCAGTTCATCGTCCGGGATATCGGTCAGCAACTCCATGTAGGTGAGTATTTCTTCGTCCCGGATGGACATGGTCTTGCCGAAGATTATTTCCGGCGGTTCGGCGATACCGATGTAGTTGCCCAGGCTCTTGCTCATCTTCTGGACGCCGTCCGTCCCGACGAGGAGCGGCCCCATAAAGCACTGCTGCGGCCGCTGGCCCATCATGCCCTGGAGCTCGCGGCCCACGAGGAAGTTGAACTTCTGGTCGGTGCCGCCGCACTCCACGTCCGACT
>CAZOMF010000038.1:13755-14406 GCA_964580635.1 uncultured Dehalococcoidaceae bacterium
CGGAGTCGTACGCCTGCATCAGGGGGTAGAGGAACTCGGTGATGGCGATGGGTTTGTTCTCGTTGAAGCGCTTGTTGAAATCGTCCCGGGCGAGGAACTGAGCGACGGTGAACCTGCTGGTGAGGCGCATCACGTCCGCCAGGTCGAACTTCCCGAACCATTCGCTCTGGAACCTGACCTCGGTCCGGTCCTTGTCCACTATCTTGTAGAACTGGTTCAGGTACGTCTGGGCGTTCTCGTTAACCTCCTGTTCGGTGAGCATGGGACGGGTCGCCGATTTGCCGCTCGGGTCGCCGATGCGGGCCGTCCAGTCGCCGACGATGAGCACCACCTGGTGACCGAGCTCCTGGAACTGGCGGAGTTTGCGGAGCATGACCATGTGGCCGAGGTGGATGTCCGGGGCGCTCGGATCGAGTCCTTCCTTGAGCCGCAGTTTCCTGCCGGACTTGATAAGGTCCACCAGTTCCTGCTCGACGATGATTTCCGCCACCGCCCGCCTGAGGACGTAATCGATATTGTACGGATCGTGCATCAGTTCAGTCCGCTCTCGTGTAATACCTGTTTACCGTGCGTCACGTCCTCCGCCATCTGCTGCTGAAGCTCCTCGGCGTTCTTGAACTTCTTCTCGTCGCGCAGCCGCGCGACGAAGTC
>CAZOMF010000039.1:0-14327 GCA_964580635.1 uncultured Dehalococcoidaceae bacterium
ACCGCATCTACCGCACCAAGGTGAGCCCGGTCATCGGGACGAACGTGGGGCCGCGCGCGGTGGGCGTGGCGGTGCTCGGGGACAGGTAGGTCAAAGGGTTTTACCAGCGAGTTGAGGTTCCAGAAGCCCTTTCTCAACCATCCAATCCACCTGGTCACCAAGGGTGTCTCGCAAAGGGCGGGCCGCAATCCCGAAGTCTTTCCGCGTGGCAGAATCATCCCCAACATGCTGCAGCGTGCTGCAATAGACGGCCTGGTAGTTGAACGGCAGCCTCATTTTCAAAGCCTGCTGCACGAGGTCTACCGCCTGCATGGCGGCGCGCATACTCCAGCCGGGAAGAGCCGTCGTCTTTATCTTCCTTCCGGTGATGTCCGAGAATAGCGAGAACAGGTTGCAGATACTGGTGTTCTGCGTGGGGGCCAGATACCGCCGGGGACCCCGGCCTTTTTCCATCAGGGCCGCGTGCAGGTCGGCGATATCGCGCACATCTGAAACGAGAAGCGTTCCGTCAACGGAAAACCTCCAGTAGTTTTTCAGGATGGACAAGGCCATCTGGCAACTCTCGCCGCAATGGGGATCATGGGGTCCCCATACCGAGCCTGGATACGTTATCACGACCGGGATATTACGATTCTGGTACATCCGGGCAACTCGGTCGGACTCCGCCTTGGATTCGAAATAGGTCCCCGGCGGATAGGTGGGGGAGCACTGCGGCGAGATAATGCCTCCCTTTTCTCCGATGAGCGCCACATAGCTCGACACGTGGATAATGGGGTCATGACCACGGCTGGAGGCCACGGAGAGGACATTTTCCGTTCCGGCGACGTTGGTATGCGTTATCGTTGCGGACATCCGTGGATCGAGCGAATACACCGAACCGCAATGAAGGGTCGCTTCGCATCCCTCGGCGGCGCGCTCGATGGAACTCCGGTCGAGCACGTCGCCTGCCATGGCTTCGATGTCATCGATGCCGAGAGGTTCCAGCGCCGGCTTGACCTTTTCCAGTGACCTAACGAGAAGTCGGACACTGTGCCCCTGCCGTACCAGGGCTGCGACGGAATTACTCCCAACGAACCCGGTTCCACCGGTAACCATAACTTTCATCGTCCCAACAATCACAATACAACTTTTCCGGGACCAATAAAAGAGTAAATTGTTGATAAATTTTTTTCTTGTTGACAGCTACCCCCGTGGGGTATATACTATGCATATATGCAGGAATATGCATATAGAGGACGGGCTATGAGGGACGTTACAAAGATATTCAAGGCGCTGGCGGATGAATCACGGCTGCGGGTACTGGGCCTGCTCATGGAGCGGGCCTGCTGCGTCTGCGAGGTCATGCAGGCGACCGGCTACTCGCAGTCCAAGGCGTCGCGCATCCTCACGGCGCTCCACGACGCCGGGTTCCTCGCCCTGCGCAAGGAAGGGCTCTGGTCGCTGTACTCCATCGACCGGGACGGCATGAAGCCGTACCTGGCGCAGGCGCTGGAGGCCGTCGAGACGGCCCTCCGCAGCGACCCGCAGCTCGCCGCGGACCGCGAGAAGCTGCGCGCCGCCGAGCGCGTCGGCCCGAGCTGCGTCACCGGCGGCTGCCGGACCCGAAAGGCCGCCGGCTCCGCCTGAATGTTTGCTCGTCCGCCCCATCACACATCCGAAAGGAGAACATCATGACCACCGTACCCGAATGGACCTTTGAATTCCACGGACACCGCTGCCCCTTCATGCCGCTGGGGTACCGCATGGGCCTGCTGGCGATGCGGGAGCTCGGCGTGGAGAAAGAGAAAGACCACGGCTTCTTCGTCATCCCGGAGCTCGGCGTGGGACATCCCCAGACGTGCCTGCTCGACGGCATCCAGGCGGCCACCGGCGCCACCTACGGCAAGTCGCTCATGGAGCGGACCTTCTGGGGCAAGCTGGCGGCCACCTTCTACCACCCGGAGAAAGGCGCGGTGCGCATCTCCCTGCGGCCGGAGTTCCAGGACGAGTTCGGCAAGAACGAGTTCTTCGCCTACCGCATGAAGGGCGTGGAGCCTTCAAAGATACCGGCGGACGTCGCCGACGCTTCCCTGGCCTGGGCGGACGCCCAACCGGACGAAAAGGTCTTCAAGATAGAACGCAAACCGGACTACCAGTTCAAGCGGGTGAAAGGATCGTTCAACAAGGTGAAGTGCAGCCAGTGCGGGGAGTACGTCTTCGAGCGCTACGCCCGCCTCGTCAACAACGAGCTGCGCTGCATCCCCTGCTCCGGCTACTAGTATGTCCGCCGCCGATATCGTTATCGCCGTCGCCGCCGTGCTGGCCGTCTCGTTCGTCTTCTCGATGGTCGGGCAGGGCGGCGGCGTCCTCTACGTGCCGGTGCTCATCGCCTTGGGGATGGGCGTCCACGACGCCGCCACGACGAGCCTCTTCGTCATCGTGGCCACCTCGGCGTCGGCGGCGCTCATCTACCGCAAGCGCCGGACGGTGGACTGGAAGCTGGCGCTCGCCATCGAGCCGCTGACCATCGTCCTGGCCTTCATCGGCGGGCTGCTGGCCAACCGGATCGACGCCGCCGCGCTGAAGATCATCTTCGCCGCCGTGCTGCTGCTGGCCGCGTTCTTCATGTCGCGGCCGGTCGCCGAGCACGATCCCGCTTCACCGCGGGGCTGGGGACACTGGCGCCGCAGGCTGGGCGACCGCACGTATACCGTCCGCCTGCCCGGGCTGATGCCGGTGACCGGCGCGGCGGGGTTCGTGGCCGGGATGATCGGGGTGGCCGGCGGCATCTTTAAGCTCCCGGCGATGGTGCTCGTGGGGCGGGTGCCGATGCGCATCGCCATCGGGACGTCGGCGCTGATGGTGGGGTTCACGGCGCTGGCGGGGCTCTCCGGGCACCTCATCGGCGGGTCGTTCCCGGCAGCGACGGCCGTGCCGCTGGCGGCGGCAGCCTTCGTCGGGGGGCGGGCCGGCTCGACCCTCTCGGGCCGCCTCAAGGTGCCGCACCTCCGGGTGTTCTTCACCGTGATCCTGTTCCTCACCGCCGCCTGGATGCTCGTCAGCACGCTGCTGTCCCTCTAGCCGGACCCGTCCTCCGCGTGCGTTCACACGACCGTTAAGGCTATAATGGGAACGCATGGACACGGGGGCGCTGAGGAAGATACTGGAGCTGGAGCGGCAGCGCGGCTGCAAGGACAGCGCCGTCATCGGGGGGCTGGACAGGTACTTGGCCAACTGGACGGCGGCTCATGCCGAAGACCTACCGGCTCGCTTTGGCGCCTTTTTTAACCTTGGTTATGCCTCTCTCACTCCTGCACAGCGTAGCGCCTGGATAACACGGGTATTTTCATGGCTGGAGAATCCTGCTGCGCCTCCTCCCACCCTGAAAACTAAAGCCAAACCCGTTTCGATGGCAGGCCATAACACGTCTCCAAAACCCGCCGCGACCCCCCGCCGCAAGGCTGCAACTGCGTCCAAAAAGGAACCTTCGCCCACGGCGGTCAAGGCCCTCGACAGCCCGGTCACCATCGTCAGGGGCGTCAGCGAGGCCGTGGCGGCCAAGCTCAAGAAGCTCGGCGTGCAGACGGTACGCGACCTGCTCTACTTCTTCCCGCACCGGCACCTCGATTACTCCAGCCTCAAGACCATCGCCGAGCTGCGTCCCGGCGAGGAGCAGACGGTCATCGCCAATGTATGGGAGGCCAAGGAGACGCGGCCGGGCGGCCGCAAGAGCACCGAGGCCATCGTCGGGGACAGCTCCGGCAACCTGCGGGTCATCTGGTTCAACCAGCCCTACCTGGCGCGGACCCTCAGGACGAACAGCCGCATCGTGCTGAGCGGGCGGGTCAGCGTGTTCCGGGGGCAGGCGGTCTTCCAGAGCCCGGAGTGGGAGTTCGAGGAGAAGCAGGACACCGTCCACACGGGACGGCTCGTGCCGGTCTATCCCCTCACCCAGGGGCTGCGGCCGCGGCAGGTGCGCAAGCTGATGAAGGAGTTCATCGACCTGTGGGCGCCGCAGCTCGCCGATTTCCTGCCGGGGACGCTCAAGCAGCGCCTCGGCCTGCTCAACCTGCCGGCCGCCGTTTCCCAGGCGCACTACCCGGACGATGCCGCCATGAAGGACCGGGCGCGGGTGCGGCTTGCCTTCGACGAGCTGTTCCTGCTCCAGCTCGGCGTGATGAGCAAGAAGCGGCAGTGGCAGGAGGCCCGGCCCGGGACGGCGTTCGATACCGGCGTGCCGGTGCTGGAGAAGTTTCTGCAATCGCTGCCGTACACCCTCACCGGGGCGCAGTCGCGGGTCCTCAAAGAGATACTGGCGGACCTGGCCCGGCCGCTGCCGATGAGCCGGCTCCTCCAGGGCGAGGTGGGCAGCGGCAAGACGGTCATCGCCACGGCGGCGCTGCTGACGGCGGTGGCCAACGGCTGCCAGGCAGCCTTCATGGCCCCGACGGAGATCCTCGCCGAGCAGCATTTTTTGACACTCACGGGCCTTTTACGGAACCTGGGTCAAGAGGAAGGGGAAGGGAACGCCCGGACGTACACCGGCATCCTCGACCGCCCCGTCACCGTAGCGCTGCTGATCGGGGACATCAAGCAGAAGGGCAAGAAAGGCCTGCGGCAGCAGATAGAGAACGGCGAGGTGGACCTCGTCATCGGGACGCACGCGCTCGTGCAGAAGGACGTCGGCTTCGCGAAGCTCGGTTTCGCCGTCGTGGACGAGCAGCACCGCTTCGGGGTGGAGCAGCGAGCCGCCCTGCGCGACAAGGGCTTCAACCCGCACATGCTCGTGATGACGGCCACGCCCATCCCGCGGACGCTGGCGCTGACGCTCTACGGGGACCTCGATCTGTCCGTCATCGACGAGCTGCCGCCGGGCCGGCAGAGCATCAAGACGAAATGGCTCAAGCCGAACCAGCGGGAAGCGGCCTACGGCTTCGTGCGGAAGCAGGTGACGGAAGGGCGGCAGGCGTTCATCCTGTGCCCGCTCGTCGAGGAATCCGACGCGGTGATGGCGCAGGCGGCGGTGGCCGAGCACGAGCGGCTCTCCCGGGAGGTCTTTCCGGACTTGCGGCTCGGGCTGCTCCACGGGCGGATGAAGGCGGCCGAGAAGGACGAGGTGATGGCGGCATTCCGCGCCGGGAAGCTCGATATCCTCGTCTCGACGCCGGTCATCGAGGTGGGCATCGACATCCCCAACGCGACGGTGATGCTCATCGAGAGCGCCGACCGGTTCGGACTGTCGCAGCTCCACCAGTTCCGGGGGCGTGTCGGGCGGGGCGAGCACCAGAGCTACTGTATGTTATTGTCCGAGAACCCCTCGGAAGTAGGACGGGCACGGCTTGACATAATCGAAACCACCGAGGATGGCTTCCGGCTGGCCGAGGAAGACCTCAGGCTGCGGGGACCGGGCGAGTTCTTCGGGACGCGCCAGAGCGGCCTGCCGGACCTGCGTATGGCGAAGATTTCGGACGTGGGGCTGCTGGAGCAGGCCCGCGACGAGGCGACGCGCCTGTTCCGGGAGGACCCTGAACTGGAAGAAGGGGAGAACCGGGCGCTCAGGGCGGAGATGGTGCGGGTGTGGCGGGGCGCCGGCGAGTGGAGCTAGTACGGACTTTGCCCGTGTCATTCTGAGGGAATCCGCCGGAGGCGGACGACCGAAGAATCCGTCGCTGCGCGGAGAGAAACGGATCGCTTCGCTTCGCTCGCAATGACCGGGGCCGGTTTTCTTTATGAAATAATACGATTTCTTAATGCGGCTTTATCACGTTCTGTCCTAGACTTATAGCAGCCGGGGTTGGAGGAATACGGCTCCGGCAGGGAGTAAAGGCGTAACCCGGAAAATTCGCTGACGGTCCTGGCCACAGCGGCCCACGGAGGAGGACACGTTCGATGATGAAGGCAATCACCACCGCCCGCGGGCGGACGATGTTCTGGCTGCTCGGTACGCTGGTGACGTTCGTCATCCTGGACGGCGTCGTCACCGAGCTGCTGCTGGCGCACGGCATCGCCCGGGAGAGCAACCCCTTCCTGCAGCCCATCGTGGGGCAGGCGGGGTTCATGGTGCTGAAAACGGTCGGGGCGCTCCTGGCCGCGCTTATCCTCTGGGACATCTACCGCCACTGGCCGAAGCTGGCCGTCATCGCTTCGTGGGTGCTGGTGAGCGCCTACGGCGTCATCGTGCTGTGGAACACGAGCCTGTTCCTTATAGGTTGATGTCCGCCGACCTGTGCTCGCGGGGACGCCGCCAGACCGGTACCGTCTCCGGGAGCGCCTCCACGAACTCCACCACCCGCGGCAGCTTGTAGTCCGCCATCCTGCCCTGGCAGTACTGCCGGATATCGTGCTCATCGACGGCAGCGCCCGGCTTCAGCTTGACGAGCGCCTTGATGGTCTCGCCGCGGACGAGGTCTATCTCCCCGAGCGCCCTGACGCCGGCCACCGCCGGGTGGGTCCCGATGACCGCCTCGATGTCGCTCGGGAAGACGTTCTGTCCCTTGAGGATGATCATGCGGCGCTTGCGGGCGGTGATGTAGAGGAAGCCCCGGGCGTCCACCTTGCCGATGTCCCCGGTGTGCAGCCAGCCGCCGCGCAGCGCCCTGGCGGAATCGTCCGGCTTGCCGTAGAAGCCGGTCATGAAAGGACCGCGCAGGACGATCTCGCCCTCGGCGCCGGTGGGGGCTTCGTGGTCGTTTTCGTCGAAAATTTTCAGCTCCCAGCAGGGAATGGTGAGGCCGGACGAGCCGGCTGGGCCGGAGCCGTCGAGCGGCATGACGGTGCAGTGGCAGACGGACTCGGTGAGGCCGTAGATCTCGGTGATGTCCAGTCCGAAGTTGTCCTTGAAGAGCCTGACCACCGGGGGCTCGAGCGGCGCGCCGCCGCTGGCGCAGAGCCGCAGCGAGGATATATCGTGCCTGATGCCCTCGCGCCGCGCCACGTTGATGAGGAGCGAGTAGATATAGGGCACGCCCATGTAGATGGTGCCACGCTCGCGCTCGATGGTCTCCATGAAGGTGTGGATGGAGCGGCCGGTGCCCGGCACGATGACGAGCCGGTTGCCGCGCAGGACGGAGGCGAGCAGCACGGCGGTGAGGCCGAACTGGTGGTAGGTGGGCAGCGCGAACTGCACCATGACGTCGTCAGCGGTCTGTTGGAAGGTGTCCGCCGAGTCCCGCGCTTCCCAGCACACGGCGAGGTGAGAGAGGGCGACGCCGTGCGGCGTCAGTGTGGGGCCGCCGGTGTAGGAGATGATGCAGACGTCGTCCGGGGCGATGGTCACGTCCGGCGCGGCCGGAGATTCGCTGGCCAGGATATCCTCGAAGCTGTGGAAGCGGTCGCGGAACTTGTCCCCGAAGGTGATGACGTGCTCCAGCCCGAAGCGGTCTACGTCGTCGATGACGGCCTCCAGGCAGTCCGGCTCGGCGATGAGGACGCTCGGCGTACAGTCCGAGAAAAGGCTGACCAGCTCGTTACTCACGTAGCGGGGGTCGAGCGGCACGGCGACGGCGCCGGCCTTCATGATGCCGAAGAAGGCGGCGGCGAAGGCCGGGTTGGAGCCCTGGATGGTGGCGACGCGGTCGCCCTGCTTCACGCCGAGTCGGACGAGGGCGCTGGCGATGCGATTGGCGTCCTCGTTCAGGCGGGCGAAGGACACCTTTTCATCGTCCATGACGATGGCCGTCTTCTCCCCGAAGCGCCGGGCGGAAGCTTCGAGGACGGCCTTCAGGGTCTGCTCGTGCGGCGGTGTTGACGTCATACTCCCCTTCCAACAGCGAATCCCCCGGAACCGCGCGACGGACCTCGTCCCTGCTGTTCGGGGGACTCATTTTCTGCCGCTATTATATCAAACCGGGCGCCGTTTGGAAAGATTGCGACGCGGCAGCTGAAGCAGGGCCTTGACCTCGTGGTTGTTGAGGGGACGGACCTCGCCCTCGGGGAGGTCGCCGAGCAGGAGGGTGCCGATGCGGACGCGCCGCAGGGCGGTAACGCGATGGCCGAAGTGCTCGAACATGCGCCGCACCTGGCGCTTGCGTCCCTCGTGGATGACGACCCGGTAGTCGTAGCGGGCGGTGGGGTGGAGCTTCGAGACCCGGGCCGGCGCGGTGAGGCCGTCCTCCAGCTCGATGCCCTGCTCCATCTGTTTCATCTCGGCGGGCTGGAGCGTTCCCTGCGCCCGGACGAGGTACTCCTTCTCCTGCTCGAAGCGCGGGTGGGTCAGCCTGTAGGTAAGGTCGCCGTCGTTGGTGAGCAGCAGCAGGCCGGTGGTGTCCATGTCGAGCCGCCCGACCGGGTAGAGGCGATACTTTTTGTACTTGTCCGGGAGGATATCGAGGACGGTGGCGCGGCCGCGGTCGTCGCTGACGGTGGAGAGAATACCTTCCGGTTTGTTGAGGGCGAGCACGATGACGCGGGGAGCGGCCAGGTCCACCTTGCGGCCGTCGAAGAAGACCTTGTCTTTGGCGGGGTCGACGGGATGGTTGAAGGACTCCGCGAGCTCGCCGTTGACCTCGACGCGGGCTTCCTTGATGGCGTCCGTCATCTTGCGCCGCGAGCCGAGGCCGGCCTCGGTGAGGACCTTGATAAGCGGTCGGGTGGGCATACCTCAAGTATACGGTTTTACGGGACGCGTTGACCAGCGTCAGGCTTTCGCGACCTGGCAGAGCTGCGACTTGCACGGGATGAAGCCGGAGACAGGGTCCAGCGTGACGTCATTGACGAGGGAGTTGACGTTGCTTTCGTCCGGCCAGTGGTGCGGCAGGGAGACGACGCCCTGCTTGATGGCGTCCGTCACGTTGGCCTTCATGGTGATGGTGTTGCGGGGCGTGGTCACGGTCACGGTGTCGCCGGTGGCGATGCCCCTCGCCGCCGCGTCCGCCGGATGGATGTCCACCAGCGGGTCTCGCATGAGCCGGCGGAGCGACTCGATGTTGCGGAACTGGCTGTGCGTGTAGGCCATCACCCGCGCCCCGGAAGTCAATACGAGGGGATAGTCTTTCGCCAGTTCGGGCGCGCTCGCCGGGCTTTCCGGCGGCTCGCGGTAGACGGGCAGGGCGTCCTGGCCGGCCTCCATAAGCACGTCGCTCTTGATCTCCACCTTGCCGCTGGCGGTCTTGAAGCCGGTCACCTCGTAGGAGCGGACGGGGCGGGGCGTGGTGGCCACGGGCAGGCCGCCGGGGTTCTCGACGAGGTCGTCATACGTCACGCCGAGCGGCGCCATGATGTCGTCGACGGCGGCGGCGAAATCACCTCCCCAGAAAAGATCGCCGAAGCCGAGGCGTTCGGCCAAAGCGGCGTAGATATCGAACTCGGTGCGGCACTCGCCGAGGGGCTCGATGGCGGGCTGGATGAGCTGGGGCACCGGGCCGTCCGAGCGCAGGATGGGCCGCTCCAGCCAGGAGGCGATGGGCAGCACGATGTCCGCCATCCGGGTGCCTGGCGTCTGGAAGTACTCCGTCACCGCCACGAAGTCCATGGTGTCCATGGCCTGCTCGAAGCGCCTGGTGTTGGCGAAGAACTGGGCGCAGAGCCCGGCGGAGAACATGCCCTTGAGGGGGTAGGGCTCGGCGGACTCTATCTGGTCGGCGATGGCGTTGGACTGCATCTCGCGGTAGCGGGACGTCCACACCGGGAAGCGGCGCGCGCCGACGCCGGGCGGCATGACGGCGATGCGTTCGTCGTGGAGGGTAACGTCTTTCGGGTGGGCGTTCAGGTAGGGGCCGAGGCGGTTGCCGCCGGGGACGTCGATGTTGCCGGTAATGGCGGCCAGCAGGATGACGGCGCGGTGGTTGTTGACTCCGTTGGCGTGGTGGGTGGTGCTGTTGGAGCTGAGGTGCAGCTTGGCCGGCTTGGTCGTGGCGTAGAGACGGGCGGCGGCGACGAGGTCCTCGACGGGCACGCCCGCGATTTCGGCGGCCTTCTCGGGAGGATATTCCCGGACGAGCTCGACGAGGTCATCGAAGCCGACCGTCCAGTCCTTTACGAAGTCCACGTCGTAGAGACCTTCGTTGATGATGACGTTCATGAAACCGAGGGCGAGGGCGCCGTCGGTGCCGGGGCGGAGCTGGAGGTGTATCTTCGCCCGTGAGGCGATGGCGGTGCGGCGCGGGTCGACGACGATGTAGGGAACGCCGCGCTCGATGGCGTCGATGTTGTCCTGCCACGAGGAGGCCGCGGAGATGGCGGCGGCGCCCCAGACGAGCTTGCACTTCGTGTCCGGGTCCGCGGCGGAGCTGTAGCCAGCCATGTAGTTGTACTCGTCGCCGTAGGTGAGGTTGGATGCTATCCAGGTGCCGGAGAAGCAGTTCGAGCTCTCGGTGCAGTAGTTCGGGGAGCCGAAGGCGTGGGCGAGGCGGTGGAAGAAGGGCCGCGGCTCCTTGGTATAGGCGATCCAGAAGACGACGGACTCCGGGCCGCAGGTGTCCTTGACGCGCTGGAGGTTGTCGGCGACGGTATCGAGCGCTTCGTCCCAGGAGATACGCTCCCAGGCGCCGGCGCCGCGCGGGCCGGAGCGGACGACGGGGTGCATGAGCCGTTCCGGGTGGTAGACGAAGTCCAGCATGGCCTTCCAGCGGGGGCAGTGGGCTGACTTGGGGTTGGCCATCTCTATGCGGACGGCGCGGCCGTCCTCCACGTGGACCCTGACCGGGCAGGACGCCGTGCACATGTAGCAGATGCTGTCGGTGATGCCGGAAGCTAAGGCCGTCGTCATGGGACACCTCCTGGAGCCGGGAGCACTCACCCGGGAATTGCCCCATTATAGGCACGGTACGCGAATTCTGCAAGCATGCTCAGCTATGGTATACTGGAACTGCTACCGCGGGGAGGACGGGTTGAAAGCCATCGATATCGCCAGAAAAGCCGTCGACGTCGCCAGCGATAAGCAGGGCGGCGACATCGTGCTGCTCGACGTACGGGGCGTGTGCAGCTTCGCGGACTACTTCGTCATCGCCACCGGCGAGAGCACCCGCCAGCTCCGCACCATCCTCGACGAGACCCGTAAACAGCTCAAGCAGGCCGGCGTACTGCCCCACCACGAGGAGGGTGGCACCGATACCGGCTGGATGCTGCTCGACTATGGCGACGTCGTCATCCACCTGTTCGGGTCCGAGGAGCGGGCTTACTACGACCTCGACGGCCTGTGGCGGGACGGCACGACCGTCCTCACCATCCAGTAGCCTCTACTATGTCATTCTGAGGGAGACCCGGTGAATCGGGACGACCGAAGAAGCTCGTCTTTCACGAATGAAAACGGAACCTTCGTCCGTTTTGCACGGACTCAGGATGACAACAGGCGTACTTTCAACGCGGACTAGTCGAAAATCTCGTCCGGCGTGAAGTAGATGGCGATCTCCACTTCCCCGTTCTCCGGCGAGTCCGAGGCGTGCGTCGAGTTGCGCTGCACGTCGATGCCGTAGTCCTTGCGGATGGTGCCGGCGTCGGCCTTCTCCGGGTTCGTCGCCCCCATTATCTTCCGGATGCGGGCGATGGCGTTCTCCCCGGTGAAGACGGCGGCCACGATGGGCGTGGAGGTGATGTAGTCCACCAGGTCCTTGAAGAAGGGCTTGTCCCGGTGGACGTCGTAATGCCGCTCCGCGGTGGCGCGGTCCAGGTGGAGCATTTTCAGCGCGGCGAGGTGCAGCCCGTCCGCCTGGAGGCGGGCGAGGATCGCCCCGGCGAGGCCGCGCTCCATGGCATCCGGCTTGACGAGGACCAGTGATCGTTCCATCGTTGTCTCCTGATTACGGTAATTTTTGTTTTACTTGAAGAGCGCCCGCAGGTCGTCCACGGTGACGCTGGCCAGCGAGTCCACCACGCGGTCGGCCGCGCGGAGGCTCTCGTCCGGGTGGCTGTTGGTGACGGCCAGGGCCTTCATGCCGGCGCTCCGGGCGGCGGCCACCCCGGCCACGGCGTCCTCGATGACGGCGCAGCGGGCCGGCGCCACGCCGAGCTTCTTCGCCGCCAGCAGGAACACCGCCGGGTCCGGCTTGCTCTCCTTCACCTCCAGCCCGCTGGCGATGGCCTGGAAACAGTCCTTGATGCCGAGACCGTCTAAAATGACGTCGATGTTGGGATAGGGGGCCGAGGTGGCGATGGCGATGGGGATGTTCTCTGCGTTGAGGGCGCGGACGAGCTCGACGGCGCCGGGCAGCGGGATGACGTTCTTCCGCACCAGCTCCCGGTAAAGCTGCTGCTTCTCCGCGGTGACCTCGTCGAACTCCCGCGGCGAAATATCGTCGCCGAGGGCGAAGTGGATGATGGTATCGTGGCGGCGGCCGAAGAACCGCATGAAATCCTCCTTCTTGAAGGAAACGCCGCGCTTCCCGAAGACCTTGACCCAGGCCTGGTAGTGGAAGTCCCCGGTGTCGGCGATGACGCCGTCCATGTCCCAGATGACGGCTTGGAGCCCCGTCTCAGACATGGTCTTTCTTCTCCCGGACGAGGTCGCCCTGCGGGGCGTCGTTCTCCACGATGAACTGCTTGGCGGTGGCCTCCGCGACGACGGTGCCGTCGGCGAGGCTCAGCGTGCCTGCCGTCTCGATGATCTTCTTGCGCCGCCGGGTGATGCGGGCGGTCACGGTGAGCGGCGCGTCCACCGGGATAGGCCGGCGCTGGCGGATGGTGATGGTGGCGGTGAGGCAGGTGTGGCCGGTCGAGTAGGCGATATTGCTCATGGCCTCGTCGAGCAGCGTGGCGGTCAGGCCGCCGTGGAGGAGGCCCGGCCAGCCCTGGAAATACCTGTCCGGGGTGTACCCGGCGCGGATGCTATCGCCCTCGCGGGTGAATTTCAGCTTGAGGCCGACGGGGTTGTTGACCCCGCAGCCGAAGCAGAAACCCTCATTGAGGTCCGTATTCAGGGTGACCTTGGGCAGTTCCATGCGGGTGCTCCAGCGGCGGCGCTAGAAGTGGCGCCAGCCCGATTGTTCCATACTGTAAAGGTGGCCGGTGGAATCCACGAGGGAGACGGAGCCGGGGTGCTCCTCGACGATCTCCCCGATGACCGTAACGGGATAGGTGATCTCGTCGATGGCGGCCTTGACGGCGTCCGGCGGGCCGGTGAAGAGCAGCTCGTAGGACTCGCCGCCGGAGAGGGTGAGGTCGACCGCCCGCTCCGGGAAGTACTGCTGGAGGTCGTTGCCGAGCGGCAGCTTGTCCACGTTAATGTTAGCGCCGAGACGGCTCCCGCGGCAGATATGCTCCAGGTCCGCCACCAGGCCGTCGCTGAGGTCGATGGCGGTGCTGATGCCGTTCTTGACGAGGGACTGGGCCTCGATGACGCGGGGCATCGGTTTCAGGAAGGCGTTGCGGAAGCGCCGGGTGGACTCCTTCGAGAACGAGAGCTTCTTTTCCAGCATCTCGCGGCCGGCGGCGGCGTAGCCGGGGCGGCCGGTGACGGCGATGGCATCCCCGATGCGGGCCGTGGAGCGGCGGAGGAAGATGTCCTCGCGGCCGGAGCCGAGCACGGTAACGGAGATGACGAGCACCGGCGAGCGGGCCACGTTGCCCCCGATGAGCGTCATCCCCAGCTGGTGGGAGAGCTCCAGCATGCCGGAGTAAAGCGCCTTGACGTCCTGAACGAGGGTATCGTCCGGGAGGTTGAGGGAGACGAGGGCGTAGTCAGGTACGCCGGCCATGGCGGCAATATCGCTGGCGTTGATGGCGATGGCCTTCCAGCCAAGCTCCTTCCAGGTGCCGAGATCGCGCTGGAAGTGGACCCCTTCCACCATGGCGTCCACGGTGGCCAGCTGGATCTCGTCCGGGATGCGCCAGGCGGCGGCGTCGTCACCGATGCCGATGTAAAGTCGGGGGTTCGGCGGCTGGTGGGCCTGAGTGTCGGCGATGAGCTTGGCCAGGAGATCGATGAGGCCGAACTCTCCCAGCTCCGAGACTTTCATAGTGCCAGTATAGCATAACGCCGCGCGCCGCGGCGAACCGGCACGGGGCGCGCCGCGGGCCTAGTGAGGCTCGCCGGCGGGGACTTCCACCGGCACGGACGCATCCTCGCGGTGATGGAGGCGATGGTGACGCACCGCCTGGAAGACGGCGAAGCCGATGCCGAGCGCCCCGCCGATGGCGGCCAGGACACGGTCGGACGCCATGTACGGCAATATGAAACCGGCCACGAGCAAGACGAGCCCCGCTCCGCCGAACAGTACCATCAATACCATATCCAGTCCGTTTTCGTTCATGGTCCCAGCCTTTCCGTAGGAAGCGCTTGCACCGGATACAACGTGAAAAAAGAGAAAAGGTTAGGGGTCCGGGTGAAGAACCGGACAAAACGTGCTATAGTTTTACGAAATGAAGTACGCCATCATCTCGGATATCCACGGCAACACCGAGGCACTGACGGCGGT
>CAZOMF010000040.1:0-14263 GCA_964580635.1 uncultured Dehalococcoidaceae bacterium
CCATGCGCTTCCTCAACGAGGTGGACGCCGCCTGCGTCTACGTGAACGCGAGCACCCGCTTCACCGACGGCAGCCAGTTCGGGCTGGGCGCGGAGGTCGGCATCTCCACGCAGAAGATGCACGCGCGGGGGCCGCTCGGCCTCAAGGAGCTGACCACCTACAAGTGGGTCATCTTCGGCAGCGGCCAGGTGCGGCCCTGAAGCATCGCCTCCCGTCCGATTTGAGTAGATAAAAGGAACAGGCCCGGTCGATGACCGGGCCTGTTCCTTTTGGAGGGGTACGTTATGAAAAAGCCAACTAACCGGCTGTTTTGACGGGGTCGTTGCGGTGGCCGAACCAGCCCTGGACGGTGGTCATAAGCTCACCGACGGGGCTGTCGTCGTCCGCTCCGGGGACGTGGATCGCGCAGTGGGTTTCGCCGTCGACATTGCGGGGCCGGCTGGCCGTCCGTCCGCAGCTCGTGCAGCGGGGGCGGCTGTCCGGGTCAGCGACGAAGCGGCGGAACGGCCGGTTGGCGATGGACGCCCGGCCGGTGCCGTTACCGACGGCGGCGCGCTCGATGTTATCCAGATACAATTCTCCCATTTCTTGCCTCTCTTTCAGGGGGAGCAGGGTTGTTACTACTCTTCCTTCTTTCATACACTTTCAGCATACACGGTGAAGATTAAGGTTACATTACGGTGATGTTAGCGGCGCGTTAAATCTGGACAATCATCCGTCATTCCAGGGAAGTTAAAATCCGCCGCAACCCGTCATTCCAGCGCAGGCTGGAATCTATCTACGATAAAATCCGAGGGTACAGGTCGTCCCATTCCGGGTTCGTCTCTTCGATGAGCCGTATCTTCCAGGCCCGGTGCCAGACCTTCAATTGCTTTTCCCGGGTGACAGCGGACACGGCATCAGGAAATTCCTCGAAGTGGACAAGAAGGTGAATGCGATACCTGCTGGTGAACCCCTTGACCAGGTCGTTTCGATGTTCGTAGACTCGCCGGATCAAGTCATTCGTAACACCGATGTACAGGGCGCCGTTGCGCTTGCTCGCGAGGACATAAACGTAAAATGGTTTCTTGTCCATCATAGATTCTGGCCTTCGCCAGAATGACGAAACATCGGTCCCGCTTCAACCCGTCATTCCAGCGCAGGCTGGAATCTGTCACCGAGTGTCGTGGAACAGCGTTATTGTCCCAGCACCTTCTCCTGTGCCTCGAAGAGCTGCCGGATGCCGGTCTCGGCGAGGCTGAGGATATCGTCAAGGGCCTGCCGGGAGAACGGCTTTCCCTCCGCCGTGCCCTGCATCTCGACGAACTCCCCTTTGCCGGTCATAACGACGTTGAAGTCCACCATCGCCCGCGAGTCCTCCTCGTAGCAGAGGTCGAGCAGCATGGTGTTGTTGACGATGCCGAGGCTCGTGGCCGCCAGGGCGCTCCGGAGCGGGTTGCCGTTGATGACGCCCACCCCAGCCAGCTTTTTCAGGGCCAGCCGCAGCGCGACGTACGCCCCGGTGATGGAGGCGGTACGGGTGCCGCCGTCCGCCTGGATGACGTCGCAGTCCACCGTCAGCGTCCGCTCCCCGAGGGCTTTAAGGTCCGTCACCGCCCGCAGCGACCGCCCGATGAGCCGCTGTATCTCCTGGCTCCGCCCGCCGACACGTCCGCGGGAGCGGTCCCGCTGGGTGCGGGTGCTCGTAGCGCGGGGCAGCATGTCGTACTCCGCCGTGAGCCAGCCGGAGCCGGAGTTCCGCAGGAAGGGGGGCACGCGGTCCTCCACGCTCACGGCGCAGAGGACGTGGGTATTACCGAGCTTGATGAGCACGGAACCCTCCGCGTAGACCTGGTAGTCGGGGATTATCTCGACGGGCCGCAGTTCGTTAAAGGCCCGTCCGTCGATGCGTTTCACAGGTTAGCCTCCGGGATAAAGAAGATGTACCGAGTATACCATCGGGGGACGGGCAGGGGCAACGGAAAGAAGGGGCAAGGGAAGCTACGGCAGCTCCTCGAGGCAGGTCTTCAGCCATTCGAGGGCCGCCTCGACGGCCGCCCGCCGGTTCTCCTCGCGGCTGCCCGTGAACACGTGGCGGCGGGCGCTGGCGCCGTCCTGGTCGGCCAGCCCCAGGTAGAAGAGACCCACCGGCTTGCCGGAGGTAGCCCCGCCCGGGCCGGCGATGCCGGTGTCCGAGAGACAGATATCCACCCGCAAGACGCGCCGCCCCCCGGCGGCCATCTGCTCGGCGACCGGGGCGCTCACCGCCCCCTCCTCGTCGAGGGTCTCCTTGCGCACCCCGACGCACCGCATCTTGACCTCGTTGCTGTAGGAGACGATACCGCCCTTGAAATAGTCCGAGCTGCCCGGCACGTTGATGATGCGGGCGGCGATGAGCCCGCCGGTGGCGGACTCCACCGTGCCCAATGTCAGCCCCTTCTCCCGCAGGAGACGGCCTATATCTTCTTCCGGTGTCGGCATGTCAGATATATCGCTCCATCAGTTTGAACAGTACTTCATCGAGAGACGGACCGTTCGGCTGCGCCATGACCCGGGCCAGCACGTCCGCCACCTCGGTGCGGCGGGCGGGGTCGCCGAGGTCCGCCAGCCGCTCGTATACGCCGAGCCGCCGTCCCAGCTTGTAGAGGTCGCGCTCTTCCGGCGGCAGCGCCTGGAACCGGGCTATCACGTCCAGCATGGCGTCTTTGCCCTCCGGCAGCTTCCCTTCTATTTCCGGCAGCAGGTTGATGCTGTGGTCGCTGGCGACCATCGAGGTCACCGCCAGGTTCTCCAGCAGCAGCTTCTCTTCCTCGATGATTTCCTCGTCGGTCGCCCGCTCGAACTCGCCGTCGTGGGCCATCTCGTTGAGCGGCATCCCTTCCCGAATGGTCAGCGTGCGGAACCGGATGAAATCCGGGTCGATGTCATTGAGCACCCGGGCGGTCTCGAGGGCGTGTTCGCGCCGCAGCGGCCGCCCTCCCGCCCCGAGGAGCACGTATTCGGACAGCTCGATGCCGGCCGCCTTCACCTGCCGGCCGCCGCTCACGTGGTCGGCGGCGGTGGCGCCCTTTTCCATCAGGGACAGGACGGCGTCGGAGCCGGACTCCAGCCCGATGTGCAGGCGTGACAGCCCGGCCTCGCGCAGGGCCCGCAGCTCGTCGAGCGTCTTCCGGGCGACCGTCTGCGACCGGGCGTAGCTCGTGATGCGGTCGATGCCGGGGAACGTCGTCCGGAGGTAGCTCAGCACCTCGAGCAGGTCGCTCGTCTTCATGACGAGGGAGTTGGCGTCCTGAAGAAAGGCGTGCCGCCCCCCGGCGTAGAGCCACAGGCCCACGTTCCGGCAGGCGTCGCCGGGATGGCTCCCGGCCACGGACGCCGCGGCTTCCCTGACGCTCACGCCGGACTCCCGGGCGAGGTCCGTGATGTAATCGGCCGCGGCCTTGAAGGCGTCGATGTCCCGCTTGATGTCCGCCACCGGGCGCAGCTCGAAACGCGTCCCCTTGTAGACGGGGCAGAACCGGCAGCGGTTCCAGGGACAGTTCCGCGTCAGCCGCACCAGCAGGGAGAACGCCTCGTTCGGAGGACGGATGGGGCCGATCTCGCAGGAGACGGCCGGCTCGGTCACAGCCACGGGAAGACGTTCATCCGCACGAAGTCGAAGTTCTCCGCCACGGCTTCCGCCCCGGTGACCGCCCCCATGTGGCCGGGGAAAAGCCCCTCGGCGCCGAGCGCGGCCAGCCGCTCGATGGAGTCCTTCAGCTGGTCGCCGTCACCGCCGGGCAGGTCGGTCCGGCCGGTGTTCTTGTCGAAGATGACGTCCCCGCAGATGAGGAGCTTCTCGGCGCGAAGGTAGTAGCAGATGCTGTCCGGCGAGTGGCCGGGCGCCGGGATGAGGTCGATGATACCGTCCCCCACCGTCATGGTGTTGCCTTCGATCAGCTCGTCCTCGTCGAACTCGTCAGGCGGCATCCCGAAGAGGCGGGCCGCTTCCACGACGACGGTGCGGTAGTTCTCTTTCTGGACGGGATGGAGGGCGATGCGGGCCCCGGAGTAGTCCTTGAACCCTTCATTGGCGCCGCAGTGGTCGCCGTGGAGATGGGTATTGACGATCATCCCGACATCGTCCGGCGCGATGCCGTCCTGCTCCATGAGCCGGACGAGGCTGGCCAGGTAGTGGTCGTTGCCGGGATCGATGATGATGCCCGGCTCCCCGGTGATGACGTAGGTATTGCTGTCCATCGTGCCTTGCTCGGGGTACATGAATAGATTCTCGCTGATTTTCATGCTATAGTATCTCCAAACAATCGCGGTCGGCCGGCGGTTGCACTCATTATAGCGTACCGCGCTCCCGCGATAAACCACAAGGGGGAGCTGAATTATGAGAATTTTCGCGTGGGTTCTCGGGATACTGGGCGGTCTGGCGGCCATCTTCGGCGCGCTCATCGCCTTTGATGTCCTGCCGAACAGCATCACCAGCAGCCTCAAGCCGGACTGGACCTTCTGGTTCTATGCCGCCATCGTGCTGATACTGGGGGCTATCTGCATTTCCGTCGACCGCGGCAACGTCCTTGACTAGCTTCCCGCCGGTCCGGAAAGCGAAGTGACCGTTCGCCTGACGGTCAAGGTGACGCCCGGCGCCTCCCGGAGCGAGGTCGTCGGCATGGAGAACGGCGTGCTGCGGGTGCGGGTCGCCGCCGCGCCGGAGCGCGGCCGGGCCAACCGGGCGCTGACGGATTTCATCGCCGGGACGCTCGGCGTCAGGAAGTCCGCCGTGACCGTCGTCAGGGGCGCCACCGCCCGGACGAAGATTTTAGAGATTGACGGCCTGACCGAGTCGGACGTCCGGGCGAAACTGTGTATAACAGGAGAGGGGGCTTGAAGCCCCCATACCCCCGTCATTCCAGCGAAGGCTGACATCCAATTCATGCCGCTTCTCCTCGTTTCTTATCGTTCATCGATAACACGGCGGCGCGGCGGCCTGGCTCTTTGTCATTGCGAGCGCAGCGAAGCAATCCGCCCGCTCATCCTTCGACGAGTTCAGCATGAGCGGCGCAATTTACGCTCGTCCCTTCTCTCACCTCGAGGTAGCGTAACGACCGAAGAATCCCGGGATGGGCATGCGGGCCCAAACCCTCAATAAAGGAGAGGGGGCCTGAAGCCCCCTCTCCTGATTTCCCTGCACTATTTCGTCTACGCCTTCCGGCGGCGCATCCGCCAGAAGACCAGTCCGCCGATGATGATCCATACCGGGCTGAAGATGCCGAGCCAGATGAGGACGTTGAGCAGCACCCGCCCGAAGGCCACCAGGCCGTTCACGGCGCTCGTCACGGTGCCGCCGGCCTGCCAGCCCGGCAGGACGTTGACGTAGTCCTCGCGGACCTGGTCCGCGGTGGTGCCGTGGTCGTCGGTGACGGTGAGACTGACGGTGTAGGTGCCGTCGTTGCGGTAGGTATGGACCGGCGCCTCCTCGGTGCTGGTGCTGCCGTCGCCGAAGTCCCACTGGTAGGAGAAGGGCGAAAAACCGCCGGAGACGTCCGGCTGGAAGGTCACGCTGTCGCCTTCCTTGACGGTCCGCGTGCTGCCGGTGAACTCGATGGAGAGCTTGGACTGCTCCAGGTCGACGGAGATGGACGAGGTGGCCGAGCTCTGCTCCAGGTACTGCATGCGGCCCTTGATCTGCTCTATCTGGGTGTTGGTCTGGGTAAGCTGCACCTGGACCTTGAGGATTTCCTCGACGGTGCCGGCCTTCTGCATGAGGGCCTGGAGTTGGTCGGCGCTCGCCTGGAGCGTATCGAGCTGCGCCCCGAGATCGACGTACTCCTCGGTCACGTCGTAGCCGGAGCTGCTCTCGGACTTGACGTCCTGGGCGATATTCCGGATGGCCGCCGCGGCATTATCGTAGCTCGCGGCATCCACGCGGATGGTGATGGAACCCATCGTGCGGTCGCCGTTCTGCCAGGTGTTCGAGTTCACCACCCAGCCGTTGTAGGTGTCCGCCAGGCGGGCGATCTGCTGGATGGCGTCGCTGACGTCCTCGACGACGACGGACATGTTGCCGTTGCGCACGATCATCCGCTCGGTGGCGGGCAGCGCCGCGTTGTCCTCGCCGGCCGAAGGTACGGACGCCGTCAGATCGCTCCCGCTCGTCCCGCCGGCCGACTGGCCGAAGGTAATGGTGGTGGGCGGCGGCTGCGTGAACGTGGGCATCGGCTTGACCGTCGCCGACGTCGTGGTGGTGGCGATGGCCCGCGTCGTGGTCGGGGCGTAGGTCTCGCTCTTGCCGCTCTGCGGCGACGCCGAGCCGCACCCGACGGCAAAGGTAACGATAAGGGCAACCAGGATACCGGCAAGCCAGAGCTTCTTCTTCATCGAGGTCCTCCTTGGTCCGTTTGACTATATATACGACGCTTTCACGAAAGTATAACGCCCGTTCCGAAGATAAGTTAGCTTGATTGTTACGGTTGATAAACATTACTCTGTCGTTATATTGACAACGATATAGATAGCATCTTACAATAGAGGCGGTTTCTCCGGAGCTGCTTCGCCTAAATCCTTCAACGAAAGGACACGGGGTGCAGCCGGCAGATGAAAATCTCAACGGCACCGCTGGAAACGGCGCTGCTTCCCTCCGCGTTGGAAAGGAGAAGATGATGGATACGTATAGCTCGTTGAAGAAGACGATGATGGACCTGGTTCGGAACCATGGGCTGGAATCGGATGAGATCGTTATTAAAGCCAGGCCGCTGACCCCTGATGAAGCTATTGGAAATCCGGAGGACAGGGACTATCCCCTGATAACAGGTCGTGAGAGAATGATGCAGGCCGAATTCAGAGATACCATCGGGCAGGCGTATACCGATATGTACGGCAACTATACCGGCAGATTGGTTGATATTGCTCGAATGGAACTGAAAAATAATTACCGCCGGGCTATTTTCATTTCCAGCCTTAATGCGGTAATGCGGTACCTCGGCCTCGTCGATAAAACCGTGCACTGCAGAGATAACGAACCCAGAGAATGCAGTGCTAGATTGACTGAACACATATTGGAGAGGTACGGTCATCCCCGTGTCACGATCGTGGGTTTCCAGCCGCGAATGGTCGAGTCCCTGGCCGGTAACTTTGAGATCAAGGTGACCGATATGGACTGTGCCAATATCGATTCGAGGAAATTCGGCACGGTGATCCAGGGCCCGCAAAAGACCAGGGAGCATTTGGATTGGTGCGATATTGCGCTGGTGACCGGGAGTACCATCGTCAATGATACTATCGGTGATTTCATTGATACCAAGCCGGTTATCTTTTATGGGGTGACGATATCCGGGGCAGCCAGGGTATCGGGGTTCCAAACGTATTGTTACTGCGGGAGATGATCCAAGCGAATTTTCACGGGCAGGTATCAAACCAGTAATTCATGATACAAGAACCTGAAACAGGAGAGGCCCGGGGTTTCCCCCGGGCCTCTTTTTATGTCAGGTTACGCCGTTTCAGGCACTACTGTGCCGGCGGCGGGTCCGAAGCCGAGTGCTGGACACCCTGGAACGCGTCGTCCCAGGATATCCAGGTGCGCCCGGTCAACTGGCCGATCTTGTCACTCACCAGCGTCAGCGGCTGGATCATGACGGTGCCGGTGTTCACCCACATGTTGTAGGCGTAGTCGAGGAAGGTCTCCCAGTCGGCCAGGGCCTGGGTCGGGTCGATGTCCGAGGCCACCTTGTTGTAGAGGGCCGTGGCCTGCGGGTCGTTCGAGGTGGTGTGCACGCCCGTGTCGATGTACATGTTGGCGGACTGGTAGACCGCGTTCTGGGCGGCCGGGAACGGGCCCCACATCCACATGCCGCCGGCCTGGTCAGCCGTCGGGTCTTCATTCCGGACGAAGACGATGCCGCTCCAGGCGACGGACTCCATCACGGTGATCTTGACGTCGAGTCCGATCGCCTCCCAGTAGCCCTGCAGCACCTGGGCGAAGTCTTCCTGGGTCGCCGTCACGTAGAAGTTGATGGTCGGTGTCGTGAAGGCATCCGGGTAGCCGGCCTCCTGCAGCAGTGCTTTTGCTTTGGCCGGGTCGTACGGGTCCGGTTTCCACGAGTCCTGCCATCCCCAGCTGCCGGGCGCGAGGAACCACCGGCCGCCCGGCGTCGCGGTGCCCTGGAAGTAGGTATCGCAGATCTCCTGGCGGTTCAGGGCGTAGGACATGGCCTGACGGACGCGGATATCGCTCGTCGGGCCCTTGTTGATCCAGGTGCCCGGCCAGACGATGGTGTACTCGTTCGGCAGACCGACCTTCCGGACCTGGGAGCCGGCTTTCTCCATCTCGACGAGGCGGTCGGTGGAGATTTGCATGGCGACGTCGATCGAGCCGTTCTTGTACATGGCGAGCCTGGTGGCCTCTTCCGGGACCTGGTTGATCACCAGGTTCTTGAAGGCCGGGACGCCGTTCCAGTAGTTCAGGTTCGCGGTGAAGGAGATGCTCGTCTCCGGGACGTGATCGGTCATGATCCAGGGGCCGGAGCCGATGGGCTTGTTGTTGAACTCGGTCGCCCCGACCTTGGTGAAGTAGTCCATGGGGAGTATCCACGTCGCGACGAACACGGCGGCGAGCGTGGGTTCGGGGTGCTGGGTCACGTAGACGAAGGTGTAGTCATCGGGCGTCGACGTGCTGACGTAGTTCTTGTTCAGGTACGGGGACCACGGATTGGTCGAGTTGGACGCGGAGAACCGGTCGACCGAGAATTTCACGTCCTTGGCGGTCAGCGGGGTGCCGTCGGAGAAGGTGATGTCGTGCCGGATATGGAAGGTCCAGGTATTGCCGTCGGGACTGAGGTCCCAGCTCTGGGCCACATCGCCAACGAAGTTGCCGTCCTTGTCGTAGGTGATGAGCGTATCGTAGATTTCGTAGCCCCAGGTGGCGGTGTAGAAGTTGGGATCGAACTGGTCATAGGAGAAGTCGGGATACGCCGCGTTGATCGTCCCGTAGGGGCCGGTGGGCGTTGATGTCGTCGCCGTCGTCGCCGTCGGGCTTGAGGTCGAGGTCTGGCTGGACGGTGCGGACTGGGTCGGTTCGTTGGTCGTGGTCGTGGCGGTGCTGCCGCCGCACCCGATGAGCAACATGCTGAGCGCAATGATCGCGACCAACGCAAAGAGTGTTAGCTTTTTCATTGACCATCCTTTACAGTATTGTTTCCCTACTGGTAACTCCCGTTGTTAATACGTTCTGTCCCCCCTTCGTTGTGATAGATTCCCCAGCTCTTAACCCTTGGGGTGTAATTCCCGTATTCTAATAGACAAATGTTCAAATCTTGTTAAGATATGCAGTGAAAATATAACAAAAACGGAACAGGAAGCTGCCCCGATGCGGGCAAGCGGCGCGACACCGGGCAACGGTCTGCGATTCCCTCCGTCATTCTGAGGGAGTCAACGACCGTGAGAACCTCGATACTCTCGCCCCTTCCCTTGATGGGAGAGGATTACGGTGAGGGGCAAAAACAAACAGGAGACGAATCCTGCCTTCGGGCGGCCGCTACCGCGTCCGGGTACCGGCCCGGTAGCTCCGGATACGCCGCATCCGCAGGATGACGAAGACGTTCCGCCCCTCGGCCAGGTCCATCTCCTCGAAGAGGTAGTACGGCAGCTCCGCCGTCAGGCTGGCCTCCCCTATCCGCACCCGGATGCGTACCGTGTTCACGACGGTCGTGATGGACTCGATGACCCCCTCGAACCCGTTGACGCTCAAACCCGGCGGCCGCGTCTCGGAGAGGTACACGTGCCGCGGCAGGATGGCCACCTTATCGATGGGCCCGCCCTCGTGGGGCACCGTCAGCGTCAATCCGCGGCAGGTCACCTCCGCGATGCCGGGCCCGGCCTCGCGGCTCGATTCGCAGTCCATGATGTTCGGCGAGCCGATGAAGTCCATGACCCGCTCACCCTCCGGGTTGAACAGCATCTCCTCCGGCCCGGCCACCTGCTCGATGCGCCCGTTCTGCACGATGGCCACCCGGTCCGCCATCTCCATCGCCTCCATGAGGTCGTGGGTGATGTGGACGGTCGTCAGCCCGAGCTCGCGGTGGACGCGCCGCAGCTCGTTGCGGAGGTACTTGGCCGTGCGCAGGTCGAGCGCCCCGAGCGGCTCGTCGAGCAGCAAAATGGTCGGCGAGGTGGCCAGCGCCCGCGCCAGGGCGACCCGCTGTTTCTCGCCGCCGGAGAGCGTGCGGCTGTCCCGCCCGAGCAGGTGCGGGATGCCGGTCAGCAGCGCCAGCTCCTGTACCCTGTCGTTGACGTCCTTCGCCGGTACCCCGGCCCGTTTCAGCCCGAAGGCGATGTTATCCGTCACCCCGAGGAAGGGGAAAAGCACGTAGTCCTGCGGCACGTAGCCCACGTTCCGCTCCTCCGGGGAGAGGCGGGTGATGTCGCGGCCGTCACGCAGGATGCTTCCCTGCTTCACGTGGTTCAGCCCGGCGATGGTCTCCAGCAGCACCGTCTTGCCGGCCCCGGTCGGGCCGAGGATAACGAAGTACTCTCCGTCCTCGATGGTCAGGTTGATATCGGCGAGGCGGAACTCGCCGGCGTGGACGGTGACATCGCGGAACTCGATCACAGCGGGGAACGCCTCCCGATGAGCTTGCGGATAACGAGCAGCGCCAGCACCGCGATGACGATGAGCACCAGGATGACCGCCACCGCCTTGCCCACGTCCGCCGAGTTGAGGCTGAGGAAGATGGCCGTCGGCAGCGTCTCCGTCTTCATGGCGGTAGCCCCGGCCAGCATGACCGTCGCGCCGAACTCGCCGACCGCCCGCGCCCAGGTCAGTATCGTCGCGGCGATGAGCCCGTCCCGCGCCAGCGGCAGGGCCACCCGGAAGAACGCCTCCGGGCGGGAGCAGCCCAGCGTGCGCGCCACCTGCTCGTAGCGGGGGTCGATGCCGTCGAAGGTGGCCTTCAGCAGCCGGATGGCGAGCGCGCTGATGACGACCACCTGCGCCAACACAATGCCGGGCGTGTTGAAGACGAAGTTGATGATGTGGTTATCGATGCCGGAGCCGACCGGCGTCTGAAAGAAAATGAGCAGCGCCGCGCCGAGCGCCACCGGCGAGATGACGATGGGCAGGTCGAGCAGGCTGTCCACGATGTCCTTGCCCCGGAACCGGTTGCGGGAGATGGCGTAGGCCACCGGTACGGCGATAAGCACCGCGATGATGGTGGAGATGGTGGCCGTGGTGACGCTGAGCCGCACCGCGAAGAGTATCTCTTTGGACGTCAGGGCCGCCCAGAAGGTGCTCCAGTGCGTGTAGGCCAGCAGCGAAACGACGATGCCGGTGAAGAACAGCCCGAGCAGCGCCAGCGCGCTCACGGTCGCCGCGCGGAAGACACGCTCGCCGGCGGCGCCGCGGAGAAACCTCGTCATGACCCCGTCACCGCCGGCATGACTACTGTCCCGTCCCGGCAAAGCCGGCCGGGAGCTGGTAATCGCCGCCTATCTGCGCGTCCGGCGCGTACTCGCGGGCGTCCGCCTCGGTGGCGAGGTAGCCCCACCTGGCGAAGATGGCCTGCCCGTCCGGGGAGGCGAGGTAGTCCAGGAAGGCCCGGGCGTCCTTCGTGTCCTTGCTGTAGGTCGAGACGGCGCCCGGTATGTAGGCGATGCGGGGGAGCTGGTCCGTGCCGAGTAAAACGACATCGGTGGTGTCCGGGTCCCAGCTCCCGAAGACGCGCCAGCCGATGATGGCGTCCACGGACTTCATGGCGACGAGCGCCGCCGTCTGGGAGCAGCTTGAAGCGTGGACGACGATGTTGGGTTCGATGGAGGCGAGCATACCGTTATAGTCCATCACCTCGACCGCGTAGAGGCCGATGCAGACACTCGAAGGCTCGCCGATACCGACCGTCACGCCGGGTTTGGCCAGGTCCGCCAGCGACTGGATACCGGCCGGGTTGCCCTTGGGGACGATGATAGCCGGCACGAGGTAGGCGAGCCGCTGTATGGTGGCGGGATCGACCGCCCCCTGGGCCTCGGCCTTGGCCATGTAGTCCGGCGAACCGGGTATATAGAGGTCGCCCTGCTTGGCGATGGTCATCTGGGAGAGCATCGTGCCGGAGCCGCCGAAGTTGAGGAAGACCTGAATGCCCGTTTTCTTCTGGAAAGCGGCGGCGGCTTCCTGCATGACCGGCTGGCTCGCCGAGCCGACAAAGGCGGTGATGGACGTACCACCGCCGGAGCAGGCCGCCGTCAGCGGCAGCAGGGACAGCACCACCAGCACGATGATGAGATTGCGGACGGTTCTCATACGGCCTCCCCGCCGCCTGCCGGCCCGCGGCGCAGTAAATCACCGCGGACCTGATGACGGGTAAAATTTCTACAGCTTGCCCTGGGTCCGCTCCCGCACGGAGGTGCGGACCTGCTTGTACGCGTCCACGATGCGGCGCCCCTCCTCGGTGAGGCGGGCGTGACCGCCGCGGCTGCCGCCGGTCGTCTTCTCCACGAGCGGGCTCGGCGCGAGGCTGTTCATGGCTTCCACCCAGAGCCAGGCGTTGCGGTAAGCGAGCTTCATGGAGCGGGCCGCCGCGGAGATAGAGCCGAACTCGTCGATGCGCTCGAGGAGTTGGGCGCGGCCCCAGCCCATGAACAGCTTGCCGTCCACCTCCAGCCACACCTTGCTGCGGAGCTGGATGCCGCTGTCTTTCGCGCCGGCCTCGCTCGCGGGATGGTTCGCGCCGAACGCCGGCACCTTCTTCTCGGTCATACGCCTCCCAAAGCAGGTAACAAACCTTTCTATATTACTAACAATATAGCGCTGTGTCAAAAACAACCGGAAAGGTGTAAGCTAGCCAGGGAGACGTTCCATGAAACGATGGCGAATTTTTCTCGTGTTTTTCATCCTCCTCGGGCTCGTCACGGCCGGAACCGGCTGCGGCCGGGGAGCGGGACCAGCCGCGACGAACCCCGAGAGCCCCGCGACCGCCGGCAGCGGCAATCGCACGACGGTAGAGCTGACCAATACAGACATCACCACGATTTTCGAGAACGGGAGCTTTAATATCACGAACACCTCCAACGAGACGTGGACGAACGTCCACCTGACGCTGGACCAGGCGTACACCAATATCCTGAACCAGATTCTCCCCCGACAATCCGTCACTGTTCCGCCCGCGGATTTTGTCCACAACGGCCGGTCTATCGACCCGTCGTTCATCGGGCACGGCCTCGTGTTCGAGATCACCTGCGACCTGCCCGGCAACCGGGAAGGTACCTTCTTCATCCTGTGGCACTAGGCGAATGCCCGCGGGAGACCAACGCTTCGAGCGAGTGAGATTTGTCTCAGTCGCCGGCGGCAGGTTTGTACTATAATGGGAGTAACGTCTTTTCGCGAAGGAGGCCCACATGACACGCATGAGCGGCGCCGAGGCGCTGGTAACCACCCTGAAACACGAAGGCGTCGAGGTGATCTTCGGTATACCGGGCGTGCAGATCATGGACGCGGTGGACGCCGTCGCCCGGGATGGGAGCATCCGCTGGATCTCTCCCCGCCACGAGCAGACGGCCGCCTACATGGCCTTCGGGTACGCGCGGACGACCGGCAAGATCGGGGTAACCATGGTGCTGCCCGGTCCCGGCGCCCTTAACACGGCGGCGGCGGTGCGCACCGCCTACGCCCGCTCGGTGCCGGTACTCATCATCTCCGGACAGATCAAGAGCTTCCAAATCGGCTACCACCGGGGCATGCTCCACGAGCTCGACGAGCAGCTCGATATCTTCCGCTACCTCACCAAGTGGTGCAAGCGGGCCGCTCACGCCGACGAGATTCCGCGTTTCACCCGTGACGCCCTGCGGCAGCTCAAGAAGGACCGTCCCCGGCCGGTGGAGATAGAGGTGCCGTTCGATCTGTGGTCGCAGCAGGCCGACATGGACCTCGTCACCGTGGAGCACGGGCCGCTCCTCTTCCCGGACCCCTCCACCATCGAGCAGGCCGCCACCATGTTACAGACCGCCAAACGGCCGCTCATCATCGCAGGGGGCGGCGCCGCCAACGCCGGGCTGACGGAAGAGATCACCGCTCTCGCCGAGGCCGTCAACGCGCCGGTCGTCATGACCGGTGAGGGACAGGGCTGCATCGATATCGGCCATCCGCTCTACGCCGGCAACGTGACCCTGTGGCTCCACCCCATCCTCGACCGGGCGGATACCGTCATCATCGTCGGCTCTCGCGTGCGGTCGTCGGGTGGTACCGGGCTCCAGCTTCGGGACGACCAGAAGGTCATCCAGGTGGACCACGACTTCGACGAGATGGGCCGCA
>CAZOMF010000041.1:0-14162 GCA_964580635.1 uncultured Dehalococcoidaceae bacterium
ACCCAATCCAATGTTGTGAAAAGAATAGGTTATAATAATTAATCAAAGAAAGCAATAATAAAATTATACTTAAAATGAAACTCTTCTTGTTTAAATGCAGTTTTTTTGTTATTGCAGCCTTAAAATTGAAACCTGCCGCAAATAAGGCTACGAAAGACAGTAATCTTATTGCTATATATCCGAATGCGAACGGAGTAAAATAAATCACTGGTGTTGATTCAGCTAATCTATCAAGCCTATCCATTTGATAATATCCTGCTCGTATAACTACGATTAATGAAAGAGCTACAAGGACTAACAAGACTTTGATCAACCAATAAACATCAATTGTTTTTACCAAAATATCCGCATACTCCTTTGAATTGAATAATCTTAAAATAGTTTAAGATAGTCTAACATGAGAAATCAAGCCCCTGACGGATATAACACACTATGTCATCCACCAAAAAAAGTGGGCGGCCTTCTGACCGCCCACTTGCATTTCCTGAATAACTCCTGCAATTGTATGAACATCGGAATGATTATACCAACGTGCGTAGCTTTACCGTTCACGTTTTGCGTGTGAATGGGGAGACTGGGGAGAGTTGGTCAGACGTTACACCAATCAGTCAACACGGCGGTGAAACAAAGACGGGCGATATGCGTTGAGTTCACTCATCGTGTATCTAAATTCGTTTATATGGTTCCTCTTAACCTGGGATCTAAAGCATCTCGTAGACCGTCTCCAATCATATTAAAACTGAATACGACTAACATAATAGCGATACCTGGAGCAATTGAAAGAAGAGGGTTCGTTAATAAATATGATTGGCCATCACTTACCATGGTACCCCAAGCAGCGTTCGGCGGCTGTATGCCTACTCCCAAATAACTGAGACCGGCCTCCGCCAAGATAGCTGCTCCGATTTGTATAGTAACTAAAACTATCAACGGCGGCAGACAATTCGGTAATACGTGACGAATGAGTGTGCGGAAATGGGTGGCGCCGGTAGAACGAATCGCTAAAATATAATCGTTTTCTTTGATACTGATTACCTGCGCATACATTAGCCTGGCATAACCGGGCACCATCGCCACGCCGAGAGCAATCATAACGTTCTTCAGCCCGTTCCCTAATAAGATAGCGATAACTAGTGCCAACAAAATCATTGGAAAGCACATTAGTGCATCGATAAATCGCATTAAAACATTATCTACCCAACCCCCGAAATAACCGGCCAATAGACCTACCGTCATCCCGATTGAGGCGGCGATACCGAGCGCAACGATGCCAACCATCAATGAATTCCGCGAGCCGTAGACGATGCGGCTGAAAGTATCTCTTCCAAGTGAATCTGTTCCAAGGAGATGTTGTGGTGATGGTTGCAGCAACGTCTCGTCCAAGTTTTCCTTAAATGGGTTGTAAGGCGCTATCCAGGGTGCAAATATTGCCATTATCACCATGATGAGAATGACTACCAGACCGAATACAACCACACTCCGTCCTAAAAAGACCCTCCGCATGCGTTGGAGTTCACGTGTATGGGGCGTCTCGGTAGTATTAGCCAGTGCTTCTGATTGAACGATGGTCCGACTCCTCCCTTATCTATTCATATCTAATTCTGGGATCAAACCATCCGTAAGATATATCTACCACCAGATTGATAAGTAAAACTGAACTAGCGACCACAAGCACAAACCCCTGCACTATCTGGTAGTCCTTGGCAAAGACAGCCTGTACCAGCAACCGTCCGAGCCCGGGAATGTTAAAGACTGTTTCAATCAGAACCGAGCCGCCGACAACTATACTGAGTGCCAGACCGATCAGTGTTACTACCGGGATGATTCCGTTTTTGATAGCATGCCTGATAATCACGCCACGCTCTTTTAAACCCTTTGACCAGGCGGTGCGTATATAATCTTGACGCATAACTTCCAGCATGCTCGCGCGTGTTTCCCTGGCGAACGCCGAGATGGGGAAAATGGCAAGGCAGAAGACGGGCATGGCTGCTTGAGATATACTTCTTCCAAGGTCTGTTAAAGGCGAGGTATATCCGGAGGTGGGAAGCCAGTGGAATTTCAGGGATAAGATATAAATCAAAATAAGCCCGAGCCAAAATGACGGGATGGTAATACCAGCGTTAGCGATAATCGTGACAACATTATCAATCCATTTACCACGTCTGACAGCACTCAATATACCCGCCGGGATTCCCAAAACAACGCTGATGATTAAGGCTAGTATCGATAAGTATAGTGTTATCGGCAATTTTTGCTTTAATAGTTCAGTTACCGGCAAATGACGCGAGATTGAAGTCCCGAGGTCTCCGTGAAAAACTCCGCCTATCCAATCGATATATTGCACCACCACGGGTCTATCCAACCCGTACTTGTGGTGGAGTTCGGCGATTTGCTGAGGTGTTGATTCTGATATCTGCCCAGAAGATACATAGATTAATACCGGATCACCAGGCAGTAAATGCATCGCTAGAAAAACCAACAACGTGACGATGACGAGCACTATAACTGAATAGATCAGGCGGCGAATGATAAATGTTCTCAATAGTATCAGTCCTGCCCAAGATCAGTGAACAGCCATGGCTCATTTTTGTCCCTATTACGCGTTCTCTCCCGGAGAGAGGTCCGTCTTGCCTTCCCCGGGAGAGTAAACTGCCTGGATTGACTATTTACTTATCCACGCGTCAGCGGGTTGCCATGATGACGGGCCATAGGGTACCAAGAATCCTGAGTCATGGACGTTGGTGGCCGTAGCTGCTCCTCGAATAATGTCATATACAGGGATGAACATGACCTCGTCATATATTTCCTTCAGTATTTTTTGCACCAACGCCGGGTCATACTCTTTCGAGCTTCTCGATGCATTGATCAGTTGTTGATCCGTATCTGTTTTCATTACGCTCGGGAAGAACATGGCTTTTTGCGACCATACCATATTGATGGCGGAGTTCATATTAGGGGCAAACCCGTTAGCGCAGACAAGCATACCGTTTTCCCATCCCTGCATGACGTATTGCACGAATCCGGCATAGTCGAGCCAGGACAGGTCGACCTTGATCCCGATAGCTTGCAGCTCGCTTTGCATGGCGACCGTCGTGTCTTTATCCGTGGTTGAGCTGTCCCCGTAGAGTGTCATTGAAAAGCCATCGGGGTAACCTGCATCCGCGAGCAACTGCTTGGCTTTGTCCGGGTTATAGGTACGAGGGGGCAGGTCTTTGATATAAGCCGAGGAAGTCGGGTCCGCAAACTGATACGTGGGCACCCACATACCGTATCCCCTTGCCTTCACCAATCCGTCACGGTTAATAGCATAATCAATTGCTTCTCGAACTTCTTTATTTGCAAGAGGAGAATCTGGATTCTTGCTGTCTGGGATAAGAGTTATGGCACCAGTAAAGCGGCTGGTTATATTGAACCCCTGCTCTTTCAACCGAGAAAAAATTTGTGGTGAGTTACCTACCATTACATCAGCTTCCCCAGCTTGAAGAGAAGCAGAGGCAGTATTGGGGTCGGGGACCCAAGTTACAATTACGGCATCCAGATAAGGCTTGCCTTTTTGCCAGAAATCGTTAAACTTGACGCATTTTATGGATTGGTCTGTGGTGTAGGTATCGATCTTGAAGGGGCCGGTTCCAACCGGGTTCCATCTAAGATAGTCACTACCGCCATTATCACCGCCATGAGCGTCATAGGCTGCTTTGGAAACCATGGCAACTGAAGAAAGGTCATACAAAATTGTATTATGATACACGCTCAGATTAACCTTGAGCGTACTGCTATCCACTGCTTCGACCGAACTGACGTCCTGGGTTGCCGGCATGTGAGCCGCGATATACAGGTCGATATTCCATTTCGCCACGGTGGCGGTGAAATCCGATTCATCCTGAAATTTCACATTCGGTTGCAGGTGAAAAGTGATCGAAGATCCATCCGGCGCAACGTCCCAGCTTGCTGCCAATTCCGGCAAGACATCTCCGTTATATTGAGGCCTGACCAGCCCCTCGAACATGAGGAAGAAAAACGAACCTGCGGGCGGGCCGGGTTCCGCAAACCATCCCAACGAACCGTTAGGCGGTCTGTCATCAATGAGTCTTAACGTGCCGCCCGTTTGCGGGTTTGCAGGTGTTGGTGTGGAAGTCGTAATCGCCGAAGGGGAAGTGCTGGTCGAACCAGCGGTCGAGGTATTCCCGGGGACATTAGCTGAGGTAGTTGCGGACGTTGTAGAAGACGTCCCGCATCCCGTGAGGACCAAGGCACCCAATAGTAAGATTACCAGGCACGCATAGAAAGTTTTCATCATTGCCTCCTTTGGGTAGTGTCCTCCTAAGCGCAATAATTCAAGTCCAGCCAAACTGTGTTTGCCAAGAATAAAGGAAATATTCGAGCCAATTGTTTTACAGACATCTTTTTTTACACGTTAACCTCCGGAGACAGTCTTTACAATGGCTCATTTGAGCTATATACACGCCAGAGCATATTCGTTGGGGTATGGTACAGAGGTTACCACCAAGGCGATGAGAAAATGGTTAGAAGGTCTTAAGGTAAAAACACCGTACATCGAGCCGAGCAGCGCCGGAGAGAATGCCAATAACCAATCATTCAATGGCAAACTGTGGTATCAAACTAATTAGCCAAGATGAAATAATTGAGATAGTCTTCCCCCCGCTGCAAAAAAGGCAAGACAGTTTGATTCCGGAATGAAAACAAGTAATTATTAGGCGCGATCAACGACCTTGACACCGTCTGATTCCTGAAGCTATTATGTGGTCATCACCGCGTAGGACGGCCGAGGAAGTATAATTTACAAGTATGATCGATGAAGCTAATTACGGTGACGCCCTCGCCGTAGTAAACGGTTGCCTTACCTGCTTGAAAAACGGCGGACATACCGAAGATGTTCTCTTCGAACTGCTGAAAACGTTCAATGCGGACGATGCGGTATTTCTATCTACCGGTGACCAGCAGCGAGGTGTGGACCCGACGCGTTCGTTCGTAGTCCGTAAGGATCGGACATTCCTCGAACGATATGCGGAAAACTACTGGCAACTTGATCCTCTCTACCACCTGCAATTTTCACCGGAACAAGACCTCCAGGTTTTCAAGACGGACGATGTTATCTCTTTTTCCCAGCTTATCAACTTGGAGTATTATAATGAGTTCCTCCGGCCGCAGGATCTGCTCGGAGAGCTGATTATACGGCTCTGTTCAGAGCATGGCGTTATGGGTGCGATCTCCCTTCAGCGGCTCAGGAACCATCCGGGTTTTGAGCAGCGGGACATCAATAAAGCCCAGCTCATTGTACCGCTGCTCGTCAACATTTTTGACTTTGCGGACCACTCCGAAAAAAAGGACAACGAACGCCTCGTGTTCGAGAGCTGGATGGAAGCCCGGACCGATGGTATCATCCTGCTCGATACCGATTTCCGGTTGCTGTACCGCAACGCCAAAGCCACCATGTTCTGCTCCCGGATGAAAGGCGGAATAAATCTACCGTCCGGTGGTCATATCGCCGCAAACCCTCCACTTCCCAAGGAATTGCTCGATGACTGCCGGGCCTTGGTGAACCAGGGCTCCGAGCATAGCTTAAAGACTCACAGCAACCGGATCATTACATTGCCTTCTATCGGACGATACTATATCAGATATTTCCCTCTTATAATGAAGCCTGCCAAGCCTCAAAGCCCATCATTTATGGTGTTCATTAACGAACTCGATGCGGATTCTGAGGATTACGCATTATTCACGCATGACCGTTACAAGCTAAGCGAGCGTGAAGAGCTCATTGCGAAATTAGCGACAGCTGGTATGACTAACAAGCAGATCGGCGAACGCCTTTGCATCAGCCACTACACGGTGCAGAATCACCTTAAAAGTATCTTTGAGAAGACGGGCCTTGACAGCCGGACCAAACTAGCTAACCTATTTAGAGATTAGATCACTCGCCCTGCTTTCAGCGACAGCCTGCAACAGGGCATAAACCCCAGATCCGGGTTCGCTCCTCCAGGTCAGAGCAGTTCGGCATCATAGACGATTTTCCCGCCGACAATGGTCATGGCTGTGCGAAGATCCTTGATTTCGTGCGGGTCTATGGTCAGGATGTCCTTCTCGATAACGCAGAAATCAGCCAGTTTCCCCGGCTCGATAGAGCCTTTGACCCGTTCCATGTGGTCGAGCCAGGCCCCATTGATGGTGTAGGTGCGGAGCGCCTCCGGCACCGTGATTCGCTGGTCCGGGCCGCTGACCTTCCCGGTAGCCTTGGATTCTCTCAGCACAGCTCCCTGTATCCCCACCTTCCAATCCGGGTAGATGACCGGTGCGTCGGAGCTGTTGCACACGCGAATACCGGCGTCGATCATGGCACGGAGAGGCCAGTGGTACGCGGCCCTCTCTGCGCCCACCACCGTTTCCATGAGATCAGATATCGTCCACTTGATAGACGACTGCACATTCAGTGCGAGTTCATAGCCGGTGCGCTTTCCGAACTCGCTGACGATCCGCATTGTTTCCAGACGAGTGAAATCACTGTGAATGTTGTAGTGCCGGGCGTCCCATGGATCGGCCTCGATGCACTTCATGTATTGGTCCATGCAGACGTCGATGGTACGCTCACCGCAACTGTGGATGCCCACCTGAAGGCGATTTCGGTGAAGAATGGTAATCATTTCCCGGAGGTTGCGTTCCTGTTCCTCGGGTGAGTTCCCTTCGATGACGAGACTTCCGGTGGTGCCATCGACATAGGGCTCCCACATCCAGGCTGTCTTGAGCGGCGGGATACCGTCCGCCACCAGTTTACCGCCGCCAACCTTGAGCCATTCGTTGCCAGAGTTATAGCGCGTACCGAGGTAGCGCATCGCCTCGCGGATGCCTTCAAGCCCCGGCTTGGCGAAGCCCGCCAGCATCAGGAGCATATTTACACGGCAGGTCCATTTACCTTCATTCAAATATTCGTTGAGGGTATCGTTGTACACCGCCCACTTTTCCCGGTCGACGCCGGCATCCGTGAAACTGGTGACGCCGATGGCATTAAGCTCCGCCATAGCTCCCAGCAAGGAGGCTTGCCGCTGCTCCACCGTCCACGGCGGCACGATGGCGCGGAGGGCCATGCTCGCCTTTTCATAAAGAAGGCCGGTCAATTCGCCCGTCGCCGGGTCGCGGTCGATCCGGCCTCCCACCGGATCCGGACTATCGGGAGTGAGGCCGGCCGCCTCAAGGGCCCGGCTATTGTTCCAGCTGCGGTGTCCGGAATACTCCGTAAGCACAACGGGATTGTCCGGAGCGACCATATCGAGGTCTTCCTTCGTGGGTTTGCGAGCCGGATCGGCCAGGCATTCCGCCAAGTAGCCTTCGTCCCAGCCCTCCCCAAGTATCCATTCGCCGGGTTTGGCCGTGGCCGCTTTCTCCGCTACCATTGCGGTTATATCGGCGATGGATTTGACTCCGGGATAACGTATTTCCAACTGGAACGGAGGCCGGGTGAGAGCCCAGTCCGAGATATGGCAATGAGTATCGTTGAGACCGGGAAGGACCGTCATGCCCTGGAGGTCGATCTTCCGGGTTTTTCTTCCCGCCAGATCAAGCACGTCAGCGCCATCGCCAACAGCGACGATCTTGCCGTCATACACAGCCACAGCGTGCGCTAGCGAAAAGTCATCATCTACCGTGATGATGTTACCGTTATGAAGGACAAGGTCCGGGTGCAGCGCGTTGTTAGCCATACTGTTACTCCATAATCTCGACGTTCGTCGAGTTTAATGATTATCGTATACTATCCTGCCGTCCACGATGGTGTAGAGGATCGGGGTTTCGTGGATCTTGTTCGGATCCACCGCCAGGATGTTCTCTCCAATCACCGTGAAATCAGCCAGCTTGCCGACCTCGATAGAGCCCCGGACCTGCTCCTGGTGATCCTGCCAGGCGCCGTTTATGGTGTAGGACCGGATAGCCTGCTCCACGCTGAGGCACTGCTCCGGGCCAAGCACCTCACCGGTTGCCTTGTCTTTCCGGAGCACGGCCGATTCTAACCCCTGACGCCAGTCAGGATAGGTCACTGAAGCGTCCGAGCTGTTGGAGACGTTGACGCCGGCTTCGAAGAGCGATTTCAGCGGCCAATGGTAGGCGGCTCGCTTCTCCCCAACGATGCCGGCCATCAGGTTTCCGATGGTCCACTTGATGGCGGACTGCACGTTCGCACCTATGTTGTTGGCGGCCATCCGCTTCATGCAGGTCGGCGTCACGAAATCCGTGTGGATGATGTAGTGACGGGCGTCCCACGGACGTTCTTCCAATGCCGCGATATAGCCGTCCACGCAGGCGTCAATACCGCGGTCGCCAGTGACGTGGATGCCGACCTGGAAGCCATGATGACTGGCGTATTTGATCATGCGCATCAGCATCTCGTAGCGGTCTTGATCGGTGGCCCCGTCCACGAGCAGTTTCCCGTGGCCACCGCCGAGGTAGTTATCGTACATAAAGGCGGTTTTCGAGGGCGGGATACCGTCAGCGAGCAGCTTGAGTCCGGATATGCGCAGCCATTCGTTGCCAAACCCGGTGACCGTGCCGACGTGGTCGACGATGTCTTTCACGGTGTCGATGGACGGCCCACCACTGACCATACAGTTTACCCGCAGGGTGAATTTCCCCTCGTTGAAAAGCTCGGTGTAGATGCGGATGACTTCCGGCGTGAGGCCTGGCTCGGTGACGCAGGTGATGCCGAGTGAGTTCAACTCCGCCATGGCGTTAAGAATGCCGGTGCGACGCTCCTCCTCGGTCGGCGGTGGAACCAGCGCTCGGAGGTTACCGGCAGCCATCTCGAAGAGGATGCCAGTCGGCTTACCCTTGGCGTCCCGCTGGATGATGCCGTTATCGGGGTCAGGTGTGTTCCGGTCTATACCGGCTAACTCCAGAGCCTTACTATTGGCAAGGGCAGTGTGCCCGGAGAACTCGGTGTAGACGACCGGATTGTCCGGGCTCACAATATCGATATCGTACCGGGTTGGCCACAGGTTCGAGCTTCCTTTGAGCTCGGGTAGGAATCCCCGGTCCCAGCCCCAGCCGGTGATCCATTTCCCCGGCCCGACTTCGGTGGCCTTAGCGGCAGTGGCCGCTCTCATGTCGTCCATGGACTTGATCTTAGGGTAGGCCAGGTCCACAAGCATAGGAGGACGCTCCAGCCCGAAGCCGTTCAGATGACAGTGGGCGTCGTTGATGCCGGGCAGCACCGTGGCACCTTCCAGGTCCATCATCGTGGTTGCAGGACCGGCGAGTTTCTTTATCTCATCATTTGTGCCGACCCCGACTATCTTGTTCTCCTTGACGGCCACCGCTTCAGTAAAAGAGAAATCGTCGTCGACGGTAATAACATTCGCGTTGAACATGATGAGGTCCGGTTCCAGGGGTAGTTGCCGGATATTCTTTGGTTTTTTCAATATATTCCTCCAAATCAGCTTGACGGACCGTCTTATGGTTTGCTAACCGGTCTGGGTGTAGAGAGAGCTTGTTACAACAGTGAAGTGAAAGATGGGCCGGTCGATGCGTTTCAGGATAAGCGGACAGTGCTTCACGCTGCCGGGAACGAATATCATGCAGCTTTTCGTGATGGTGTACTGCTCGTCCTCCATCCAGAACTCGACCTCTCCTCCGAGGTCGTCCTGGTTTTCCGGGTCGCTCCCGAACAGACCGATGATTTCCGGTACGTCATGGCTGTGCTGGTTATAGGGCTGGTCCTCCGGCACCTTGACGAACCAGCAGCAGTTCATCTGAAACGCGCCGGGGACGACCCGCTCGTCTACCCAGCGTATCAGGTGGTTCCATTTTTCCATGTTCTGGATCATCTTTGGATCCATGTCCGGCGGTGTGAATTTCTTGGTGACGATGCAGTCGGTATACTTTAGTTTTGACACGTCGGGCCTCCCTGACAAACATCACTAACCCGTGTTACCGCCACGAAACGGCGCCACGGGCATATATCTCAACTGTATCGGCGCTGGGAACATGGTGCAATAGCCCAAAGCAGCTATTTCAATGTTTTATTTATGGAGGAGCCGTCCGGAGAGCGCCGGAAATAGCTGAGATGAGGCATTGTGCATGGTTGTAACGAATGCTTAACTATACAGTAAACGAACTTGGACTTCGAGGGGAATTAACCGCCGGTCGTTTCCGTTTTGGCGACCATACCGGGTATGGAGGCTCCGCATACCATGATAATCGGCCTTCCCAGGGAGATAAAAGATAATGAATACCGCGTGGCCCTCGTCCCGGCCGGTGTACGTAGCCTGGTCGAGCACGGCCATCGCGTCATCGTCGAAAAAGCCGCCGGTGAAGGAAGCGGCCTTGCCGATGAATACTATCGCCAGGTCGGCGCCGAGATAGTAGAAGAAGCGCGGACGGTATTCGGCCAGGCGGACATGATCGTAAAGGTCAAGGAGCCCCAGACCTCAGAATGGGGCTTGCTCCGGGAGCACCAGATACTCTTCACCTACCTCCATCTGGCGCCAGCCGTCGAGCTGACCAGGGCCCTGCTGGAGAAAAAAGTCACCGGCATAGCCTACGAGACGGTCGAGCTGAACGACGGCTCGCTGCCCTTGCTCGAACCCATGAGCGAGATAGCCGGCAAGCTTTCCGTCCAGGTTGGCGCCTGCTGTCTTGAGCGTGAGCACGGTGGCAGCGGTGTGCTGATGGGTGGCGTTCCCGGCGTCCGCCCGGCCCGCGTGGTCATCATCGGGGCCGGGACCGTCGGTGTCAATGCCGCCCGGATAGCCGTCGGCATGGGCGCTAGCGTCACCGTTCTGGACGTGAACATCAAAAAGTTGCGCCATCTCGCCGAGGTGTTCGGAGATAAGCTTGTGACGATCGCCTCCAACCGAAGCACCATCGAGGGAGCTATAAAGGAAGCTGACCTCGTCGTGGGCGCGACGTTGAAACACGGCGCGAAGGCGGAAAAGCTGATCACCCGAGACATGCTTCCGACCATGCGGAAGGGTTCCGTTCTCGTGGACGTCGCCGTGGACCAAGGAGGCTGCTGCGAAACCTCCCTTCCCACCACCCATGAACATCCCACCTTCGTAGTCGATGGCGTCGTCCACTACTGCGTGGCCAACATCCCTTCAGCGGTTTCTCACAGTTCCACCTTCGCCCTTACCAACGCCACCTTCCCCTATGTACTGGAGTTAGCAGACCTCGGCTTCGAACGGGCCGTACGAAAAGACACTGCCCTGGCTCGAGGATTGAACACCTGTGATGGCAAGCTGGTTTCCGACGCCGTCGCGGACTCTCAGGGACTGTTGCACACGCCTTTAGAGACCGTTATCAGTCCCGCTCGATAATTTGTCCACAAGGAGGCTTCCCCATGATATCCGAGAAAGAACTGGCTGAACTCTCTTATACTGGCGCGCCCAACATGCAGACGCCTGTGCCCGGCCCTGAGAGTCTAAAGGTGTTGCAGGACGTACCAAAGTATGAGTGTTTAACACGTCCGGGGGGTGCCAATCCGCCCGTCTTCGACGAGGCTATGGGCGCCACCGTCAAGGACCCGGACGGCAACCTTTTTATCGACCTCACCGGCGGGGTTGCCGTCAGCGCGGTCGGCCGGCGGCACCCACGGGTCGTCAAGGCTATCGAGCAACAGATGGGTAAGATGATGCATGCCATCGAAGCGGTCAGCACGCGCCGGAGCCAGCTGGCGAAGGCTGTCTCTGGCATCATGCCGGAGGGTCTGCGTGGCAACTGTGTCAGCTATTTTACCCAGAGCGGGAGCGGGGCCGTCGAAACGGCCATCAAGTTCGCGCGGCACCTGACCGGCCGAAGCCAGATCGTCGCCTTCCACGGCGCCTACCACGGAGTATGGTGCGGCTCCGGAGCGCTGACGACGGGCGACCACTACCGGCATGGCTACGGGCCGATGATGCCTTACGTTATCCACGTACCCTACGCCTACTGCTACCGCTGCTGCTTCGGGCTGGAATATCCCTCTTGTGGTTTGCAATGCGCAAAGTACGTCGACTACGTGCTCAACACGCCGTATACAGCCGCCGACGATGTGGCGGCGGTCATCATCGAGCCCCAGCAGGGCGAGGGCGGTTATCTCGTGCCGCCGCCCGGCTACCTGGAAATCATCAAGCAAGCCTGCGAGAAAAAAGGCGCGCTGTTCATCGCCGACGAGGTGCAGGCTGGCGCCGGGCGAAGCGGCAGGATGTGGTCGATCGAACACAGCGACGTTGTCCCGGACATGCTGACCTGGGGCAAGGGCATGGGTGGAGACCTCCCCATGGCGGGGTTGACCTATAAAGCCGAGTGCTCAGACAAGCTGGTGGAGTCATCGCAGCCGGGGACCTTTGCCGCCAATTCGCTCTCCGCCGCCGTCTGCCTGACCAACATCGATATCCTGACAGATGAGTCCTACGACCTGATGGGCCGGGCGGCCGTGCTGGGCGAGCAAACGCTCGCCACGCTGCGAGAGGAAACGGCCAACATGGAGACCATTGGCGAGGTCCGGGGCCGGGGGCTGTTCATCGGCGTCGAGCTGGTGAGGGACCGGGACAGCAAGGAGCCTCTTTCCGAAGAAGTCATGGGCAAGATACTGGGAGAATTGCTCGGCCGGGGCGTCATCGCGGTGCCCTGCGGCCGGTATCACAACGTCGTCCGCTACATGCCGCCGCTTGTCATCACCCGTCAATATCTAGACAAGGCGACGGATATTCTGCTTGATATCTGCCGGAAATACAGCTGATGAAGCGAGAGCGGCGTCCGCAGTGTGCACAAACCGGTCCTGTTTCCAGCCGGAGAGGAGCTGAACGATGAGCCGTCAGGCGGAAAACTGGATCGATCTCGGTGTTTGGGGAAGCGGGATGGATGAAAATAAACTGCCGGCCACCGGTGAGTTTGCCGGCCGAGAGTTCACGCTGCGATTTCAGGAAAGCGATGAAACGGTGGCCTGCAAATTCCTCGACGCGACGTCGCTGACCTGGGCTACCTCGAACACAAGGGAACAGCCGGCGGCGGAACGAGAAACGTATGAAGCTATCCGCGTAAGGCCGGATATATATTTCGTCGATTTCATACCGGCAAAAAAGCCGAATGACTCGGTATCGATGGTGCTCAACGTTGAGGCGGGGTATGCCACGGTCCTCACGGCGACACTCCCTGACCAGGAGACGGCTTCCCGCAGCTTCGTGGGCAGGCTGGGGAAAGGCGTGGACCTGAGCACGGTGCGCGTCGAAACCCGGCACGCCGTCCTGCTCCCTTCACTCCCGAGTGACTCAATTCACATTCATCCGCACACTTCGGACCTGGTTGGCAAGAGGATAACGTACACCTACGGGGTTGAACGCGTCTATGAGCACATCTATCTCAACGACCGCTTGTATACGTGGCACTGCCTGAAAGGCCCCGAAAAGGGATTGGCCGATACTGAGGCGTGCGATTATTTCAAAATCGCGGCGGACCTCTACCTGTTCTCCTGGCGTGAAAAAATCATGCCCACCTTTGGCATGGTCGTGATTGACCTGAAGGACATGCGGTCGAACGGCAAAACGTTCGGTCTGGATATCGCCACCGGCCAGGCCATGAACTTCACCATGGGTGCGGTAGCCGAACCACACAGGGGATAGCCGCAGTATATGGCATGAGGACGCAGCAGTTCGACCACACTTGACGGACTCAAAACATCAGCCACGTGCCGTTCATTTCTGAACTGAAACCGGCGTTTTCACTTCATAAAGTGATAACCGCTCCGATGATCGGCGCTTTCGGCCGCAGGGACATCCAGGGGGCCAATCTGTCCCTCGGCATGTCGTTTCTTCCGGAACCCTTCAGCGACTACTCAGGAGAAGAGAAAAGTCCTTGATATGCTGGCAATCAAGGTCAATGCTACCACGGAGTCCATCAACATCGAGGGTATTGTCCCCGGGAGACAATACCCTCACGCGATAATGTAGCTTTAGTTGAAGCTACTCACCACTGGATGAACATCGGCATAACGACGTGGAGGTAGGACTCCGAGCCCACCGGCCGCAGCAGGCCGGGGCTGGAGGGGTTGGTGACCTCGAGCGCCACCTGGGATTCCTTGAGCACGCTGAGGACGTCCGTGAGATACTTGCCGTTGAAGGCTATCTTGGTCTCGTCGCCCTCGATGGTGGCGTCGATCTCGCCGACGTCGTCGCCGATCTCCT
>CAZOMF010000042.1:0-13896 GCA_964580635.1 uncultured Dehalococcoidaceae bacterium
TGGTCGCACCAGATACTCAGCGGCGACGATAGCGCGCGGTTGGCGACCGCCATGACGATGGGCAGCCGCATGGAGGCGGCGACGTAGACCACCTCGTTCATCAGGGCCAGGCCCTGGGAGGCCGTGGCGGTAAAGGTGCGGGCGCCGGTGGCGGCGGAGCCGAGACAGGCGCTCATGGCGGAGTGCTCGGATTCGACCGGGATGTACTCCGCGTCAACCTCGCCGTTGGCGACGAGCTCGGCCAGATGCTCCACGATATGGGTCTGCGGGGTAATGGGATACGCCGCGACGACGTCCGGGTTGCAGAGCTTGACGGCGTCCGCCAGGGCGATGGATACCTCAATACCAATACGTGTCGGCATTACTCCACCTCCTGCTCCATGGTGATAACGCGGGGCCAGCATTCCCGGGCGCAGACGCCGCAGCCTTTGCAGTAATAAAGGTCGGCCACGAAGTGACCGTCTTCGTTCTGAGAAATACACCCTTCCGGGCAGTAGAGCGCGCAGAGGCCGCACTTAATGCAGCGAGAGAACGTGTACGTGGGATGCTGGGAGCGCCAGGTGCCGGTCTCGTACTGGCGGGCGCTGCCCGGCTCGGTGACGATATTGCCGACTTCGAGGTCTTTCCAGGTCAGTTCGCTGTCTGATTTCGCCATGTCATGCTCCTCAATAGACTACCTGCTCGAAGGCCGTTTCCATGGCCTGTATATTTCGCTCGCCGAGCCGTCCGAACCGCTTGGCAAGCGGGCTGTGGGCGGACTCTTTCTTGATAACGCCGGTTATCCTGATAACAGCCCCGAGCATGGTGGTATTGACGATGGGTACGCCCAGCACCTCCCGGGCTATCTTGGTGGCGTCGATGGTGGCGATGGGATGCCCCGTGATCTTGAATTCCTTGCTGATCTCCGCGGCGGTCTTGCGGGTGTTGATGATGACGTAGCCGCCCTTCTTGAGCCCGGAGGTGACGTTGACCTTATCGAGGAGATTGGGGTCCAGCACGACGACGACATCCGGATCGGTGATGTCAACGCGGATACGGATGGGCTCCTTCTCGTCCACGCGGTTGAAGGCCTGGACCGGGGCGCCGCGGCGTTCCGGGCCGAAGCTGGGGAATGCCTGAGCGAACTTGCCTTCGCTGATAGCCGCCTGGGCCAGCATCTCGGTGGAAGTAACGGCGCCCTGGCCGCCGCGGCCGTGCCAACGGATTTCAAGGAGGCTGTTTTCTTTGGCCATTATCTCGCTCCCACTCCAGAACTAAAAACGCCCCCGGAGAGACTCGAACTCTCGCTCCCGGCTCCGGAGGCCGGTGCTCTATCCACTGAGCTACAGGGGCAGATACCACTCATTGTACACTACCTCCATAAACGGGCGCAAACCAAGTGACGAGCCTCTAGGCGTAGCGGAGCAGCAGGAGCCCGTGGCTCAGGGCGACGACGAGGAGCATGGGCGGGAGGGCGTATTTCAGGTAGCGGCCCCAGCTGACGGGGTAGCCTTCCTTCTGGGCCACGGCCGTCCCGACGACGTTGGCGGACGCCCCGATGGGCGTGCCGTTGCCGCCCATGTCCGTGCCGAGGGCGAGCGACCAGGCGAGGACGTGCTGGTCGAGCCCGCCGAGGGTAGCCAGTTCGCTGATGACGGGCACCATGGTAGCGGCGAAGGGTATGTTGTCCACGATGGAAGAGGCAAAGGCGGATATCCACAGAATGAAGAGAATGGCGATGGAGAGGTTGCCGTGAGCGGCATCACCGATGAACCTGGCGATGACGTCCAGCACGCCGGTGGCCTCGAGGCCGCTGACACAGACAAACAGTCCCACGAAGAACAGCAACGTCTGCCAGTTCACGCCCTGCATCACGTTTTTCAGATGGCGCGGGTCCGTGGCCAGCGTCATGGCGGCGGCGATGACGCCGATGAGCGCGACCGAAAGACCCGTCTGGGCGTGGGACACGATGAGCGCGATCACCATCAGGAAGATCATGACGTCCAGCCCGAAGAGGCGACGGTCCGTGATGGCCGACTCCGGCAGCGGACAGACCTTCATGATCTCCAGGGGATCGGTCCCCTGCTTGAGATGCTTGCGGAAGACGAGGTAGAAATAGAGCATGGCCAGCAGCATGCAGGCCCAGGCGATGACGCCGGTGTTGAGGAGGAAATCGAAAAAGTTGTAGCCGAGGGCGGTGCCGATGATGATATTGGGCGGATCGCCGCTCATGGTGGCGGCGCCGCCGACGTTGGCGGCGAAGATCTCCGCGATAATGACCGGAACGGGGTCGAACTTCAGCAGCCGGGCGAGCTCGATGGTAACGATACTGAGGAAGAGCAGCACGGTGATGCTATCGATGAACATGGAGAGGAAGCCGGATATGAGCATGAACGCGAGCAGCAGAGGGATGACGCGGCACTTCACGATGCGGGCGGCCTTGAGGCAGAGCCAGCGGAAGAAGCCCGCCCGCTCGATACCGGCCACCATCACCATCATGCCGCCGATGAAAATGATGGTCTGCCAGTTGACGCCGAACGATACCTCCGCGGTGTGTCCCGGGTACCAGAAGGTGCCGCTGACGAGGTGATCGAGGTTGAGTACTTTCCAGAGCTCGCTCGGGCTCCGCATGACCGCGAGGAAGACGATGGCTATCATGAGGACGGCCCCGATGAGAGCAGGATAGTGCCGGGGATACTTGTCCCAGATAATGGCGACGAACATGGCGCCGAAGATTATAATGGCAAGTATCTGGCTTAAATCCATTAAATAGACGCGGGAGAGACCGCAAGACGATAGTCCATTGTAGCAGGTATGCCTGCCCTTCGCAAGATTGACAGGGGCGGTGGCCCGCCGCTAAAGTATCAGGAGCATTTACGTCCACCGAGGTAGCTTTTGGTCTGGCTGAAGCTCATCGTCTGCGTCCTCGTTATCTTTTTCGCCGGGCAAAGAGTGGCCAGGTACGGCGATATCATCGCGGAGAAATCCGGCGCGGGACGCGTCTGGATGGGCGTCATCGCCATCGCCCTCATCACCTCCCTCCCCGAGCTTTTTGCCGGCATCTCGGCGGTGACCATCGTCAAGCAGCCGGACCTGACCGTCGGCAACCTCGTCGGGGCCAATGCCTTCAACCTGTTCAACCTGGCCCTGCTCGATTTCTTCTCCCGCCGCGAGTCCATTTTCACCAACGCCAGTCCCTCGCACCGGGTGACCGCCTGGTACAGCCTGCTGGTGCTGGCGGCGGTCATCGCGAGCATGGCCCTGAGCCTGACCGGCCACAAGCTGGCGCTCGGCTGGATCGGGTGGTACACGCCGGTCATCTTCCTGCTCTACGCCTTTTCCGTGAAGGAGATATTCCACTACGAAAAGGACCTGGACGCTGAGGAGGAGCCGCCGCTCTACGACCACGTGACGAACTACCGGAAGGTGGTGGTATGGTTCGTCATCTGCTCGCTGTTCATCGTCGGGGCGGGTATCTGGCTGGCCATCATCGGCGACGAGATAGCGGCGGCCACCGGCTGGGGCGAGACCTTCGTGGGGAGTATGTTCCTGGCCTTCACCACCACTCTGCCCGAGATAACAGTCTCCTTCACGGCGCTCCGCATCGGGGCGGTGGACATGGCTATCGCCAACATGATCGGCAGCAACCTCTTCAATCTGTCCATCATCGGCATCACGGACCTGTTCTACACGAAAGGCCCGGTGCTGGCGGATGTCTCACCGGGGGCGGTCGCCACGGCGGGGACGGTGGCGGCCATGTCCCTGCTGCTCATCCTGGGCCTGAGCCACAAGCCGCGCCGGAGGTTGCGGATGAGCTACCTCAACGTGGGCCTGACGCTACTGTTCCTGGTGGGAGCGTACTTCAGTTTTTCCCTGGCCTGACGTGGTGCTATAATCAAAACGGTTACCGGGACGATCAGCAGCCGGGGCCGGTCTCAGGGAACGATATAACGGGGGGATAAGGCGTGCCTGACCTGCAAGCGGTACTGCTCATCGGGGGCTTCGGGACGCGCCTTCGCCCGCTGACCGACCGGCTCCCCAAGTCCATGGTGCCGGTACTGAACCGCCCGGCCATCGAGCATACCATCGGCTACCTGAAACAGTTCGGTATCCGGGACATCATCCTGACCCTCAACTACCTGCCGGAGATCATCCGGGACAGCCTCGGCGACGGGGAGCGGTACGGGGTGAACCTGGTCTACTGCATGGAAAAGGAGCCGCTCGGCACGGCCGGGGCGGTGAAGAACACCGCGGAGCATCTCAAGGGCGGCACCTTCGTGGTGCTCAACGGGGATGTTTTCACGAGCCTGGACATCAACGGGATGCTGGCGTACCACCGGACCAACAGAGCCGTGGCGACCATCGCCCTGCACCAGGTGGAAGACCCGAGCGCCTTCGGCGTGGTGGAGATGGAGGCGAACGGCCGGGTGGGCGCCTTCATCGAGAAACCCAAGCGGGAAGAGGCCACCTCGGACTGGATAAACGCCGGCACCTATCTCCTCGAAGCGGAGGTACTTAGCTATATACCGGAGGGGAAGAAGTACATGTTCGAGGACGGCCTGTTCCCCACATTGCTCCGCGAGCGGGAACGGGTCTACGGATACCGGGACAGCGGCTACTGGCTGGACATGGGCCGCCCGGAGACGTACTATCAGTTGAATACGGACCTGCTGGCAGGCTGCTTCTCCGGCCCGGCAGCGCCGGCCGGAAGGGGCGTACGGTACGCATCCGGCGTGACCATTCCGGCCACGGCCAGAGTCTCCGGCGACGTGGTCATCGGGGCGGGGTGCCGCATCGGGGAGAACGTGACGATCACCGGTCCTTCGATCATCGGGCCGGGGTGCCTTATCAGCGACGGAGCATATATCGAAAGCAGCATTTTATGGAATAACGTCGTCCTCGAGGCAAACGCGTGGGCGACGCACAGTATTCTGTGCAGCGGTGTCACGATCGATGGCAGCACTGCTGTCCGCGACCTGGTAAAAACAACCGACGGGGAACGCCCGCTGGGCTGCTGAGTGTGGCCGGCGGTAAAGGAGCAACATGGCAGATAAGAAGACTGCGGCATCGGAAGGCCGGACCGAACCGGATGTGACGTTCGTATGCCAGGTCTGTCAAAAGACCTGGAACATCAAATACATGCGCCGGATCTTCCGCTTCCGTCCGGCGCTCGTCGTCTGTCCGGAATGTGAAAAAATCATCCGCTAGTCTCCTGTTTTCACGCTGCGGGGACGAGCGGTGAGGAGTTGGCATGGCTGAAGAACTCGGTAAAATAGAAAAACCGCCGGCGGAAAATTTCAGGCTCGGACGGAAGCTGCTGTTCGTGCCGCTGCTTTATGCCGGCGAGGGGTTTCCTGATGATTATGTAAAATTAACCGCCACCTACTGGGAGCAGGTGCTCAAACAGGTGACGGACATTACGGCGCGGCTCGGTTCGGTGAAACATATCTTCCACGAGCTCATTACCGAGTCCGGGGCCGCCGGCGCCGATGCCATCAAGCAACTGAACCCGGCTGGCGCGGCCCTCATCGAGGCCGCTCTGGGCCAGGGCGCCGCCGTCGCCGCCTTCGAGGACGCCGCCAACCTGACGGAGTTCATGGACTGGAGCCGCTGCCTCTACATCGGGCTCCAGAACCCGGACGTCGAAAAGAAAGTCTTCGAGTCCTACACCGCCGCCGCGGAGCAACGGAAAAAACACCTGGCGGAGGTCATCGATACGACACTCCGCCAGGACGAGATGGGTCTGCTCGTAATGCGGGAAAACCACCAGGTCTCCTTTCCTTCCGATATCCAGGTATTCTACGTGGCGCCGCCCGCCCTCGATGAGATAAAGCGCTGGACGAGGGAACAGGAGACTGCCGGACAGGACAAGAACGCAGCCTGAACCGGCATGCTTACCGCACCAGCGACAGCGCGGTGAGTAAACGGCGCTCCGCTCTCTGATTGACATCAATAGCAGGACGGACCCGTTCCATCGAAACCCTGATGTTCCGCGCCAGCTTTTCATTCATGCTGACCTGCCGGTCCCCGACCTTGAAGTAGACATCGGTATCGACCGGCAAGGTCTCGGGAGAACTGAGCCGGGTGATGGGGGCATCGATGACGATGCCGAGACTCCGGAAATACGCCAGCGTCCCCGCGTTACCGCGCAGCTTGGTCACGATGCCGCTCTCATCGGCATAGAGTTCCGACAGAGTCTTTTTGATAGTGATCTGTTCGAACGAAGTATTCATGTTCGACTCCTTTTTTCTTTTTCTACTTCTATTATAGCATATATTTATGTTAAGAGTCGATTACGATCACGTTACAAAAACATAAATTGTTTTGTGCATTCCGTCCCGCGCCGCATGAGACGGAGTCGGCCAGCTTGCGGGGCGACGCGGGATACGTGTACAATTCCTTTAAATAACAAAACGTTTCCCCAAAGCAGCTTTCAGGAAGGAGTACGAAGACCACCATGGCTAAACCGGACAACTGGTCACAGATGACGCCCCAGGAAAAGCGCGCCTGGCGTTTGGAAAACTTCAGTAACTCCGGGGCGAACGTGCCGTTCGTAAGCCCCCGGGCGAAGCAGAACTACGAGACCCGAGCGAAACGGCTGATCGACGTCTACAACCTTCGTGAGCCGGACCGCGTACCGCTCAACCTGAACGCCGGCAACCTGCCGCTGACCATGGCCGGGCTCGAACCGTACACCGCCTTCTACGAGCCGGAAAAGGCCATCGAGGCCTCCATGAAGTTCAATGAGCAGTACAGCGACGAGCTCGAGATGTTCTCGATGCCGATGGCCATGTCCGGCGAGGCACTCGATATCCTTGACTACAAGCTGTACTCCTGGCCCGGTCACGGCCTGCCCAGGAGCGCCCCCGGCTGGCAGTTCATCGAGGGCGAGTACATGACCGTGGACGAGTACGACGACCTCATCCGCGATCCCTCGGACTTCTGGCTCCGCACCTATCTGCCGCGGGTGTTCGGCTCCTTCGAGGGCTTCCGGATGTTCCAGCCCTTCACCAACATCAACGAGAACGTCCACGTCGGCTATCTCTCTCCGCTGGCCACGCCGCAGGTACAGGAGATGCTGCAAACGCTGCTCAAGGCGGGCCAGGCGTTCCAGCGCAACAGTACCGGCATGTTCCGGTTCATGTCCGGCAGCCCGGCCCACGGGTTCCCGTCCACCTTCGGTGCATTCTGCAAGGCACCGTTCGATATCCTCGGCGACACGCTGCGCGGCACGACGAACATCATGAAGGACATGTTCCGCCGCCCGGAGAAACTGCTCAAGGCGCTCGACGTCATCACCGATTTCACCATCGCCAACACGTTGAGCATGCCCAACATCGATAACGCCTTCATGGTCATGTACCCGCTCCACAAGGGCGCCGACGGCTGGATGTCCCAGGCGCAGTTCGAAAAGTTCTACTGGCCCACCCTCAAGCGCTGCATGGACGCCTTCATCAAGGAGGGACTCATCCAGTACCTCTTCGCCGAGGGAGGCTACAACACGCGGCTCGATTACGTCGACCAGTTCGGCAAGGGCGAGGTGCTATGGTACTTCGACCGGACGGAGATGGCGGACGCCAAGAGCAAGCTCGGCAGGAACTGCCCGCTGATGGGCAACATCCCGTCATCGCTGATCGTCACCGGCGAGCCGAAGGACGTCAAGGAGTACTGCCGCAAGGTCATCGAGACCTGCAAGCCCGGCGGCGGCTACATCCTGGCACCCGGCTCCTCGTCAGAGAACCCGAAGCTGGAGAACCTGAAGGCCATCGTGGAAGCCGTCAACGAGTACGGCTGGTACAAGTAACTAATAATAATATCCTGACCAACATGGGCGGGCTGCTCTTCCGGGCGGCCCGCCTTCTTTATTTGCAAATCCATCCCGCCGGGGGTAGAATGCCGGTACCTGAAACGGAGGTGGACCATGACCGCGGAACGACGGGACCTTTCCATTTTCAAGGAGTTCAACTTCGAGATGCCGCCGGTGGGCATCAAGTTCCTGCTCTACAAGCCGAAGGGCATCGACAAGCTACAGAAACACCTCTCGATGTGCGAGATGCTGCGGGAGGCCCAGACGTCGGAGCCGTTCTATGCTGAGGTTGACAACTTCACCTGTGTGGGACCGATATTGACCGGCATGGCCGAGGGCGATCCCGTCTTCGAGGCGGGACACATCGGGGAGACGCTCGGCATTTTCGAGGAGGCACGCGCCAACCGCCGTCTCTACCACTACATCACCACACTGGAGAAGAACAGCGTCCGTTACGTGGCTTTTTCATCTCTGGACAGGCTGACCTTCGACCCGGACGTGCTTATTCTGGCCACCGACAACGTGCGACTGGAGATCATCCTGCGCGCCATGTGCTACGGCACTGGCAAAATGTGGTCGAGTGTCGGGACGCCGGTCATCGCCTGCTCCTGGCTGACCACCTATCCGTACATTTCCGGCGAGGTGAACTTCATCATCACGGACGTTTCCCACGGTATGGTATCCAAGCAGGTATACCCGCCGGGGACGGTGCTCATCGCCATCCCGTACGACAAGCTCGGCCCGGTGATGGACGGACTGAAAAAGATAGAATGGTACCCGGCCATGTACCGGGAAGGGCCGGCCGCCCATGACAAGAAGTTCGCGGAGACGGTGGCCTCGCTCCACAAGCGGCTGGAAACCGACTAGACGGCGGTCGAACGGCTGTTGAGGTCGCACCCCATGGCGTTGAGGAGCGCGCCGACGGCGTGCTCCCGCTCCAGGCAATGGCGCATGGGCAGTTCCGGGTGGAGATGGTAGCTGTTGCCCCTGCCCTGCCGCTCCGGCTCCACGTAGCCTTCCGCGATAAGATCATGAATGATCTTCTGGACGCCGCGCTCGGAAAGCGAGGCTTCGGCGGCAATTTCACGCGCGGTCGCCTTATGGTGTTTGGCCAGGTAGACGAGGACGCGGCCGTGGTCGGTGATGAATGTCCAGGGACGAGTTTTCATCGCTGCCTCCGAAAACTTTCCTTGACAACCCCTTTGCCAGTACGGTATAATACGAATATCCATTCGTGTATTGCTGTGCGTACCAGTCACCGCATTGTACCACGCGTCCCACGATTATACAAGCTTGAAAGGAGCCGTTGTTTATGGAAGAGCAGACGAAATCTCACAGGAACGTGAATCAAACCCCGATGAATCCCAATTGCCGGCTCTGCCATTATGCCGGCTACTCCAACCTTTGCACGTTCGCCCACGGCGGCGAATGCCCCTACATGACCCTCCGCAACAACCTGCAGCAGAACAGCTAGGGTTTCTTCGAGGCAGAAAACAGACTCCCCGGACGCAGGTCCGGGGAGTTTTTGTTTTCCCGTTTCCTTCAACATCTGCCCGGCACAGGGCACTGAAAAGCTGCTGTTGTCACGTTGATTTCGAATGGTTACTGAAGCTGACCGATATTCAAGATAAGCGCCCGTGCCTGGTCGCCCATGATGACCTTGAGCACGGCGGATTTCCGCATGAACTCCGAGAGCAGCGCCGGTATGGTATCGCTGGCCTGTTCACGGACGTATTTCAACGTGTCCGCCAGCGCGGACCGCTGGTTGTTCACCACATACTGCAGCGTTTTGATCCTCTCGGCCAGCGTCAGGTGCGAGCGTTTCATCTTCGCGGTCCTGGTGGACAGCACCCCGCCCCTCCGGACCAGATCATCGAGCGTTTCCATATGCTTGGAGAGCACGAAATACGATGCCGCCGCCATGTTGGAGAGCGTCGCCAGGTCCTGCATGTCGCCTTCGTCCAGTGACCAGTCCCGTACTTCTTCCGCCCAGATTATGATCTCATCGAAAAAAAGCTCATCGATGACGGCATCGGACAATCGCATCTGCCGGTAGGCGAACAATGCCAGCAGACAGGCGGCGATCGCCATCACGTCGGCGACTATCATCCCGACTATGAATATGGCACTTTCGTTCATGCCGAGGAATTTTACCACGGCATTGAACTTTCGAGAGTCTAAACTACTACCTATTCACGGTCGGTGCCAGCCTCCAAGATTCTGGTCGTGTTTCGGATTGACGATACCTGAAAGGTACGGCATAATAAAGAAGCTGACGTAAATCGGGCGCAACGCCTCGATTTTAGAAGCCAGGAGAGGTGTCCGAGTGGTTTATGGTGCCGCTCTCGAAAAGCGGTCTACGTTTCTGCGTAGCGTGGGTTCGAATCCCACCCTCTCCGCCATTCCCGCCGACGCCGGACAACAGCAATGACCTACGTAGCGTTTCTCCGCGGTATCAATGTCGGCGGACGCCAGGTCCCTTCCGCGAGACTGAAAAGCATCTTCGAGGCCGCCGGCTTCGCCGGTGTCCGTACCGTCCTCGCCAGCGGCAACGTCCGGTTCGACTCTCCTGAAACCGCACCGGAAAAGGTCGCGTCTGCCATCGAGAGCGCCCTGCGCCAGGGACTCGGCTACGAGGTCACTGTTCAGCTCCGCACCCTCGACGAGCTCCGGGCCATCGTCACCGGGGACCCCTTCCGGGGCATCACTGTTACGCCGGATACCCGCCTTTATGTCTCCTTCTACTCGGAAAAGCCCCGTGGTGAATTGACCATCCCCTATACCTCGGGAAACGGTGGGATCCGGGTCCTGCAGCAGACCACCGGCGAGGTCTACGGCGCCGTCATGCTTTCGGCGCACACCGGTACGACGGACTACATGGCCCTCCTCGACAGGGAGTACGGGAAGACCGTCACCACCCGGAACTGGAACACGCTGCTGAAGCTGGCCGGGAATTGACGCTCCGGTCGTGTTTAGGTTAAAGTTATAGGGCGCGGAGAGATGCTGGAGTGGACGATCAGGCACGCCTGGAGAGCGTGTGTAGCCGTAAGGCTACCGTGGGTTCGAATCCCACTCTCTCCGCCACGCTTTTTCCCATGAGGTCAAGCCTTGACTGAGACCATTGCCCACCTCGCCGCCGAAGAGAACCTCGCACGGCTCGCCACGCCTTCGGACCGGCGGCTGGGACGGGAGATCGCGGCACAGGGAGGCGTCGTTCTTACCTCGGTCGCGCCACGGCACGTCACTGCTTTGGTGACGCCGCGCGGCGGACAGCGCCGTACCGTCGAGATCACTGCAGACGGTACCGGACTGCACTGCCGCTGCACCTGAACGCGCCAGGCAGACCACTTCTGCAAGCACTGCGTGGCAGTGGCGTTTAAAATCCGGGAAGGCTGACCGCCGCCGGGTATCCACGTTACCGTACGCTGATTTCCTGCTGAATGCATATTCAACATTATGTAAACGTATCGAGTCCGGCGGCGGTTTTTGTCATTCGGAAAACCCTGTGATAGAATGATAACGCTTTGCCTACGGATACGAAATACTGGGTCGCTTTTAATAATATCCCGGGTATCGGGCGGGTGCGGCTGTCTGCGCTCGAGCAGCACTTCGGGTCGTTGCGCGAAGCGTGGACGGCGCCCCTGAGCGAGATCCGGAAAGCCGGGCTGGACGCGGCCGCGGTACGCTCCATCACGCGCTGGCGGGAGACGGTCTCTCCGGACGACGAGATGGACAGGCTCGATCGCGCCGGCGTCGGCGTGCTGACGAGCAACGAGGAGACCTACCCCGCCCGCCTGCGGGAGATATACGACTATCCGCCCGTCCTCTACGCCCGCGGTGAGCTGCGACCGGAGGACGAGTACGCCATAGCCGTGGTGGGCACGCGGCGGACGACGGTGTACGGCAAGCAGGTGACCGGAGAGCTGGCCGCCGAGCTGGCCGGCGCCGGCATCACCGTGGTGAGCGGGCTCGCCCGGGGAGTCGATACCGTCGCGCACCGGGCAGCGCTCGATGCGGGCGGTCGTACGATAGCCGTGTTCGCCTGCGGACTGGACCAGATATATCCGCCGGAAAACGAGCGTCTGGCGCGGGACATTATCACCCGCGGCGCCTGCGTCAGCGAATATCCGCTGGGCACCCGGCCCCGCGCCGAGAATTTCCCCCGGCGCAACCGCATCCTGAGCGGCTTGAGCCTCGGGGTGCTGGTAACCGAGGCCTCCGAGGACAGCGGGGCCATGATCACGGCCCGCCTCGCGGTGGAGCAAAACCGAGAGGTCTTCGCGGTGCCGGGCAGCGTCTTATCTCCGGCGAGCCGGGGCACCAACCGCCTCATCCAGGATGGCGCCAAGCTGGTGCGCCAGGCCTCCGATATTCTGGAGGAACTGAACCTGACGGCTGCCTCCCGCCAGATGGAGATGCGGGAGCTACTGCCGGATACCGGCATCGAGGCGACGCTGCTCAGGGAACTGGGCGCGGAGCCGGTGCATATCGACGAGGTATGCCGCCGCAGCGGTATGCCCGTCGCCGAGGTCAGCGGCACGCTGGCCATGATGGAACTCAAGGGCCTGGTCAGGCAGGTCGGCGCCATGAACTACGTTCTGGCCCGGGAACTGCGCCAGGACTATCACGTGAAAGTCGAATAAAACAACACATGAGTAAGAAACTCGTTATCGTCGAATCCCCCGCCAAGGCCAAGACCCTCAGCAAGATTCTCGGCCGCAGCTACAGCCTCAAGGCCTCGCTGGGGCACGTCAGGGACCTGCCCCGCGGCCAGATGGGCATCGACCTGGAACACAAATATCAGCCTAAGTACGTCGTGCCGAAGGCCAAGACCAAGCTCGTCAACGAGCTGAAGGCGGCCGCCAAGGACGCCACCGATATCTACCTCGCCACCGACCCCGACCGGGAGGGCGAGGCCATCGCCTGGCACCTTGCCGAGGTGGCCGGCACCGGCAATCAGAAGCTGCACCGCGTCGTGTTCCGGGAGATCACTGCGGACGCCGTCAAGGAAGCCTTCAAGCAGCCGCGCGACATCGACATGAAGCTCGTGGACGCCCAGCAGGCGCGCCGCGTGCTCGACCGCCTCGTCGGCTATAAGATAAGCCCCTTACTCTGGAAAAAGGTGCGCAAGCGGCTCTCCGCCGGGCGCGTGCAGTCCGTGGCGGTGAAGATCGTGGTGGACCGCGAGCGGGAGATACAGGCCTTCAAGGCCAGGGAATACTGGACCATCGAGGCGGAGCTCCAGAAGGGCCAGGACAAGACGACGTTCCGGGCGTCGCTCGTGGGGCTGCTCGGCGGCAAGAAGATGGAGGTAGGCTCCGGGAACGACGCGGACGAGGTCGAGAAGGGCCTCAAGTCCGCCGCCTACGCCGTGGACAAGGTCGCCACCAAGAAGGCGAGCCGCCAGCCGGCGCCGCCGTTTACCACCAGCACGCTCCAGCAGGAGGCCTGGCGGAAACTGCGGTTCAGCACCAAGCAGACCATGGCCATTGCCCAGCAGCTCTACGAGGGCCTGTCCGTCGGCGCTGAAGGCAACATCGGGCTCATCACCTACATGAGGACGGACTCCACCCGCGTCGCCGAGTCCGCCATCGCCGAGACGCGGGACTACATCAAGGGAAAGTACGGCGCGGACTATGCGCCCGCCAAGGCCCGCCACTACGCGGCGCGGGCTTCCGCCCAGGACGCCCACGAGGCCATTCGCCCGACCCGCACCCACCGCGAGCCGGCAGCCGTCAAGCAGTACCTCAACACGACCCAGTTCCGCCTCTACGAGCTCATCTGGAAGCGCATGGTAGCGAGCCAGATGGCGGCGGCCCAGTTCGACAACACGACGGTGGATATCGCGGCCCGGGACCACAACGACTACCTGCTGCACACGGCGGCCTCGGTCAACACGTTCCCCGGCTTCATGGCCCTCTACAGCGAGGGCAAGGACGACGCCGAGGAGGAGTTGAAGGCCAAACTGCCGAAGCTGGCCAAAGGGGACGCGCTCACGCTCCTCGGCGTGCACACGGAGCAGAAATTCACCCAGCCGCCGCCGCGCTACACGGAAGCCACGCTCGTCAAGACGATGGAGCAGAACGGCATCGGGCGGCCGAGCACCTACG